>JACCRT010000042.1 GCA_013813355.1 Acidobacteriota bacterium | reverse complement strand
GGGCAGAGATCACCAAGCTGGTTGGCACGAGCGCCTGGTATGCACCGGGCTCCGCGGCGGCGGAAATGGTCGAGATCATCCTGAAGGACAAGAAGAAGATTGTCCCCTGCTCGGTGTTCCTGCAGGGCGAGTACGGGATCCGCGACCTGTTCGTGGGCGTCCCGATCAAGCTGAGCGCCAGGGGCATGGAGCAGATCATCGAAATCACGCTCACGCCGGACGAAGACGCGGCGCTCAAGAAGTCCGCCGCCGCGGTCAAGGAGCTGACCGACGTAATCAAGGTTTGACGTGCATCGAGACACTGGCTGCGCGACCTGCCGCTGGTGTCTCGAGTTCGGCCGCGGGATTTATGCGGTTACACAGCTCATGCGCAGCTCCGCTCCCGGCGGTGAGGTGCTCCGGAGCGCGGCCGTAACCTTTGCCCGCTGAGTCAGGGGCGGGGTGGCGCCGTGGCGGTCAGTCGCGGGAAAACAACAGGGCGCGGAAGTACTCGCGGTTCATCCGGGCGATGTTGGTGATCGGAATCTCCTTGGGGCACACCGCCTCGCACTCGCCCTCATTGGAGCAGCTGCCGAACCCTTCCTCGTCGTGGCGATCGACCATCTTCACGACGCGCTGGAACCGCTCCACCTGGCCCTGGGGCAGAAGCGCCATCTGGCTGATCTTCGCCGAGGTGAAGAGCGCCGCCGACGCGTTTTTGCAGGCGGCCACGCACGCGCCACACCCGATGCAGGCGGCCGAATCCATGGCCTTGTCGGAGGCCGTCTTGCCCACGAGCACGGCGTTGCCGTCCGGCGCGCCGCCGACATTCACCGACGTGTAGCCGCCGGCCTGGATGATGCGGTCAAAGGCGCTGCGATCGACGACGAGATCCTTGAGCACCTGGAACGCCCTGGCCCGCCAGGGCTCCAGGGTGAGGCGCATGCCATCCTTGAAACGGCGCATATGCAGCTGGCACACAGTCGTGCCGGGGTCGGGTCCGTGGGCGATCCCGCTCACCATGAAGCCACACGTGCCGCAAATCCCCTCTCGGCAGTCAGAATCAAAGGCGATGGGATCCTCGCCCTGCATGATGAGCCGCTCGTTGACGACGTCCAGCATCTCGAGGAACGACATGTCGGGTGAGACGTCTTCGGCGGTGTAATCGACGAAGCGGCCCTGCGCGTCAGGGCTGGCCTGGCGCCACACCTTCAAGAAAATTCGCATATAGGTTCGATCCTGCGGCCTCCGACCTTTGAGCCTTTCTACTTGTAGCTGCGCTGCGTTGGCTTGACATACTCGAACGTCAGAGGCTCCTTGTGGAGCGCGGGAGCCTTGCCGACCCCCTGGAATTCCCAAGCCGCGACATACGAGAAGTTCTCGTCGTCGCGCTGCGCCTCGCCGTCCGGCGTCTGACTCTCGTCGCGGAAGTGGCCGCCGCACGATTCGGTCCGGTGCAGCGCGTCGAGCGTAAGTACTTCGGCGAACTCGAGGTAGTCAGCGACGCGGCCGGCATACTCCAGGTTCTTGTTCAAATTGTTCTTCGGCCCCGGGACCGAGACGTTCTGCCAGAATTCCTCGCGCAATTGCGGGATGCGCGCCAGGGCGGTCCGCAGGCTGGCTTCCGAGCGCGCCATGCCCACGTTGTCCCAGAGCACCTGGCCGAGCTCGCGGTGAAGCTGGCGCGGCGTCCTGGAGCCTTTGACCGCGAGCAGCCGGTCGATTTGTCCCTGGACACCCGCCTCCGCTTCGCGGAACGCCTCGTGGTCCACCGAGACCGCGGGCAGCGTGGAACCGGCGAGGTAATGGGCCAGGGTGTAGGGGATGACGAAGTACCCATCCGCGAGCCCCTGCATCAGCGCGCTGGCCCCGAGGCGATTGGCCCCGTGATCCGAGAAGTTCGCCTCGCCGAGCACGTGCAGCCCCGGGATGGTGCTCATCAGGTTGTAATCGACCCAGAGCCCCCCCATCGTGTAATGGATGGCCGGGTAGATGCGCATCGGCAGCCTGTACGGATCCTCGTCGGTGATCTTGGTGTACATGTCGAAGAGGTTGCCGTAGCGGCCCCTGATGACCTCGAGGCCGAGCCGCTTGATGGCGTCCGCGAAATCGAGGTACACGGCGAGGCCGCTTTCGCCGACGCCGCGCCCCTCGTCACAGACGGCCTTGGCGTTGCGGGACGCCACATCGCGCGGGACGAGGTTGCCAAAGCTGGGATACCGGCGCTCCAGGTAGTAATCGCGGTCTTCCTCCGGGATCTGCTGTGGCGGCCGGCGCTCGCCCGGGTTCTTCGGCACCCAGACCCGCCCGTCGTTCCGCAGGCTTTCGCTCATCAGCGTCAGCTTTGACTGCGCCGAACCGGAGACGGGAATGCAGGTCGGGTGGATCTGCGTGAAGCACGGGTTGGCGAAGTATGCACCGCGCTTGTGGGCGCGCCAGGACGCCGTCACGTTCGACCCCACGGCGTTGGTCGACAAATAGTACGCCGTCCCGTAGCCGCCGGTGCACAACAGGACGGCATCCGCCGCGTAGCGCTCGAGCTCGCCTGTGATCAGGTTGCGGATGATGACGCCCCGGGCCTGCCCGTTGACAAGGACCAGGTCGAGCATCTCCCGGTTGGGCAGCGACCGGACAGTGCCCTTCTCGACCTGCCGCATCAGGGACTGGTACGCGCCGAGCAGGAGCTGCTGGCCGGTCTGGCCCCGCGCGTAGAACGTGCGTGACACCTGCGCGCCGCCGAAGGAGCGATTGTCGAGCATCCCGCCGTACTCGCGCGCGAACGGCACGCCCTGCGCCACGCACTGGTCGATGATGTTGACGCTCAACTGCGCCAGCCGGTACACGTTGGCCTCGCGCGACCGGTAGTCGCCCCCCTTCACCGTGTCGTAGAACAGCCGGTGGATGCTGTCGCCGTCGTTCTGGTAGTTCTTCGCGGCGTTGATGCCCCCCTGCGCGGCGATGCTGTGCGCGCGCCGCGGGCTGTCCTGGATGCAGAAGCTGAGGACGTTGTAGCCGAGTTCTCCGAGCGACGAGGCCGCCGAGGCGCCCGCCAGGCCGGTCCCGACGACGATGATGGTGTAGCGGCGCCGGTTCGCCGGGTTGACCAGCTTGGATTCGAACCGGTGCCGGTCCCACTTTTCCGCCAGCGGGCCGCCGGGAACGTTGGAGTCAAGAGTCATACGGAACCTGAATCAATGCCGAGCGTGAACGCCTGGTCCGGCAGCGCGCCCCAGGCCGGATGTCCGCCGTGGAACGGCCCCAATCCGTGTCAAGCCGTGTGCATTCGTTGGCTAATGCGTGAAATACACCCACACGGGGATGGCCGCGAGCCCGCCGCTGATGATGACGGCCAGCACGAGGCTCCACATCGTCAGGCGCCGGGTGTACATCGGGTGATCGAATCCGATCGACTGAAAGCCGCTCGCGATCCCGTGCCGCAGGTGCAGCCCGACGAGAAGCGTGGCCATCACGTAGAACGCCACCCAGAACGGGTTCGAGAACACCTCGATCTCCGTGCGGTACAGGTCGCGCACGCCCGCGTCCGCGACCGTCTGGTAGTAGGAGCCGAACTTGAACTGCTTGACGTGGATGATGAGGAAGACGGCCACGATGATTCCCGTGACGATCATCGTGGATGAGGCGACGCTCTTCCGGCTCGTGTGGCCGGCGTAGGCCTTCTTGTCGTAGGCCTCGGGCCGAGCCGCCAGGTTCTTCACGTAGTTCGTGATGGCCTTGTAGATGTGGACCAGGAAGAGCAGCAGCAGCCCGATCTCGAGGGGAATGATGAGCGGATTCGAGATCAGCGCGTGCGCGTAGACGTTGAACGCGTCCTGGCCAGCGAAAATCAGCGCGTTGCCCGCGAGATGGATGATGAGATATACGAACAGCGCCAGGCCGGTCAGCCCGATGAGGAGCTTGGTCCCGACCGTCGAGGACAATACGCGGCGGATGGGTGAGGACATGTTCGCGAGCGGCTCCAGATTCCTTGCATTGTATCTGCTGGGTTTCGCGCGGCGCAATGAGGCTCGGATCGGTCGGATATGCGTGCTTGATCGAAGCGCCCACGCCGGCACATGATTAGAAGGTTGCGCGCGTTGCACCCGCGCGTCCATGCGCTGCACGCCGCCAGGAAGACGGCGCGAGTCCGAAGCCCACACACGATGAAAATCCACGAATATCAGGCCAAGGCCATCCTCGCCCGGCACGGCGTGCCGGTGCCCCACGGGGAAGTCGTCTTCAACGCCACCGACGCGCGCGCCGTAGCCGAGCGTCTCGGCGGCGGCACCGTCGTCGTCAAGGCGCAGATCCATGCCGGCGGCCGTGGCAAGGGCGGGGGGGTAAAGGTGGTCAAGAACCCGGCCGAGGCGGAATCCGCCGCGGCCGCGATGCTCGGCATGCGCCTGGTGACCTACCAGACAGGGCCCGCGGGCCAGATCGTGCAGCGCGTCCTGGTCGAGCAGGGGCTGAGAATCGCCCGCGAGCTCTACCTCGGGCTCGTCATCGATCGCGCCAGCGAGCGGCCAGTCATCATGGCCAGCCGGGAAGGCGGTGTCGAGATTGAGACGGTGGCCGAAGAAACGCCCGACCGGATCTTCAAGGAGGCCGTGCACCCGGCGACCGGTCTGAACGCCTTCCAAACCCGCAAACTGGCCTTTGCGCTGGGCCTCGAGGGCCCGCAGGTCGGGCAGGCCGGCAAGCTCATGGCGGCCGTGTACCAGGCGTTCATGGACAGTGACGCGTCGCTGCTCGAGATCAATCCCCTCATCGTGACCGAGGACGGCCAGCTGCTGGCGCTCGACGCCAAGATGAATTTCGACGACAACGCCTTGTTCCGGCATCCCGACATCAAGGAACTGCGCGACGCGGCGGAGGAAGAACCGCTCGAGGTCGAGGCGTCGACGCACTCCCTGAACTACATCAAGCTCGACGGGACGATCGGCTGCATGGTGAACGGCGCCGGCCTGGCGATGGCAACGATGGACATCATCAAGCTCGCCGGGGGCGAGCCCGCCAACTTCCTCGACGTGGGCGGCGGCGCCAACGCCGAACAGATCAAGAACGCCTTCCGCATCCTGATGTCCGACGAGAGCGTCAAGGCCGTGCTCATCAATATTTTCGGGGGGATCCTGCGGTGCGACATCCTCGCCGAAGGGGTGATTGCCGCCGTCACGGACCTCGGCGTCCGGGTCCCGGTCGTCATCCGGATGGAAGGAACCAACGTCGAGAAGGGCAAGCAGATGCTGCTCGACAGCGGCCTGAACTTCACGACGGCCGACACCATGAGCGAGGCGGCCGAGAAGGTCGTTGCGCTCGGGCGGTAAACGAACGACACGCCCGGCCTGCGGGTCGGGCTCACGGGTGCAGGTGAGAATGGCCGTACTGATCGACAGGAACACACGCCTCATCGTCCAGGGGCTGACCGGCAAGGAAGGCACGTTTCACGCGCGGCAGGCCGCCGCCTATGGCACGCAGGTCGTCGGCGGCGTGACGCCCGGCAAGGGCGGCACGACGCACGAGGGGTGGCCGGTGTTCAATACGGTCGCGGACGCCGTGCAGGAGACCGGCGCCAACGCGACCGTGATTTTCGTGCCGCCGCCGTTTGCGGCTGACGCCGTGCTCGAAGCGGCGGACGCCGGGATCCCGCTCGCTGTCTGCATTACCGAGGGCATTCCCACACTCGACATGCTGCGCGCGCTCGCCATCGTCCGCGCCAGCAAGACGCGCCTGATCGGCCCCAATTGCCCCGGCCTCATCACGGCCGGGCAGGCCAAGGCGGGCATTATCCCCGGGCATATCTGTAAGGAAGGGCGTGTCGGCATCGTGTCCAAAAGCGGCACGCTGACGTACGAAGCCATCCACCAGCTCACGAAGCTCGGGCTCGGGCAGACCACCTGCATCGGGATCGGCGGGGACCCGCTCATCGGCACGAGCTTCATCGACGCGCTCGGGCTGTTCGCGGCCGATGCGGCCACCGAGGCGGTCGTGATGATCGGCGAGATCGGGGGCACGGCCGAGGAAGAAGCGGCCGCGTTCATCGCGACCCACTTCAAGAAGCCGGTCGTGAGCTTCATCGCGGGTCAGACCGCCCCGCCCGGACGCCGGATGGGGCACGCCGGCGCCATCATCGCAGGGGGCAAGGGCACGGCCGCCGAAAAGATGGTGGCGCTGACCAAGGCTGGCGTCGAGGTGGTCAAGAGCCCCTCCGACATCGGCGGCGCCGTCAAGAGCGCGTTGCGGGCGTAGGTTATAATTCCGCAGGTTCCGGTTTCTCCTGATTGACACACCCGAGGTGTCTTCGCCGCGGAAGGATTCCCATGCCTCCAGGTGATGCCGCGGTCCACGAGGCCGCGCCGCAGCCCGCTACGCGCCGCATCGTCAATGATTTCAGCATTCAGGTCGCGACCGTCAACGGCTCGGGCAGCCAGACGGCCAACCTCGTCCTCCTGCGCTCCATCTTCCAGATGGGCGTGCCGGTTTCGGGCAAGAACATGTTCCCGTCGAACATTGCGGGGCTGCCGACCTGGTTCACCATCCGCGCCAACAAGGATGGCTTCATCGGCCGAAAGAAGGAGGTCGACTTCCTCGTAGCCATGAACCCGGAAACGGCGCGCGAGGATGTGCTGTCGCTCGAGCCTGGCGCGGCGGTGCTGTACGACGCACCGCTGAAGCTGAAGGATCTCCGGCAGGACCTGGTGTTCTACTCCGTTCCCTACGACAAGATCGTCGCCGAGGTCTGCAAGGACGCCAAGCTCCGCCGGCTGGTGAAGAACATGATTTACGACGGGGTGCTGTCGAAGCTCCTTGGCGTGGACATGGGCCAGATGGAAGCCGCGCTCCGCAAGCAGCTCGGCCCGAAGGTGAAAGCCATCGAGCTGAACCTGGGCGCGCTGAAGGCCGGCTTCGAGTTTGCGGAACATCACCTCGAAAAACAGGATCCATATGTCGTCGAACCGATGACGAAGACCGCCGGGATGATCCTGGTCGAGGGAAACGCGGCGGGTGCGCTCGGCTGCATGATGGCGGGCGTGACGGTCGTGGCCTGGTACCCCATCACCCCCTCCTCGTCGCTGCCGGAGACGTTGATCGGGTACATGAAGAAGTACCGGGTCGACAAGGCCACCGGCAAGGCGACGTTCGCCATCGTGCAGGCCGAGGACGAGATCGCGTCGATCGGCATGGTCATCGGCGCCGGCTGGGCGGGCGCTCGCGCGATGACATCGACCGCCGGCCCGGGCATTTCGCTGATGAGCGAGTTCGCCGGCCTGGCTTACTACGCCGAAGTGCCGGGCGTCGTGTTCGACATCCAGCGTGTCGGCCCGTCTACGGGATTGCCGACGCGGACGGCCCAAGGTGACATGCTGACGACCGCCATGGTCTCGCATGGCGACACGAAGCACATCATGCTCATTCCGGCCTCGGTCCAGGAGTGTTACACGATGGCCATGGACGCCTTTGACCTGGCGGAGCGCTTCCAGACGCTGGTCTTCGTCATGAGCGATCTGGATCTCGGGATGAACAGCTGGATGTCGGATCCGTTCCCCTATCCGGACACGCCGCTCGACCGCGGCAAGCTGCTCGACAAGGCGACGCTGGAGCGGCTCGGGGAGTGGGGCCGCTACATGGACGTAGACGGCGACGGTATCCCGTACCGCACGATCCCCGGGGACGGGTTGCCCGCCTATTTCACCCGTGGCTCCGGTCACAACGAAAAGGGGCAGTACAGCGAGCGGCCCGACGACTACGTCAAGAACCTCGACCGGCTCGTCCGGAAGTTTGAGACCGCACGGCAGTACGTTCCCAGGCCCGAAGTCCTCGACGAACCCGGGGCGGACATCGCGATCATCGGCTACGGCACCAGCCATTGGGCGATCGACGAGAGCCTCGGGCAGCTCAGGGAGGAAGCCGGCATGCGGGCCGCGTACCTTCGGCTGCGGGCCTATCCGTTCACCGACGACCTCGGGACGTTCATCGACCGCTACCAGCGTGTCTACGTCGTCGAGCAGAATCGCGACGCGCAGATGCTGGGCCTGATGCGGCTGGAACTCTCGTCCGACCGGATTGCGAAGCTGCGCAGCGTGCTGCACTACAACGGCCTGCCAATCGATGCCCGGTCGGTCACCGACGACCTCCTCGTGCAGGAGGGGCGGAAGACAAAGGAATCGCTGCACGCTGGCGTCATCGCGGCGGGCGTGCAGGCGGGCGGCGAATGAGGAGAGCTGTCGAAAGGCTGAAGGCTGCAGGCCGGGCGCAATAAGGAAAGACAATTACATGGCCACCAAGATCAATCGTATCGGGCTCGAAATGCAGCCGTATCGCGGCGGCAAGACCACGCTGTGCGCCGGGTGCGGGCACAACGCCATTTCGGAACGGATCGTGGACGCCTTCTTCGAGATGGGCGTGGACTCGAGCCAGGTCGTGAAGCTGTCGGGGATCGGGTGCTCGAGCAAGAGCCCGGCCTACTTCCTCGGCGGCGCGCACGGTTTCAACGCCGTCCACGGGCGGATGCCGTCGGTCGGCACCGGCGCAATGCTGGCCAATCGCAAGCTCATCGCCATCGGCGTGAGCGGCGACGGCGACACCGGCGCGATTGGCATCGGGCAGTTCGTGCACCTGATGCGGCGTAACGTGCCGATCATCTACATCATCGAAGACAACGGCTGCTACGGGCTCACGAAGGGGCAGTTCTCACCGACGGCCGACCTCGGATCCACGCTGAAGACCGGGATCGTGAACGACCTGCCGCCCATCGACACCTGTGCGCTGGCGATACAGCTGGGTGCTTCGTTCGTGGCCCGATCGTTCTCCGGAGACAAGAAACAATTGCTGTCGATCCTGAAGGCGTCGCTGAGCCACAGGGGCACCTGCATGATCGACGTCATCTCACCCTGTGTGACGTTCAACGATCACGAAGGCTCGACCAAGAGCTACGCCTACGCCAAGGAACACGACGAGGTGCTCGGCGAGGTCAGCTTCGTACCGTTCTTCGAGGACATCTCCGTCGACTACGATCCCGGCACGACGAAGGAGGTCGAGCTGCACGACGGCTCGAAGCTGTATCTGAAGAAAGTCGCCGAAGACTACGACCCGACGAACAAGTTCGAGGCGTCCCGGCTCATCCACGAAGCGGCGCGGCGCGGCGAGTTCGCGACCGGTATCCTGTACATCGAGCCCGACAAGGACGATTTCGTCACGCTGCTGAACTTGGTGGACGAACCGCTCGCAACCCTGCCGCTCGAGCGCACCCGCCCCGGCCGAGAGGCCCTGGACGAGATCATGGAAAGCCTTCGATAGGGCTGAAGGGATCATGATGCTGCGCCGTCTTGTCATCGTTCTCGCGATCTTCTCGATCGTCCCGCTCTCGGCCCAGACGAAGCGGCCGCTGCAGATCGACGACATTTACAACCTGCTCACCGTCCGCGACCCTCAGCGGTCGCCTGACGGGCAGTGGGTCGCCTACACCGTCACCCGCAGCATCAAGGCCACCGACAAGAACGACACCGATGTCTGGATGGTCAGCTGGGACGGCCGGCAGCAGGTCCAGTTGACCCACACGCCCGACAGCGAGACCTCGCCCCGCTGGAGCCCGGATAACCGCTTCCTGGCCTTCGTTTCGTCGCGGCAGGGGGCCACGGGCGGGCAGATCTGGCTGCTGAACCGCGCCGGTGGGGAAGCGTTCAAGCTGACGGACGTAAAGGGGGGAGTTTCCGACTTCGCATGGTCGCCTGACAGCAAGCGGCTCGTGCTCGTGGTCACGGATCCGGACCCGGAGGAGGAGGACAAGGCCGGCGGGGAGAAGACGGGACCGAAGACCCCCAGGCCGATCGTCATCGACCGGTTCGCGTTCAAGCGCGACGGGCGCGGCTATCTCGACGACCGCCGATCGCACCTGTATCTGTTCGACGTCGAATCCAGGGAAGTCGAGACGCTGACTTCCGGCCCGTTCGATGAAACGGCGCCGTCGTGGTCACCCGACGGGCGCCAGGTCGCGTTCATCCGCCGGCACGGCGAGGGGGACGTCGACAAGGTTCCGAACCAGGACGTGTTCGTCGTGGAGGCAAGGGCCGGCGCCGAACCGCGCCGCCTGTCGCATACGACGGCGCTCGAGCGCGGGCGCCCGGAATGGAGTCCGGATGGCCGCACCATCGCCTACCTGCTCGGCGACGAGCCCGCGTACTCGGCCTACGTCCAGGACCGGCTCGCGGTTGTGCCGGCAGCCGGCGGCGAGGCCCGCACGCTGACCGATGCGCTCGACCGCCCGGTGCGATCGCCCGTCTGGTCGGCCGACTCGCGGAGCTTGCTCTTCGGCGTGGTGGACGACCGTTCGGAACACCTGGCGCGAGTGTCGGCAGCCGGGGGGGCAATCGAACGGCTGATCACAGGCAAGCGGGTGATTTCGAGCTTCTCGGCGGGGCCCGACGAGGCGTTCGCCGTGCTGGCGTCGACGGCTGCCGAAATCCCGGAGATCCACGCGCTGGAACAGGGCACGCTTCGGCGGCTCTCGCGTCACAACGATGCATGGTTCGACGCCGTGCAGGTCGGCACCACCGAGGAGGTGACGTCGACGAGCAAGGACGGCACCCAGGTAAACTCGCTGCTGGTGAAGCCGGCCGGCTACCAGGCGGGACAGAAGGTCCCGCTTTTGCTGCGGATCCACGGCGGGCCCAACGGGCAGGACGCCCATTCGTTCAATTTCGAGCGCGAACTGTTTGCGGCGCGCGGCTACGCGGTGCTGGCGGTGAACTACCGCGGCAGCAACGGCCGCGGGAGCGCCTTTCAGAAGGCCATCTACGGCGATTGGGGCAACCTGGAGGTCGTCGACCTGCTCGGCGCGGTGGACGAGGTCGTGCGCATGGGGGTGGCCGATCCCGCGCGGCTGGGCATCGGCGGCTGGAGCTATGGCAGCATCCTGACCAACTACACGATTGCAACCGACACGCGCTTCAAGGCCGCCACGAGCGGCGCCGGTAGCTCCAACCAGATCACGATGTTTGGAACGGATCAGTACATCACCCAGTACGAGGCGGAAATTGGCTCTCCCTGGAAGGCGCAGGAGCGCTGGATCAGGATCTCGTACCCGTTCTTCCACGCGGATCGGATTACGACGCCGACGCTCTTCATGGGGGGTGAAAAGGATTTCAACGTGCCCATCACCGGGAGCGAACAGATGTACCAGGCACTGCGTAGCCTGGACGTGGACACGCAGCTGGTGGTCTACCCGAACCAGTTCCACGGCATCACGATCCCGAGCTACCGCACGGATCTCTACGAGCGTTACCTCGCGTGGTACGACAAGTACCTCAAGGCAGGCCCGGCGACGACCTCGACGTCGCGCTAGCCAGCCCTGCTGGGCTTATCCCCCCTCCGACCCGTCCACATTGGCGCCGAGCGCGTCCTCGCAGGTGGCGACCGGGTCGTTCGGCATCCCCTTCTCGTCGATGCCCGGCGCGTTCTCGTTGCCGTGCTGCTGGTCGGTCGGCCGGTCCCCCTCGACCGCGCCCATGTGGTCGTCGCCATCGGCCGGGCTGTTCCTGTCCTCACCTGTCTTCTGTGGCATCGAGCCCTCCCGTTCCCGCTATAATCAAGAGCTTATGGAACTGACATTTGCCATTATCAAGCCAGACGCCGTCAAGTCACGCGATACCGGCCGGATTCTTCAGCGCATCGAGGACGAGGGATTCCAGATCCGTGCCATGCGGATGCGCCACATATCGCAGAGCGAGGCGGAGGGATTCTACGCCGTCCACCACGAGCGCCCGTTTTTCGCAAGCCTGACAGCCTTCATGTCGTCGGGGCCGTGCGTGGTCCTCGCACTGGAAGCCCCGGACGCTATCCGCAAGTGGCGCACCCTCATGGGTGCGACGGATCCCGCCAAGGCGGACGCCGGGACGCTCCGAAAGGAATTCGGCGCGTCGATTGAAAACAACGCAACCCACGGGTCGGATGCACCCGACACGGCGGCCTTCGAGCTGGGCTACTTCTTCCCGGGGATCGAGCTCGCACGGTAGCCAGTGGGGAAACTGCTCGTCCTCGTGGGGCTCGTCATCGTCGGTCTCGGCCTGCTGATGATGGCCGGGCTGCCGATCGGGCGGCTGCCTGGGGACTTCAGCTTCCGCCGCGGGAACACGACGATCTACTTTCCGCTGGCAACGTCCATCGTTCTGAGTATCATCCTCACACTGTTCCTGGCATTCTTCTTCCGGCGTTGACCGGTGGCGGCCCTGCGGCCGCCCGGAGGTTGTAGCGTCCACATGGCGATCAAGTCCGACAGCTGGATCAAGAGGATGTCGCTCGAGCACAAAATGATCGACCCGTTCGAGGATCGACAGGTGCGGGCGGGGGTCATCTCCTACGGGCTGTCCTCTTATGGCTACGACATCCGCGTAGCCGACGAGTTCAAGGTGTTCACGAACGTGAACAACGCCTTGATCGATCCGAAGAACTTCGACCCGCGATCGTTCGTGGACATCCAGGCTGACACCTGCATCGTGCCGCCGAACTCCTTCGCGCTGGCGCGGACCATCGAGTACTTCCGCATCCCCCGCGACGTGCTGACCGTCTGCCTGGGCAAGTCCACCTACGCACGCTGCGGCATCATCGTCAACGTGACCCCCTTCGAACCAGAGTGGGAGGGGACCGCGACGCTCGAGATCTCGAACACGACGCCGCTGCCCGCCGTGATCTACGCGAACGAGGGAATCGCGCAGGTCCTCTTCTTTCAGAGTGACGAAGTGTGCGAGGTGTCGTACGCCGACAAGCAGGGAAAGTACCTGAAGCAGCTCGAGGTCACGCTGCCACGGATCTGAGCCGTGCCTGCAGCCCGCCGGCGCACTCCCGGGCGGCGCCGCTGGCTCTGGTGGCTGGCGCCCCTGCCCGTCGCCCTTCTTCTCGCCGCCGCGCCGATCGCGTGCTCGACGACGGTCGTGGCGCCCGCGGCGCTCTCGGATCCTGTTCCCATCTTCGTAGTCGACTACGGCACGACCAGTGCCGTGGTCCTGCCGTATGGCGATGACCTCCTGGCTTTCGTGTACGGCGACTGGCAGTACTACGCGCTCACGAACAACCACTTGCTCAACGGCGTTGCGGCGCTGGTGTGGCCGACGCAGGGGACGCTCGGCCGCGGGCGCCTGCGCGGACCACCCGCCCGCGAACAGGTGCTCGCGCAGCTGCGCGGGCGCGGCGTGGAGGATGTTCATGTCGTGCGGGTCGAGCGTGCGGACGTCGAGAGGCTCGTGCAACGGCTCGACGAGCTCTACGAGGCACACCGCGCGACGGAGGTGGCGAACGCCGAATACGGGATGAGCTTCGTGCACCACCCGCGGCGCTACACCTGGTTCTGGAACTCGAATCACCAGACGGCGGCCTGGCTGGAAGCGGTCGGCTGCGAGGTCCGCGGCCCCGCGTTTGCTTCCCGTTGGCGGATCGAGGAGGCCGACAGATGACTACCCGGCGCCCCCCTGCGCCACGAGCCGCACCGCCGCCCCTGTGGCTGAAGATTGCCTTCACCGCGGGCGGACGAACCCGCGTCAGGCCAGGCTCGAACGGCGCCGCAGGACCTCTTCGAGCAGTGCCTCGACGCGCTGCATGACCACCGGCCACCGGTACTCGCGCGAGACATATGCGCCCCCTTGCGCGCCGAGCGCCCGTGGGCCCTCGGGCTCGGTCAGCAGCCATGTCAGGCCGGCCGAGAATTCCCGTGCGGATCGGTACCACACGCCGCCGTTCGCCCGGCGCGCCTGCCCCTGCAACACCGCACAGAACGCGTTCACCAGCGCGGGCGTCCCGTGGTTCCAGCCCTCCAGCAGGGACATGCTGAGGCTCTCGTACGGCGAAGGGACAATCAGCGCGGCCGCGTGGGCGAGCAGCGCGTCGCGCGTGCCATCGTCGACGAGCCCGAGCGGCATGATCCGGGGGTGAGACGGGATCGTCAGCTTGGCGGGCCCCGCCAGGACGAGCGTCGTATCAGCGCCCCCGTCAGCCAGGTGTTCGGCGAAGTACTCGAACATGGTGTGACAGCCCTTGTTGCGATCCACGCGTCCGAGATAAAGGACGAACTGCGGCGGCACATCGAGTGCATCAAGCCTGGCGCGATCGCCCCGCGGCGGTGCCGGCGCCAGGCCGGCGCCGATGACCGCGGACGGGTCGAGCGCCTCCCCGGCGCGGAGTGTCACGAGGGCTTCTTCTTCCGGCGTCAGAAAGAGGAAGCCCGCGGGCTTCCTGAAAAACTCCTCGAGCACGTCCAGGCCGATGGCGGGATCGTCTTCCGCCGTCGGCAGCAGGACGGCGCGTTCGGCGACCAGCGGCAGCCCGAAGAACGTCGGTGCATAGCGGTAGGACCAGAAGAGCACGAGGTCGAACTCGCGGCCGTGCAGCCGCAGGTGCTCGAGCAGCGCCGGCGTGTCCGGTCCGTTCTCGCCGAACCAGGCTTCCTGCCGATCAGGCGACGACCGCGCGTCGAACACCTCGTCGCTCAAATCGGCGAACACCTTGATCCGCCGGGTGCGCCTGACGGGAAAGCGGCGGATTGTGACCCCGTTCAGCATCGACGTCCCGGCCGGGTACGCATTGGCCCACGTCACGTAGTCCTTTGCGCAACTCGTGAACACCGCGACCTCGTGGCCCGCGGCCGCGAGTCGTTCGGCGAGCTGCCGGCAGTGCGCTTCGGATCCGCCGGCGATGTCGGCGCCGTAGCGGTGAATCACGCAGGCGAGCTTCACGCCTTCCGGATCCGCTCGAGGTCGCGCCGCAGCTCCGCGTTCTGGATGGCGAGTTCCTGGACGACGGCGAAGAGGACCTGGTTGACGCGCTGCTGCCGGACGAAGTTGTCGTGGGTGTACTCGAAGAACCAGCGCAGGGCCGGGAGCAGCACGCGCCGCTTGAGGCCGATGAGCAGCGAACTCGCGAACGCGCCGCGGTGCGAGCCGAGCTTCAGCGCGGGTTCGAGCCGCCACGTCGCCGGGTCGCCGAGGTACTCGTGCAGGAGCAGCGCCCGGTTCGCCGTCCGATGCGTGGCTTCGCGCAGCATCGCTTCGACCTGCGCGAAGACCTCCGGGTCCTCGAGCGACGGCGAGGCGCCGTGCTGGAGCAGTTCGACCCGCAAGCGGTTGCGCACGCGGTCCTGAAGTTCTGCCACGATCGGTTCGACCGGAACAGCCGGTGGTTCTGGTGTGGCCATTGGTGGTCATTATCCTACACGGGGGCGTTCCACCGCTGGTTGGAGGGGACCAGCCCCCCCCGACCATTGCAAGTAACACGAAGCCCATTCCATGGGCCTCGGCGCTACAATGAACCCATGTCCGACTCAGTTCTGCAGCGTATTCCGGTTGTCGCGGGACTGGCCTACATCGAGCGCGTGCGGCGCCTGCCGGCGGCGTTCACGGCCACTCTCGCGGTTGAGCCCGAGAACCAGTACTTCCGCCACGCCATCGCGGTGCTCGGCAACGACGAAAAGGTCGGCTACATCGCGCCCGAGGTGGCTGGCCGCTATTTCGAGGCCATCAAGGAGCACAGCGGCCCGGTCACCTGCCCGGCGCGCCGCGGCACGCCCTCCGATCACGAGACTTCCGGCGTCGAGATCCTGCTCGACTTCACCGATTTACCCGTGGCGCCAACGGCATGATTCGCCTCGCGCGCCAGGTGCTCATCATCGCCACGGCGGTCGCCCTTGGGGGCTGCGCGGCACGTCCCCTGGTTCGAGCAGCGGCCGAACCGGTTCCTCCGCTCCCGCCGTCTGCCGAACGTGCCTACCAGGCGGTGGCGCCACGATTCGACCGTGTCACCACGATGGAAGTCGTGAATTTCATGAGCGACTACTGGCGGCTCGCAGCAAACCCCGGTTACAACGCCTCCATCGATCATCTTCGCGATCTCCTGATTTCGGCAGGGTTCTCGGCGGACGGGCCGGCCGACGGCCGCGCGCGGGTGCGCGTCGATGCCTACGAGCACGAGGGACGCGGATGGGATTATCAGCGCGGCACACTCAGCATCGATGGGGAGCCGGAACCGCTGCTGTCGCGCGACCGTGACCGTGTCTCGCTCGCGATCAACTCGTTTTCGACGCCGGCGGGCGGCCGCCGTGCGCGGCTCGTGGATGTCGGCGCCGGAGCTTCGGACGCCGACTTTGACGGCAAGTCGATCAAGGGCGCCGTCGTCCTCGGCGACGGACCGCTGGGGCCGCTCTGGCAGCAGGCCGTGCGGCAACGTGGGGCCACCGGCGTGATCTCCACGCAGATCGCGCCGTATATCCGCCCCTTCGATCCCGCGAAGATGACAGAGGAGCAGAAGGACGTTCTCCAGTGGGGCAGCATCCCGTACCACGCGGCCATGGAATCGTTCGGCTTCAAGGCCTCGTGGCGTGCGGCGGCGCGGATGCGTGAAGCGCTCGCGCGTGGTCCGGTGACCGTGCATGCTGACATTGCCTCCGCCTTCTACACGGGCCAGAATCGCTCGCTCATCGCAGAGATTCCCGGGCGATCGAGGCCGGACGAGCGGATCGTACTCGTCGCCCACGTGCAGGAACCAGGCGCGAACGATAACGCGAGTGGCGCGGCGACGCTCTACGGCCTGGCCCGAGCCCTGCTCGAGGCCATCCAGGCCGGTGCGCTGGCGCCGCCCGAGCGGACGCTCACGTTCATGTGGCTGGATGAGACCCGCGGGAGCCGCGAGTGGATCGCAGCCTATCCGGCCGAGGCGAAGCTCGTGCGCCACATGTTCTCGCTCGATATGACCGGGCAGGACACCTCGAGGACCGGCGGGACGTTTTTGATCGAGAAGCAGGCGGATCCGACCGCCGTCTGGCCGCGCCCCTCGGATCCGAGCAGCGAGTGGGGCTCCGGCAACGTCAAGCCGGAAGCGCTCCGGGGCAGCCTGCTGAACGACGTCCACGTCACGGTGGCCCGTCGGCGCGCAGCCGAGACCGGCTGGGTCGTGCGGACGAATCCCTACGAGGGCGGCAGCGACCATACCGTCTTCGCGCAGTTCGGCGTGCCGTCGCTGCTCAACTGGCACTTCACCGACCGGTACTACCATACGAACCAGGACACGCCCGACAAGACGAGCCCCGCGACCATGGAGCACGTGGGCGTCACGGTTGCGACATCCGCCTGGTTTCTTGCATCCGCAGACGACGCGGACGCGCGCGTCGTGCTGGAGATGCTGGAGGACGCGGCCACGCGCCGCCTCGCCCTGGAACGGGAGCAGGGCGCCGGCCTCGTAGCGGCGGCGACCGATCGCCAGGGCGCCGAACAGGTAGAGCGCCAGGTGATCGCGGCGTGGGTCAAATGGTACGGCGAGGCCTTCGATTCCGTCCTGACGCTCCCGGCGGGCGAGGCTTCAGACGAACTTCGCGCCGCCGTGGCGGCCGCACGGGCCCGGTTGAAGTAGCGTTCACCGTTTCGGTTCGGGATGCCGGTCGCGCGGCGAGGGAGGGGCGCCCGCCGAGACGCTGTGGGCCAGGAGCAGCGACCCGTAGAGGATGATGCTCACGCCGGCCATCTCCAGGAACTCCTCGCCGGCGACCAGGAGTTTGTAGTTGACGCTCGTAAGGTCTGCCCGGAAGTACAGATAGCTGATGATTTCCAGTACTACCGCGCCAGCGACGAACACGCCGGCGCCAGCCAGCCCGATGCGGGCCTCTCGCGGGCGATGGATCCAGAGCGTGCGAAGCGGGCGCAAGATCGCGGCAAGGATCAGCAGGCCCAGGACGGCGTACAAGCCATCCGTTAGGGAGGGCCAGCGACGATGACGCGGGGCGGACGCTAGTGCACCGCCGTTGAGATCAGGTCAAATTGTGATCTAATACGGGCGTGGCACACCAAGTGACGACGACCCGGAAGCAACAGGCGAAGCTGGAAGCCCTTGTCGCACGAGCCTCGGCCCCGGCGG
>JACCRT010000016.1 GCA_013813355.1 Acidobacteriota bacterium | reverse complement strand
GGGCAAGGCGCGACGACCGAGAATACTGCGCGTATTTGAGGGAGGAGCAACGCAGCCCGCGGGGATGCATCGCCCGTCGAATGCAGCCAGACTTTCACCACGGGCTGCTAGCGTCGAGCCGGGTCTTCTTTCGAGTCTCGTACCACGACGAGCACTTCGCCCGGCTTGATGAGGCCGAGGTCCCGTCGCGCGACGGCCTCGATGGCGGCGGGATCATCCTGGAGGCGCCGGATCTGCCCACGCAGGCCGGCGTTGTCCTGTCTCACGCGCCGCAGGTCCGCGGCCGCGGCCTCGTAGTCCTGCCGGGCCCGCCCGGTTTCCGCCAGCCCCCGTTCGCCGAACAGCGCGTCGAGCAACAGCACGCACGTCACGAACACCAGGGCCCGGCGAATCCAGGGGTTCGACCGGCGGCGGCCCACCAGGGGGGACAACTCGACTGCAACAGCGGCCCGCGCGGCCAACCGCTTGACCCGCGGCGTGGGGTGGGGTCCGGGAGCCGTGGTCGTGGTGCGCGTCATCGCGTGAAATGGAAAGTACCAGACCGGAACAGAAAGTACAACTGGAAAGGTAGCAGAACAGGGGCGGAAGTACAACCGGAAAAACGCGCCGGACGTGAAAAAGACGTCAGGATATCGAGCGCCGGTATCGCGCGAGCCGGCGGCGCACGCCGGTCCAGTACGCGAGGTAGTAGCCGAGCACGACCGCGCCGGCGGCAAAGGAGCCGGCCGCCCCCGACGCGGCCAACCACTCGGCCCCATGCAGCGCAGCATTCCAGTTCTGCCAGCCCCGCCAGAATCCGTAGAGCAACCTGGCGGTGACCACGAGCGTGATCCCCAGCACGAGCCAGCGGTTCGGCGTGTAGTGCAGCGTCCGCGCGGTCGGCTCCCAGCGCGTGAGACCAAGGCCGATCAGCCCCAGCAGACCTCCAGCCGATAGACCCAGCGCGCTGTAGGTGAAGGCGTTCGGAATCCAGAAACTGGTCAGGGCCGCGGTCGCAAGGAACAGGACGACAGAGAGCAGGATGCCGGCGAGGTTGAGGGTCAGCAGCCAGCCACGCGCCGGCTGCCGCGACGTCCCGACCCGGTACCGCTGGACGAGCGAGAGCGGCAGCAACACGATGAATGCGAGGATGATGAAGAGGAGGAGCCCGACCAGCGCAAGGAGCGGCACGCCACAAGGTTACCCGACGCGCGGCCGTCTTGTGGATTCTGCGGCGGCGCTGCTATGATGTGGGTTCCGCTGAACGCGCCCAAGGGCGTGCCGAGGTAGCTCAGTCGGTAGAGCACAGCACTGAAAATGCTGGTGTCGCTGGTTCGATTCCAGCCCTCGGCACCATTCTTACGTTGGCCTCTTGCAGTCGCAGGCGTGTCCTACTTCGTCCCGGCGCATCGCGCGCCGGACAGCCGTGGCTCGTCATCCGCACGATCGGGCTGCTACGGCGCGTGCCAGTAGTACGCGCGGCCCTGGTTCCAATTGACCGCAACCATCAGCGCACCGTCGCTGGTGCGATAGCCCTTCAGGCCGGTGAAGGTCAGCTGTTCACCATCGAGGGTGCGGCGCAGCGCGACGGGCCACCATGCGATCCGTGCCGGCACGTCCACAACCTGGCCGTCGAGGTCCACTTCCTCGGGCGCCAGCATGCGCTGCAAAGCCTCACCTTCACCTGGGGGAAAGTTGAAGAGGCCCCACCGCTCTGGACCGTCTGGCACGTGCGCGACACGAATCTCGTACGCGCCGGGTGGCAGCCCGTCGGGGAGCCAGCCTTGTTCGACAGCACCAGCGCGCCGGGCATCGTCGAGCGTGGCGTAGCTGTAAGTCTGCGAGTTGATGCCGGTGCAGGCCACCACGGCCGCAAACAGCCCGGCCGCGAGTGAAGCTCGGCCCCTCACGGCAATTTTCTCCACGTGAGGACGTGGGTGATGATCTGTGTTCCCTTGTGGACGTCCGCCTGCAACTCCAGCAGGTCGCCATTGAACCGCATCCGGCGGACCTGGTTGCCGCCGACCCACGCAGGGTTCAGGGCGCCGAGGACGTGGTGGATGACGGTGTCGCGCGCCTCATTCACCTGGTAGGTGCCGAAATACGCGATATACCCGATGTAGGCGGCGCGTACCTGCTGCGCGCTCCCATCGCCGAGAGTGACCGGTCCCCGATCGGGACGCATGACCTGGCCTGCCATGTTTCCATGCTCGTCGTAACTCAGGCGCCCGAGCGCCCTTCCGAACGGCAGGCTGCGGGTACCGTCAGGCGCGACGGCATCGTACGACACGAGGGTCCAGTTACCGATAAGACGATGAGGCATGGATGGAAACTTAGTAGTCCTTTTCCTTCAATCGTTTGTTCAGCGCGCGCGTCTGGATCTTCGACCGGCGTTTCTCGTCCAGTTGCGCCCGCTCGTCAGCCGCACGCGCCTGGTGTTCCCGTTCATCCTGCAACTTCTGGTAGCTCTCGAACCGACCTGTTGGCAGGGCGCCCGTCTCGACCGCGTGCCGCACGGCGCACCCGGGCTCTTGCCGGTGCCGGCAGTCGCGAAACCGGCACTGCTCACCGAGCGCGTCGATGTCGCTGAACGCACCGGCCAGCCCCTCGCCCGTATCCCACAACTGCAGCTCGCGCATCCCCGGCGTATCGATCAACACACCGCCTTCGGGCATCACGACCATCTGCCGCGACGTGCTGGTGTGGCGGCCACGGCTGTCGGAGACTCGGACATCGCGCGTGCGCAACAAGTCAAAACCGATGAGCCGATTGACGATGGTCGACTTGCCAACGCCAGACGACCCGAGCAACGCCGCTGTCTGGCCGAGGCCCAGATAGCGGCGCAGCACCTCGAGACTCCCGGGTACCAGGCACGAGACGGCATGCACCGGGACCTCGGGCGCCAGCGCGCGCACCTCGTCCGCCATTCGCTCGGAATCCTGGACGACGTCTGCCTTATTGAGGACGACGACGGGCGCGGCGCCGCTTTCCCAGGAGACGAGCAGGTACCGTTCGAGCCGACGCGGGTTGAAGTCACCGTCGAGCCCCCCCACGAGGAACACCGTATCGATGTTGGCCGCAACGATCTGTTCCTCGGCAGGATCCCCGGCGGCCCGCCGGGAAAAGCGGCTGCGCCTCGGCAGGACCGCCACGATGCGCGCGTCGCTCTGGGGCGCGGGCTCGACGACCACCCAGTCGCCTACCGCCGGGAAGTCCGACCGGCTGGCCGCCTGGTGGCGCAGCCGTCCGGCCACCCGCGCCAGCAGCTCACCTTCCGCCGTCAGCACCCTGTAGATGTGTGTGTGTTCGAGCGATACGCGGGCAGGGACCAGGCCGGCGGCGGCGTGCGGCGCGAACGCCTCCGCGCGCGCGCTGGTCCAGCCGATCCGCTCGAGCTCCATGGTGGTTACGTTATACCGTATGGCGCCAGGCAGAAACCCCGTCACGCGGCTCCCTATCTCTTGACCTCTCGTTGATCCGGTTTCGCCTGGTCCCCCGTCGCGGCAGCCCGCGCCTTCTGGAAGCAGCGCAGGACCTCCGCGACGCTCCACGCCTGCGCGACGCAGCCACGGGCTGTGTAGGGGGCCTCCGCATCGAAAATTTCGCTGATGGAGCCTATCGCCCCTTCCTCGAGGTGTGCGTCGAACCCGTCGAGCAGGCGCCGCGCCCCCTCGGCGTCGTCGGGATGCACCGCGAGCCATGCATCGACGAAGGGGCCGATCAGCCAGCCCCACACGGTGCCCTGGTGGTAGGCGGCGTCGCGCGATCGCAGGTCGCCGTAGTACCTCGGTTTATAGTCGGGGTGACCCGGGGCCAGCGATCGCAAGCCGACTGGCGTCAGCAGGCGCTCGCGCACGACATCGAGCACCGCCGGCCAGCGCTCCCGGTCGAGCACCGGGTGGTCCAGCGCGATGGCAAACAGCTGGTTCGGGCGGCAGGCGTGGTCGTCACCCCCCTCGCCGTCCACGACGTCGTATAGATAGCCTCCGTCGGCAAACCAGAAGCGCTGGTTGAATGATGCGCGGGCTCGCCGGGCATGCGATTCGAGGTCGGTGCCTGGTTCCAGGCCGAACTCATGCGACCAGCGATCGAGCAGGCGAAGGGCGTTGTACCACAGCGCGTTGATCTCGACCGCCTTGCCGCGCCGCGGTGTCACGACCCAGTCGTCCACCTTGGCGTCCATCCATGTCAACTGGTAGCCCTCCTCCCCTTGTCGGAGCAATCCGTCGCGGGGATCCACGCCGATACCGAATCGGGTGCCTTCCAGGTGCCGCTCGATAATCTCGGTGAACTTCGGATAGAGCACCCGTACCGTCTCGACGTCGCCGGTTGCTCGGACGTAGCGATCGACGGCGTGGAAGAACCAAAGTGTCGCGTCGGCCGTATGGTAGAGGCCTTCGCGCGATCCATCGGGGAACATGTTGGGGATGAGCCCGTCGCGAACGTACTGCCCGAAAGTCCTGAGAATGTAGCCTGCTTCAAGGTAGCGGCCCGTACTGAGGGCGAGACCTTCCAGGCTGATCATCGTGTCGCGACCCCAGTCGGTGAACCAGTGGTAGCCGGCGATCACGGTGCGGACGTCGTCGCCCGCTGCGCGTGCCCGGGCGGCTTCGTTCAGGCGACCGGCCGGGGTGATGATGAACTGGTCCGCCGCCAGCACGAGTTCGGCCTCCAGGCGGGAGGCCGGCTCCCCGGCCATGGTGAGGAGGCGCCGGCGCCTCTGGTGCTCGGCCGCTGCGGCCTGCTTCGGGGAGAGCGCCTCGACCGTTTCCCACGACTCGGTGGAGCCGACGAGTGTGACCGGTCGTTCGGCAGCAAGGTCCGCCCGGAAATAGCCCGGGCTCCACAGCGAACCGACCGCTTCGTATCCGCGGCTGGCCTCCACTTCGTAGGGCACCCTGGAGGCCCCCTTTTCCTCGAGCATCAGCCCGGGTTTCGTGCCGTGAATGGACAGGCGCAAGGCCGGCAGGCCCTCGGCCGCCATCTCGTACCGGGTCCCTTCTGCGGACAGCGAGTACCGCTGCGTGGATGACGCGTTGACCGGCGCCTCGTACGAACGGAAGTGGACGGAGGGGCGCAGCGTCAGCCGGACGGACCCGTCGCCTTCGAGGAGGCGGTACGTGACGTGGACGGTGTTCTGCCCGTAGGGCATGAGCACGCGCTTCTCTATCGTGAAGGGTCCGACGCGATAGACCCAGACGGGCAGCCCCGCCTCCAGGCTGAACGCACGCAGGTGCTCGCTGCGATCGACCGCGTTGGGCCCGGCGACCTCGTCTTCGTCGCCCAGCCACCGCACGCCGCCTTGCGGCAGCCGCACGCGCTCGAGCAGATGGTTCAGCATGATCGTCCGCCCCAGCGGCGCCGGCAACGCGGCGACGAGCAGACCGTGATATCGCCGCGTCACGACGCCGGCTACCGTGCCGGCGGCAAAGCCGCCAAGACCATTGGTGACCAGCCACTCGCGGCGGCGCCGGCCCAGTTCGTCGCCGTCACGTGGTTGTTCGATTGTTCGGATTGGCTCAATCGTCATCGTCGTCATCCACCGGATGTGAGCGCAGCAGGACTGCTGCTTCCCCAGGTATGTGCCACACCCCATCGGCCTGGAGGTCCGGGGTGCCGTTGCCGCCGTACTGCACCGTTTCGCTGCTCCACGCCACCTCCCATCGCTCCCCGGCTCGCGGTGCCAGCAGCGGTTCCGGCGCTGGCGTGAGGTCGCGGTCCGATCCCAGGTTCACGAGGAGCAACCGGTCACCCTTGCGGCCGAAGAACCGCAGCAGAAAGGCCTCGGGCGCCAGGATGGCGCCGTCCACCCGAACCGGCCGAAGGATCGCCTCTTCCGACCGGCGCAGCGCCAGCAGGTCCCGGTGCAGCGAGTACACCCACGCATGCGTCGTCCGTTCCTCGAAATTCAGCTTGCAGCGCAGGAACGTTTCTTCCTCGAGCGGCGACGGGAGGCTCTCGCGAACCTCCGGGTCATTGATGCTGGGAAACTGCTCGAGGAACGCGTGCCGGCCACGACGGATCGGCTCCTGCAGTTCGCGCCGGTGATCGGCGAAGTACAGGAACGGCGTGGAACATCCGAACTCCTGCCCCTGGAACAGCATGGGCGTCCCCGGGCCGAGCAGCGTCAGCGCCGTGAGCGCGCGATGCCGCGCGGGTGACGTGAACTGGTGAAGCCGCCGGCCGAACGCGGAATTCGCCACCTGGTCATGGTTTTCCATGAACGTCACGAACGCGGCGGGCGGCAGATCCAGCGCCGGTGTGCCGCGGCACTGCTTCTGCCACGTGTACCACTGGCCCTGATAGAGGTACCCGTACTTCGCGCACGAGATCAGCTCCTGCGGTGAGCCCTGGTAATCCGTGTAGTACGCCTCGCGCCGGCCGGTCAACGCCACGACCACGGTATGGTGATAGTCGTCGTTCCAGAGGGCGTCGAGGCCGTACCCCCCCTCGCGCACGGACCGGACGAGCCCGGTGTCCTGGGGCTCGTTCTCGCCCACGATGAAAATGGATCCGGGCGCAGCGGCCTCGCGTGCGCGGCGGACGATGGCCGCCAGGACGTGGTCGTCCGATGCGTCGTGAATGTCCTGTGTGGCGTCGAGGCGCAAGCCGTCGAAATGAAACTCGTCTATCCAGTAGCCGGCGTTCTCGACGAAGAACTCTCGCACCGCTGGTGGTCCTTCGAAGTTGATTGCCTGTCCCCAGTCGTTGCTGTATCGGTCCGTGAAGTAGTTCGGGGAGAAATCGGCGAGGACGTTCCCGTCGGGACCCAGATGGTTGTAAACCACGTCGAGGATCACCCCGAGCCCGAGCGTGTGCGCTCGATCGATGAAGCGGCGCAGGTCGTCCGGCGTGCCATAGAGACGGGTAGGGGCATAGAGGTTCACGCCGTCGTAGCCCCAGCCGAAACGCCCGGCAAAGTCATTCACCGGCATCATTTCGATGACCGTGATGCCCAGGCCTGCCAGTTCCTCGAGTTGCCCGGCAGCGGCAGCCCAGGTCCCTTCCGGTGTGAAGGTTCCCACGTGCATCTCGTACAGGACTTGCCCCTCACGACCGATGCCCTCCCATCCGGCGTCGGTCCATTCGAAGCCATCAGGATCGATGACCTGCGACGGGCCGTGCGGACCGTCCGGTTGATAGCGGGAAACCGGATCCGGACGCAGGGTTTCGCCATCGAGGCGGAACCAATAGCGATCGCCGGCAGTCATGCCCGACACCGGGCCGCTGAAGTACCCATCGGTGTCGCGTTCGAGCGGCGTGCCGTCGCGAACCCCGTCCCTCACGATCTCGACGCTCCGTCGGCCCGGCGCCCACACCCGCGCGTGAACGGCGCGCCCGGGCTGGACCTCGACACCGGCCCCGAGCCGGCGCTGGAAGATGGATACAGACATGTCCTGGGTGCAGCTCCTCTAGTTCCCTGGAAACGTGATGCGTCACATGAGTCCCGGGCGGGGCATCCCGGCTCGCGGCGTTGCTCCTCCCTTACAGAGGCCCACTCTGCGCGGTCGTCGCGCCTGGCGATCCGGGCGCCGCGCTCCGGGACTGAGCAGCCCGTGGTGAAAGTCTGGCTGCATTCGACGGGCGATGCATCCCCGCCGGCTGCGTTGCTCCTCGCTCAAATACTCCCGGTATTCTCGGTCGTTGCGCCTTGCCGGCGGGGCGCCTCGCCGGTCTCGGTGCGACGCCAGAC
>JACCRT010000012.1 GCA_013813355.1 Acidobacteriota bacterium | reverse complement strand
GTCGAAGTACCACTCGGGCGCAGGCACGCGATGATCGGGCAGGCTGCCACCGACCATCCCAAGATGCCACTGACCGAGTTGTGCGAACTGTTCTCTGTGAGCCGCTCCTGGTACTACGAGAAGCTTTCCTCACAACAGCAGGCGAATAAGGACCTTGATCTCAGGGACGCTATAGAGCAGATCGTTCTTGCGTTCCCGGGATACGGCTACCGGAGGGTCACCGCCGAGCTACACCGGCAGGGCTGGTCAGTGAACCGCAAGAGAGTCTTGAGGATGATGCGCCGGGAATCGCTTCTGTGCCAGCTCAAGCGCCGTTTCAGGCCGACCACCGACTCGGACCATGCCTTCGGGACCTACCCGAACCTCATCAAGGACATAGAGCTCGACGGGCTCGACCAGGCCTGGATAGCTGACATCACCTACATAAGGCTGCCCAGGGCCTTCTGCTATCTGGCAGCCATACTGGACGCCCACAGCCGCCGCTGCATAGGCTGGTGTCTGTCGCGGCGAATCGACACCAGCATGACGCTCTCGGCCCTTGAGATGGCACTCGCCTGGCGCAGACCCGAGCCTGGGCTGATTCACCACTCCGACCGGGGTGTGCAGTATGCCTCCAGCGAGTACACAGCGCGCCTTCAAGAGGCAGGAGTCCAGCTCAGCATGTCCGCCGTGGGTAATCCCTACGACAACGCTAAAGCCGAGAGCTTCTTCCGGAACCTGAAAATGGAGGAGGTCTACATAAAGGACTACAGAGACTTTGAAGAAGCCGAGGAGAACCTGGCCCAGTTCATCGAGGAGCTCTACAATGAGAAGCGTCTACACTCCAGCCTCGGATACCTGCCGCCGGTAGAATTCGAGGCCCGCTACGCTACGGAGACCGGAAGTTGACTTTGGCCACTGTCCGGAAATATGGGTTCACACCAGGTCGAGCGGCACTTCCGGGACGAGGAGGGGAGGTGGCAAAGGGCCGACCTCGTAGACGAGGGGCGCATCCTCGTTCCCTGCCCGCCGGGCGCAAACCTTACGCTGGCCGAGGTCTACGAGGGGTTGTAGGAGAGTGCCGATCAGGGCCTCCCCTCGACCAAGTACTTCTCCAGGTCGTCGAGGACGACGTTGGCGGCGTAGTAATTAGAGCCCTGCCAGTAACCGTAGTCCACCGTGTACACCGCGTCCTGTTTCACAACATCGAGCTGTTGCCACAGGGGGCTGGACCTCAGCCGCTCCATGCGGTCCTGGGAGTCCTCGATGCTCATCAGGAACATTACGTCGCCGTCCGCGTCGGGCAGCAGTTCCAGGCTGATCTCGATGGCTTGATCCTCGGGGGCGACATCCTGGGCCGGGGGTCGCGGCAGGCCCACGTCCTCGGCAACGATGCCGGCAAAGGAGTTGTTCGGCTCTAGCCGAATCGCCTCGGGCCGGACGCGCACGATCGAGACCTCGGTGCTCTCCAGCCGCCCGCCGAGCGCCTCGCCAAGCTCCGCAGCCCGCCGCTCGTACTCCTCGACGAACCGTTGGCCCTCGTCCTCCTTGCCAACCGCCGTGACGACCCTATCGAAGTACCCCTTCCAATCGCCCGTGCCGCTCCCCCAATCGAAGGAGACCGTGGGCGCGATCTGCGACAGCTCCTCATAGACGGGCTCGTCCAGTACGGAGATGCCCACGATCATGTCGGGCTCCAGGGCGACGATGCGCTCCAGGTCGGGCTCCCCCTGCGCGCCGACGATCTCCAGGTCCTCGAAGTCGAAGCCAGGCGGCGCGGAGGTTCCGAGGCCGTAGTCCTCCGCCGCGGCGTCCCCGACCGTGGCGATGGGCTCCATCCCGACCGCGACGAGAGCGGACAAAGCCGGTTCCCACAGAGTCACGACCCGCTGCGGGATCATCGGGACATCGGTCGTTCCCAGCGCGTGCTCGACGATGCGCGTCTCGCCGGAAGCTTCGTTTCCTGCCTCTTCTCCATTTCCGCACCCGGCCGGGAGCAACAGCAACCCCGAGGCCCCGATCAAGAACTCCCGCCGCGTCACGTCGTCTATCTCGGGAAGAAGCATCCCCGGCCTCTCGATGGTCTTGGTCATGTGCGTTCCTCTCTGTTTTGCTTGTCGCGCTCCATGTCATGCGGCTGCGGTTTTCGGGGGTAGGGAGCGAGTCCGGTACGCTATACTGGTTGCGTGGCAGAGCGAGCGACACCTCACAGGCTCATGAGCGTCGAGGAGTACCTGGAGTTCGAGGAGAACTCGCCCATCAAGCACGAGTACGTGGGCGGCCACCTCTACGCGATGGTCGGGGTCAGCCGCAGGCACAGCAGGATCTCGCTCAACATCGCTCGGAAGCTCGCCGACGCCGCAGAGGGTGGTCCTTGCCGGGTCCACCAGAGCGACATGAAGGTAGCCACCCCCGACGACCTCTTCTACTACCCGGACGTCGTGGTAGCCTGCGAACCCGAGCCCGAAGACCCCTACCTCGAAGACGAGCCATGCCTCATCGCTGAGGTCCTCTCGCCGAACACCGAGGCCACAGACCGTCGGGAGAAGCTGATCTCCTACCGGAAGCTCCCGAGCCTGCGAGCGTACCTGATCGTCTCCCAGGACGAGCCCGTGGTCGAGCGCCACTACCGCGACGAACGAGACGAGTGGCGAACCGAGATCGTCGGGGAGGGCGTCGTTCCGGTCCCCTGCCCGCAGGACGCGAAGCTGTCGCTGGCAGACATATACGCGGGGCTGTAGGCCAACCTCCGGTATCCGCGGCAGCGTACGCCGCTCCTCGCGACGGTTCTTCATGTCGGACTTGTCCTCCCCGGCGTCGGGGCGTACCTCGTCGTCGGCCAGGACCGCCGCAGGGTCGAGCGCCACTTCCGGGGCGAGGATGGCATGTGGCGGCGGGCGGATCTCGTCGAGGAAGGACGCATCCCCATCTCTTGTCCGCCCGGCGCGGAGCTTACGCTGGACGGGGTCTACGAAGGTCTGTAAGCTTCCAGGCGGGGTCAACCGTCCTACGGCAGGTGCTCTTCGAGGATGAGGTTGGAGGCCGTGATGCCGCGCCCGCCGGTCCAGTACTCGTCGTCTACCCGGTAGGCTCTGTACTGTTCTACGACGCTCAGGCTGCCCCAGAGCCGGTTGTCCTACTCGACCCACTGCTTTAATCATGGTCCCTTCTCCACTGCCGCCGAGCAGCGCGAGCCTCGCAACCAGCAGCAAGACCCCCGGGAACCGTGGGTGACCTTCTCATCCCTTGTTCCGGCTTCTGTAGAGCAGGTAGAGGAAGAACGGCGCGCCTATCGCCGAGGTGATGATGCCGGCGGGTATCTCTACCGGGGCGAAGGCGGTGCGGCCGACGAGGTCGGCGACCACGACGAGCGCGCCGCCGGTCATGGCCGCCGTGGGCAGGAGGCCGCCGTGGGAGGGGCCGACCATGCGGCGGGCGATGTGCGGGGCCATCAGGCCGACGAAGCCGACGGTGCCGGCGGTGGCGACCGAGGCGGCGGCGAGGGCCACGCTACAGAGGAGCAGGAGGCCGCGTTGCGCCTCGACGCGGGTGCCGAGGCCGAGGGCGATCTCGTCTCCGAGGTTCAGCACGTTCAGGTGGCGGGAGGCGAAGAAGGTCAGCGGCAGGAAGAGGGCGAGCCAGGGAAGGAGGGGCCAGATGTGCTCCCAGGTGCGGCCGTAGACGCTGCCGGTCAGCCAGATCAGGGCGCGGGAGACGTCGTTGATGTCGCCGAAGACGATCATCACGGTGGTGAGGGCGTTGGCTATGGCTCCGAGCCCGATGCCGATGAGGATGAGCCTCAAGGGCGAGCTGCGCCCCCGCCACGCAAGCACGTACAACAGCACCGCCACGGCGAAAGCTCCCCCGAACGCCGCCAGGGGCAGGAACGCCACCGAGACCGAGGGAAAGACGATGATCAGGGAGACCGCCGCGAGCCCCGCCCCGGCTGTAACCCCGACGATGTCCGGCGCGGCGAGCGGGTTGCGCGTCAACCCTTGCAGTATCGTCCCGGAGACCGCGAGCCCCACCCCTACCAGGAACGCCACGAGCACCCGCGGCAGCCGCAGGGTGTTGACTATGAAGTCATACTGCGCGTCCCCGGTCTCCATCCCGAGCACGGTCCTCGTTACGTCCAGCGGCGGGATGGGATACTCGCCGTGGCCGACGTTCAGGACCATCCCCGCGAGCGTGACGAGCCCGAGCACCAGCAAGACCGCCACCACGCGCAGGTCCATGCGGAAGGAGAGACCGGGCCTCCGGGAGCGGAGCACGAACCTGCCCTTCATCAGCGCTTCACCCTCCAGCGGGCCAGGTAGATGAAGAACGGCGCGCCCACCAGAGCCGTCATCACCCCGACGGGCAGCTCCTGGGGCCGTATCACGAGCCTCGCCCCGATGTCCGCCGAGACGAGCAGTACGGCGCCGACTATCGCCGCGTAGGGCAGGATCCAACGGTAGTCCACCCCGACGAAGAAGCGGACAAGGTGCGGCACCACGAGCCCGACGAAGCCTATCGGCCCGGCTATGGCGACGGAGGAGCCCGCAAGGAGCACCACGGCGACAGCCGCCATACCCTTCACCCACGCCGTCCTTTGGCCGAGGCCGGTAGCCACGTCCTCGCCGAGGGTCAGGGTCGTGATCTGACGCCCCAGAGCCAGGGCCAGCAGGAGCCCCACCCCCATGTACGGCAAGACCTGCAACAAGAGGCTCAGGTCCCTGCCCGCGACCGAGCCGGCGAGCCAGAACCGGATCTCGTCGAGGGTCCGCTGGTTGAGTATGAGGATCGCCGTGGTCATCGAGGAGAGGAAGGCGGTCAGCGCGGCCCCGGCGACGACGATCTTCATCGGGCTCATCCCCCCGCTCCCCATAGAGCCCAAAGAGTAGACGGCGACCGCCGTGAGCCCGCCCCCCACAAAGGCGAACAGGGCGTAGGTCGTCAGCGACGACGCCCCGAACAGGAACACCGCCCCCACCACCGCCAGGGCCGCCCCCGCGTTTATCCCCAGTATCCCCGGCTCGGCCATCGGGTTGCGCGTCAGACCCTGCATGATAGCCCCCGCCATCCCGAGCGAAGCCCCGACCAGCGCCGCGATCAGCGCCCGCGGCACGCGCAGGGTACGGACGATCAGATCCTCCTGCGAACCGTCGTAGCCTACGAACGCCCCGACCACCTCCGCCGTCCCTATCTCCGCCGCCCCGAACCGCACGCTCGCCAGGAGACACAACACCAACAAGCCGCCGCTCGCCAGCAAACCCAGGAGCAACAGGTACCGCGACCGCAGGAAACGCAAGCTACCGCACCCCCACAGGACCCAGGTCACACGCCGCTTGACGTGCCACCCAGCCCCCGCTAACGTTCCCGAAGCTAGAGAGATTGGGAACCACTCTCAATAACATGGAGAGGACGATACACGAGCGAGGTAGGAGAGGCAATTGATCCGGATCAAAGCGCCTCTTGCGGTACTCGCGGTGGAGACCTCCGAGCCCCCGCTGCAAGAGAAGCCATGGAAACTGGTTAGAGAGGCAACCAATGAAGCTACGCTACACGAGGACCCTGCTACTGCTCATGATCACCGCGCTCGCGCTGGCCGCCTGCGGCGGCGAAAGCGGTGACGCCTCGGGAGACGGAGGGAGCTCCGGAGAGACCCGCACCGTGGAGCACGCTGCCGGAGAGAGCGAGGTCGCGGAGGACCCCGAGCGGGTCGTCGTCCTCGACACCGGCGAGCTCGACAGCGCCATGACGCTCGGCGTTACCCCGGTCGGCGCGGTAGAGGCCGTCGAGGGCGAGGGCTACCCGTCGTACCTGGAAGACACGGAGGAGATAGAGGACGTCGGCACCATCGAGCAGCCGAACCTGGAGAGGATCGCCTCTCTAGAGCCCGACCTCATCCTCTCCAGCCAGCTCCGGCACGAGGACATCTACGACCAGCTCTCCGAGATAGCCCCGACCGTCTTCACCGAGACCACGGGCGTCACCTGGCGGGAGAACTTCATGAAGCACGCCGAAGCCTTGAACACGACCGAGGAGGCCGAGAGCATCGCGGAAGACTACGAGGCCCGGATGGAGGAGTTCCGGTCAGCGATGGGCGAGGATCGCCCAGAGGTCTCCGTCGTGCGCTTCCTCCCCGGCGAGACCCGCATCTACCAGAAGGAGTCCTTCGTCGGTACGGTGCTGGAGGACGCCGGTCTCCCCCGCCCCGAGTCCCAGGACGTGGACGACTTCGCCATCCTGGAGGCGAGCCAGGAGTTCATCCCGGAGATGGGTGGAGACGTGATCTTCACGACCGTCTACGGCCCCGAAGAGGACTCTACCGTAGAGGAGATCACGACCGACCCCCTCTGGCAGGAGCTGGAGGCCGTGCAGGAGGACCGCGTCTACGAGGTCCCCGACGACACCTGGATGCTCGGCATCGGATACACCTCCGCCGACCGGGTCACCGGCGACCTCTTCCAGTACCTCGCGGAGGGCGAGGAGACCACCCGAGAGTAACGCGACCGGGCCAGCCCCCCGGAGGACCGGCTACCGCGTGCAGAGGGACCTCTCCCGTTTCGAGTCGCTCTCCAGGGCTACTCTAGGGCGCGCCCTACGGCGGCCTCGATGCGCCCGCCGTAGGGCTGCGTTCCGGTGATGGACTCCGCCGCCTCCAGCGGAGCGCCAGCCGGTCCGACGAGCATGGTCGGTACGGAGGAGACCCCGAGCCTCCGGGCGAGCTCCTCGTCCGCGACGACCTTCTCCGTGTACCGGCCCTCTTCCAGGGCCTTGCGCAGCTCCTCGCGGTCGAGGCCCACGGACTCCCCGGCCTCCAGAAGGACCCCGGTATCCCCGAGGTCCCGGCCGTCCTCGAAGAAGGCCTTGAAGAGAGCGGTGTGCAACGCGTCGAACTTGCCTTCCTCGCGGGCGTACTCCGCGGCTTCGAGCGCCTTGCGGCTCCGGGGCTGGACGGGCGGCAGGCGCAGCGTCATGCCCAGGGAGCGCGCCATGGGGTAGACCGAGGCGTTCCAGACGCGGTGGAGGTACTCGCCGTCCGGGTCGAGCGTAGGTACGGGGTCGGGGCGTAGCTCGTAGGCCCGCCAGTCTACCTCCACCCGGTCGCCGTACTCCTCCCGGACCCGGGCGAGGTCCGGCTCTTCCAGGTAGCAGAACGGGCAGACGTAGTCGCTGAAGACCGTCACCCGGGCGCGCACGCCGTTCTCCATGCTGGCTCCTTCTACATGCGAGTACAAAGGTTCGGACCCCTGATTCTATCTCCCTGGAGTCCGCAGCAAAGCCCTTGCGGGGCCCGGGGCCGTCAGGCGGTCTCGAGGTCCAGGTGGCTCGAGATCTCGATGCTGCCCTTTACGGACCGCGCTACGGGGCAGTTGTCGGCGTAGACGCCGAGCACGCGCTCTATGGTCTCCCGGTGCTCCTCGGCGGCGGTCATCGTAAAGGTGGTCTTGATCCTCTTTATGACGAGCACCTTGCCTTCGGTCTCTATCTCACCTATGGACACCGCGGTGAGACCCGCGTCCTCTAGCGGCACTTGACGCGCTGCCAGCGCGCCGGCAAAGGTGCCGAGCAGTCAGCCACCGGCGGCAGCTACCACGTAGTCCAGGGTCGTCGAGTGTGGCTCCTCCTCGCCGGGCTCCACACCGTAGTGCTCCGCGACCTCGCTGTGAACGCCGAACAGGACCGGATCCTCCTCCGCAGGCAGGTAGGCCCGCCGGAGCTTGCCCCCGGCCGGCTCCAACTCTATCCGCGAGACGTAAGCTACTTCCGCCATACCGCTCTCCCTCCTTACAGCCTATACACCGTCTATAACCCTGGCCCCGTTACTCTAACAGTCTACAGGCCGGCTGTCCGGCCTTCCTTCGCAGTCCCGGCCACCCCTGACGCAGGCCTCGCGGCGATGCTACAGCGCATTGCGACCTTCACTCTTTCCACTCGTGAGTAGCTTCGTAGCGGCAAGTAGTATAGTGTCCCCAAAAGGGGAACCGCCGGTCTCCGGTGCGCGGGACCGTACACGTTCCCCGTACGGTTCCAACGGGTGTTTCACGCCCGGCAGGCGATAGAGAGGGAGCTTCGGAGATGTCGGAGAGAGGCACGCAGGGTGGCGAGAGCAAAGAGGAAGAGCGTAGTATATTGCTGCTGCTTCTAGGACGTCTGCTCTCGGCGGGCGGTGTCTTTCTCGGGCTGATCGGCACCGGGGTAGCGTTATTCGAGCCGCAGGTGGTTATACCGGCGGCGACCGTGGGCATCTTCCTGGGCATGGGGGGCTACCTACTCGGCTCGCGCTGGCTCGGCATCGCGGCCCTCGTGCTCGCCGTCGTCGCGATGATCTTCGGCATAGCAGTGACCCAGGGGATGATCCCGGGGCTTGAGAGCATAGACCCGATCAGCGAATAGCGCGCCGCCGGGTATCCGGCGTACCGACCGAGGATACCCGGCCCCCGCTTCCCGCAATACACCCCGCACTCCCCGAGAAACGAACCCTGTAGCCTTCCGAGGAGCGCGCCCGGTACGGGAAACTTCTCGCCTTATTCCCTCCAGAGGATCATTCTTGGTGGCGAGTCCCGGTAAAAAGCACTAGAATTACAGGTGCAGAAGAACTGACGGCTACAGGCGTTCAGACCACCGGCCGGAGAGATACAGAGCGGGACACGAGCCCTCCCGGCCAACGATACACCAGGCGTTTGCAGAGCTCTTGGGGGGGAGCTTATGAGGCTTGCTAGAGACTACTCGGCCCTGGGGTCTTCAGAGACTCCCCTGCGGGCTCTCTTCGTAATCGCGGCCACCGTCTGGGCTGTAGCCGTGCTGGTCTTCGTGCTCCCTACCCTGGCCCCCTTCAGCGGAGCCTCCATGGCTACCGTGGCCTACGGGGGCGCGGCGGTCTTCGCTCTGGCGGCGGCCTCGGCGGCCGCTCTGCGCTCCGGAAGCGAGGTCGCGCGGGTCTTCTGGGCGCTCCTCTTCGGGGGTCTGCTCTTCAAGCTGCTCGGGGACCTCGGCTGGGGCGGCACCAGGCTCTTCGGCATGGGGCCTTCGGCGCTCGTCTTTCACGATGTGGCCCACGTACTCTCCTACGCGGTCATCCTCGCAGCCCTCCTGTGGCTGGTGGCCCGGACCACGAGGAACATAACCCTCGTAGCCGCGCTCGACGCCGCGAGCATCATGCTCTCCGTCGGGGTCCTCGCCTGGTACTTCGTCCTCGGACCATCGGCGGCGGTGGCCGGGGGCCTGGAGAGTCCCCGCGAGATCCTCATGACCCTCTCGGGCTCCGTATTCGACGCGGGCTTCCTCTTCCTGAGCCTCCTGGTGCTCTCCACCACCCGCCGCCCGGTCTTTACCGGCTATCTTGCGGCGGCGTTCGGTGCTTTCCTGGTTGCGGACGGTGCATACCTCACGCTGCGGTCCGTGGGACCGTACGAGATGGGAAACGCGCCAGAGCTCGCGTGGGCACTAGGGATGGTCTTCCTCGGTGTCGGGGCTCTCAAGACGCTCTCCTCCTGCAGCTTCGCCCGGGAGCTCGAGATCAGCCCCTGGCGCGTGGCCTCTTTCTGGTTCGGCCCGCTCTCCCCGGCGATACACCTGGCGTTGCTCCTGGCCTGGGGCGCGCTCTACCCACCCCTCCCCTCCTACGTGCTCGTGGCAGGCGCGGTGCTCGTGGTGTACCTGGCGTTCAGGATCTCGCTGCTCGCCTACGTCAGCCGCAGCTTGAGCCTCGAGGCTCAGCACCTGGCCGTGCGCGGCGAGCAGAGCCGCATCTCCGAGGAGCTGCACGACACCCTCAAGCAGAGCGTCTACAGCGTCTCGCTCCTGCTCGGCACCTACCAGGAGGCCCGGGAGCGAGAGGAACCGAACGCCGGGGAGACGCTCGACAAGGCGCTGGCGGCTGCCCGGGAGGCCAACTACCAGGTCGGGCGGCCCATAGACGAGTTGCGCGCGCGGGGCGCCGGTATGGGCCTCGACCCCACCACGCTCCTCGAAGGGCTGCTCTCGGACGTGGAGGAGTACTTCGGCATGAGAGCCCAAAAGGACCTGCGCGCGGACCTCGGCCGTCTCTCCCCCGAACAACTGGCCGCGGCCTACCGCATAGCCAGCGAGGCCCTGTGGAACGCTGCCAAGCACTCCGGGGCGGAGAGCGTGTGGCTCGAGTCCCGGGACGTGGGCTCCGTGACCCTGCTTAAACGTTTGGTGTGAATTATGAGGTCACCATCCCAACAGGTCGGCGAAGGCCAGCCGTGGGCGGCCGAGCTGTCCGTTGAGCCAGATACAGAAGTTGTGCAGCGCCACCCTCGCCGCCAACCGC
>JACCRT010000041.1 GCA_013813355.1 Acidobacteriota bacterium | reverse complement strand
CCGTTCGTTCACCCGCGTGCGGTCATCCCGCCGCGGACTTCGGTCAAAAGCTATAAGAACCTCCAGTACCCGCGCTCCCTTTGAGTCGCGCCTCAGTCACCGCCGCCTCGAGAAACCCATCGACCGGCCGTGCACCCTGATCGCCGCCGATGCGGCTGCGAACGGCCACCGTCCGGTCTTCCACTTCCTTGTCCCCGACTACCAGCATATAGGGAATCTTCTGCAGCTGGGCCTCGCGGATCTTATATCCAATCTTCTCCTGGCGCTCGTCGACCTCGACCCGAAGCCCGTCGGCCTGGAGCTGGTCGCGGACCGACCGCGCGTGGTCCAGGTGCCGATCGGCGATCGGCAGGACGATGGCCTGCTGCGGCGCGAGCCACAGCGGGAACGCCCCGGCGTAGTGCTCAATCATCAGCGCGATGAAGCGCTCGAAACTCCCGAAAATAGCCCGATGAATGACCACCGGCGCATGCTCCGCGCCGTCGGCGCCCACGTACTTCAGGTCGAACCGCTGCGGCATCTGGTAATCGAGCTGGATCGTGGCGCACTGCCACTGCCGGCCGATGGCGTCGGTCACGTCGAAATCGATCTTTGGCCCGTAAAAGGCTCCGTCCCCCTCATTGACGGCGTATGCCTGGCCTGCCGCCTCGAGCGCCTGTTTCAGCGCCGCCTCGGCACGATCCCATGTCGCGATCTCACCCAGGAACTCCGCCGGGCGGGTCGACAGCTTGGCCGTGAACTCCAGGCCGAAATCGCCGTACACCCGCTGGACGAGCCGCAACAGCGCTTCGACTTCGGCCCCGATCTGCTCCTCGGTCACGAAGCAGTGCGCATCGTCCTGCGCAAACTGCCGGACGCGGGTGAGGCCGGAGAGCACACCGGAGGCCTCGTTGCGGTGCAGCGGCGTCTGCTCGTGGAAACGGAGCGGCAGGTCGCGGTAGCTGCGCGTCTCGGCGGCAAAAACCAGCATGTGGCCCGGGCAATTCATGGCCTTCATGCCCATCTGCTCGCCTTCACGGCCCTCGATGAGGAACATGTTGTCGCGGTAGTGGTCCCAGTGCCCTGACGTTTCCCACAACCCCTTGTTGAACACCAGGGGCGTCTTCAGCTCGACGTACCCGGCCGGGAACAGCACCTCGCGCATGTAATCGGCCAGCGTGTTGTAGAGCGTCGTCCCCCGGGCGAGCCAGAAGGTGGCTCCAGGCGCCCACGGGTGGAACGTGAACAGGCCCAGTTCGCGGCCAATCTTCCGGTGATCGCGCTTTTTCGCTTCCTCGATACGCTGGAGGTAGGCCTGCAGGTCCTTGTCGCTGAAAAAGGCCGTGCCATAGATGCGCTGCATCGGCTGGTTGCGCGCATCACCCTTCCAGTAGGCGTTCGAGGTGTTCAGGAGCTTGAAAGCCTTCAGCCGGCCGGTCGACGGCACGTGCGGGCCGACGCAGAAGTCCACGAAGGTTTCGCGATCCTTGATGGTGTAACACGAGACTTCTCGCTGGCCTTCCGTCTTTTCCTCGATCAGCTGGACTTTGAGAGGCTCTGCTTGGCTCGAAAAGAACGCCTTGGCCTCGTCCCGCCCCCACATCTGCCGTTCGTATGGCAGGTCCTGCGAGGCGAGTTCCTTCATCTTCTTCTCGATGGCGTCGAGATCCTCCGGCACGAAGGGGCGGTCCACGACGAAGTCGTAGAAGAAGCCCTCGTCGGTGGCGGGACCGATCCCGCATTGCGCGCCGGGGAAGAGGTGCGTCACCGCCGCCGCCATCAGGTGTGCCGTGCTGTGGCGGTAGAGTGGAAGGGCTTCGGGGCTGTCGCTGGTCACGATTCGGACGCGGGCGTCCGTGTCGAGCCGGTGCGACAGATCGACGATGCGGTCATCGACCACCGCGGCGAAAGCCGCCTTGGCGAGCCGCGGAGAGATCTCTGCCGCGATGTCGGCAGGCGTACTGCCGGCGGGCATGCGACGGCTCGAACCGTCGGGCAACGTGACGGAGATCTCAGACATCGAAAAGAAAAAATCGGGAGGCCCGCCTACGCTCGCATCGCGAGCTTCGGCGCGCAACCTTCGAGTGGCTTGCCAGCCGGAGCTTCCGCTCCCGTTGGCAAGCGGAAGCGAAGGTTGGTAGGCACGAGCGGACTCGAACCGCTGACCTCCTGCGTGTCAAGCAGGCGCTCTAACCAGCTGAGCTACGCGCCTATGTCTTGAAAACACTGGCCTTACCGGACCCGTAAGTCTAACAGAGGGGCTGAAGGGGAGTCAACGGTCCAGCAGTGGATGGCCGCGGTCGATCAGCGCGTCTTCGCGCGTTCGAGGGCGGCGTCGAGGATTGGGTCGCGGGTCGCGGCAGCGGCGCCGAACTCGACATCGAGGCTCGCCGCGGCGATGTCGGGTGCAAGCCCCTTCCCGTGAATGGGTTCGCCGTCAGGCCGGAGGTAGCGGGCATGGGTGAGCCACAGGGCCCGGTTCTCGGGGAGCTTGACGAGGCGCTGAATGCCGGCGCGGCCGATGGTGTGCTCGCCGACGATCTCGGCCCGCTGGTTTCCGTGCATCGCGGCCGCGAACACTTCAGCCGGACCCGACGTGCCAGCCGTGACGAGCAGCAGCAGCGGCATTCTGAACTCCCCGTCGCCAGCCTGCGCCGCCACCGTCTCCGGCGCCCCGGCGGCATCGCGGCCGGCGCGCTGGGTCAACGTCCCCTCCTGAACGAACAGGCGGGCGGCGCCGATGCCGTTCTCATACGCGCCCTCGGCGGTACTTCGAATGTCGACAACAAGCGACGTGGCTCCCGAGGCCGCGAGAGAGGCGACCTGCTTGCGCAGTTCCGGGACGGAGCCGTCGCCGAACGCCGCGATCCGGACGTATCCGATCCCGCCGTCCAGCATCCGGCCGGTGACACGTGGCCCGGTCGCTTTTTCGCGTACCAGCCGGACCTCGTGAGGCTCGGCCGCGTTGCCACGGATGATGGTCAGCGTGACCGCTGATCCCGGCGCGCCGTGCAGCAGCCGCATGCCCTCGAATACCGACATCTCCCGCGTCGAGCGGCCGTCGATGCCGCGGACGTAGTCCCCGGTCTGAAGGCCGGCCTTCGCGGCGGGTGAGCCGTCTCGCGCGGCGATGACCCGCAGGTAGAACTGCCGGGTGAGTTCGATCCCGACCCGGCCTTCCGGCAGCGGCGTGCCCGACTCCACGAGGCGGGTCTGCTGCGCATTCAGATAGGCACTGTCGGGGTCGAGCCCTTCGGTCAGGCCGCGCAGCGCGCCCTCCATGGCGCGGTCCACCTTGACCTCCTCCACGTAGTTGTTCAGCACGAGCGACACGACGTCCTCGAAGACCCGCAAGTGCTGGAAGACCTGGTCGCGATTGCTCGCTGAAGCCTGGCCCATGAGCCCGCCGATGACGACGAAGGCGAGCAACGGCGTAGACAGAATCAAAACCGAGAGGCGCGTCTTGGAGGTCATAGGTGTTTCCTGAGCCATTGTAAAGGATCCACCGGCTGGCCGTCGACGCGTAACTCGAAGTAGAGCGAGGGGTTACCGCTGGGGTTGCGGCCGGTCTCCCCGAGGACCGTTCCCGCTTCGACGGGATGGCCCCGTTCGACCCCGACCGACTGCAGGTGGCCATACAGGGAGTGCGTTCCGTCCCCGTGTTCGACGATGACGAGGTGCCCGTAACCGGAAAATGGCCCGGCAAAGGCGACTGTCCCTTCGTGCACCGCTCGGGCAGGGCGGCCTTCAGCGAGCGAGATCTCGACGCCGGTCCGCCTCACCGGCGGGGCGCCGGGTGTGGCCGGTTGGCGGCCGAATCGCTGCGTCACGATGCCCTCGGCGGGCCACGGGAGCGCCCCGCGGAATCCGCCGAGCGGCAAAATCGGCCGGGGCCCGACGCTCGCAGATTTTCCGACCGCAGTCTCCAGCCTGTGCTGGGCGGCTTCAAGTTCGCCGCTCATCTGCGCATTCAGATCCCGTTGCTCGTCGATGGCCGCAATGCGCGCGGTGTGCGCCGCCACGGCGCGCTCAGCGGCAGCCCGCGCCTGGGCGGCGCGCTGCTGCAGCCCCTCGATGGCTCGAGTCCTCGCCTCGAGGTCCTGGCGTTCGCTCGCAAGCGAGGCGAGGGTTTGTGCGTGCGCCTGTGCCCGGGTTCGATCGATCTGCAGCATGGCCGACGCCGTGCGGTAGGCCCGGCCAACGCTCCGAACGTCGTCTGTATCCAGCAACAGGCGCCAATACCCCGCGCGCCCGAGCTTGTAGAGTTGGACCATCCGGGCTTCCACCATCGGCCGTTCGGAGGCTGCTGCCGAGCTCAGCGCTTCGGCGCGCCGGGCCGCTTCGTCGCGAGCTGCTCGCGTGTCGGTCAGCTCCGCGCTGACCTGCTGGAGTTGTTCGGCACGCAGAGCGCGATCGATCTCGAGCTTGCGCAGGTCCGCCAGCAGCGTGCGCTCCTGCGCAACCAGCGCATCGGCCTCGCGCTCGAGGGCACGAATGCGCGCCGCGGCCCGCTCGGCCGCCTCGCGCGCCCGCGCCCGCTCATCGCCCTGCGCAGGCCGAGCCGGAGCCTGGCCCAGCACTTCGACCGAGAGCAGGACGCAACCCCCCGCGAGCATCATCGCGGCGAACGCCCCTCGTAACGGCATGAGTACTGTGATTATAGCCACGGTGAGCAGCCGCAGCACCCCGATCGTGATAAACCTGTTCGATGCGCGCTCTGGGCGTCGACTACGGCCGCCGGCGGATAGGGCTGGCCCTGTCGGACGCGACCGGCCTTCTGGCCCGCCCGTGGAAAACACTCGCGCGGGTCGGCGACGCACGACAGGTGGCCGCGACGCTGGCGGGCGAAGTCACCCGTTTGCGCAGCGAAGATGATGGGCTGGCAGCAATTGTGCTGGGGTACCCGCGACGCTTGAGCGGTGAGCCGAACGACCAGACCGCAGTCGTCGAAGCTCTCCTCGAGCAGCTCAGAACGCTGGTCGATGTGCCGCTGGTCTTGCAGGACGAGCGGTTGAGCAGCCGCGAGGCAGAAAGCCTCCTGGCTCGGCGTGAGAAGGACTGGCGAAAGCGGAAGGTGATGCTCGACGCCGCCGCGGCCGCCGTGATTCTGCAGGATTACCTCGACGCGGTCCCCCGGCCGGACGCGTCGAGTCCAGCAGAGGAGTACTGAACGTGAAGCGACTGCTGCTTGCCGTTGTGGCGGTCCTGGTGCTTGCCGCCGTGGCCGCGGGCGCCTGGCTGTTTCTGAGTCTCGAACGCCCCTACCGCGGTTACACCGAGCCCGAGCAGTTCGTGGAGATCCCGCAGGGGAGCGGTTCGGCAGCCATGGGGCGCCGCCTCGAGGACGCCGGCGTGGTGCGCAGCGCCCTGGCCTTCAGGCTGGCCGTCTGGATGCGGGGCGTCGGACACCGGCTCCAGGCCGGCGAGTACCGCTTCGACGAGCCCCTCAGCGCCACGGCCGTCGTCGAGAGGATCGCGCGCGGCGACGTCTACCTGCTGACGATCACGTTCCGTGAGGGCCTCACCATCCGGCAGATGAGCGAAGTGTTCGAGAGCCGCGGCTTTGGCCCGGCTGCCGAGTTCGTGAAAGCGGCCGGCAACGCATCGCTCATCGAGGACGTCGATCCTGCCGCCCCGAATCTGGAAGGCTACCTGTTCCCCGACACCTACTCCCTGCCGCGCCGCGCGACCGCCTCGCAGCTGGTCGAGCGCATGGTGGCCGGCTTCAGGAAGGCCCTCACGCCTGATATCGCCGAAGCCGCCGAGGCGCGGGGCTTCAGCGTCCGCGAGCTGGTCACCCTCGCGTCGCTCATCGAGAAGGAAACCGCGAAGCCGGAGGAGCGCGAACTCGTCGCGGCCGTCTACTCGAACCGGCTTCGCATCGGCATGGGCATGCAGGCGGACCCGACCATCATCTATGCCCTCGAGCTCCTCGGTCAGTACGACGGCAACCTGACGCGCCAGAACATGCGCGTGGATCATCCGTACAACACCTACCGGTACGCCGGCCTGCCGCCGGGTCCGATCGCTGCTCCGGGCCGCGCCTCACTGCAGGCGGCCGTCAACCCGGCCGACGTGCCCTATCTCTTCTTCGTCAGCCGCAACGACGGCTCCCACATCTTTTCAACCACCTACGACGAGCACCGCCGCCACGTCCAGGAATGGCAGGTTCGGTTCTTCCAGGAGCGCCGCAATCGCGAAGGACACTGAGAGGAAGCCTTACCGGGCATTCCACTTGAGCTTCTCGCGCAGCACGTCGAAGTAGGTGCGCCGGTTTGCCCGCACGACACGCAGCCGGCGTTCCGCACGCCGGACGCTGATCACATCGTCGGGCTCCAGGGCATGCCCCGATTGCCCGTCAAAGGTGACGAAGATCTCGTCGTGGCCGTCCATGGCCGGGCTGACGCGGACGTCCGCCGACGCCGGGATCACGAGCGGCCGGTTGGTCAGCATGTGGGGCGCGATCGGGGTCAGTAGGATAGCGTCGAGCCCGGGATACACGATGGGGCCGCCCGCGGCGAGGTTGTAGGCGGTGGAGCCGGTGGGGCTCGCGATGATCAGGCCGTCGGCGCGCACGCGCATGGCGGCCTGCTCGCCGCTCGCCACCGAGAGGTCGATGATCCGCGAGAGCGCGCCCTTGGTGATGACGACGTCGTTGAGCGCGAGCCGGTCGGTAAAGACGATCCCGCCGCGGAGGGTCTGCGAGCGCAGCATCATGCGCTGGTCGATGCGGGCCGTGCCGGCGAGGACCGACTCCAGCGAATCGTACAGCTCGTCGAGGGTGATCTCGGTGAGAAACCCGAGGCTGCCGAAATTGACGCCGAGGATCGGGACGTCCACACCCGCCTCGGCGATGCGGCCGGCCATGCCGATGAACGTGCCGTCGCCGCCGAGTACGACCAGCAGATCGCACGCAGCCGGGATCTCGTCGCGGCTCGCGGTCGCCCGGCCGGCCGGCAGGTTCACCAGCGCCGCGGTGTCGGCTTCGAACACCGGCTGCACGCCACGCGCCTCGAGCCACCCGGCCAGCTCGGCGAGCACGTCGGCTGCGGCGTCGAGCCGCGTCTTGGCCACGAGACCGATACGAGTGATGTCCGGCATGTCAGCCGCGCGCGTCCCTCAGGTGCAGCAGAAATTCCCGGTTGCCTTCCATGCCGGTAATCGGCGATTCGGTGAGGCCCATGCGCGTTAATCCTAGCGCATCCGCGGCGGCGGCGATCTCGTGCACCACCCGATCCTGCACGGCCGGGTCCCGCACGATCCCGCCCTTTCCCACCTCCCCGCGGCCCGCCTCGAACTGCGGTTTGACCAGGGCGATGACGTCCGCCGCCGAGCGCATGAGTGCTGGGAGGACCGGCAGGATGTGCGCCAGGGAAATGAACGACACGTCCACCGTGATGATGTCGAAGGTGCGCAGATCGGGCGGGAGCTGCTCCGGCGCCAGGCGCCTGGCGTTCACGCGTTCCAGTACGACGACGCGAGGGTCGGAGCGGAGCTTCCAGTCAAGCTGGTTGTGGCCGACGTCGAGCGCGACGACCCGTGCGGCGCCCCGCTGGAGCAGCACGTCGGTGAACCCGCCGGTGGATGCGCCGACGTCGAGCCCGGTGGCGCCGGCGACGTCTATGTGGAAGGTGTTGAGGGCGTGCGCGAGCTTGAGGCCGCCGCGGCCGACGTACGGGTGGTCGGCGCCGGTGAGCGTGACGTCGGCGTCCAGGGGCACGGCGGTCCCGGCTTTCGTGGCCGGCCGGCCATCGACGCGAACGGCGCCGGCAAGGATGAGCGCGCGTGCACGCTCGCGCGAGGCCGCCAGGCCGCGATCGAGCAGCAGCGTGTCGAGCCGGACGGTCTGCTTCACTGTCGGCGCGTGACGACCCAGTGGCCGATTGCCGCGAGCTGGCCGCCGAGGCCCGCCTGGCAAAGCGCGTCGAGCGCCCGGCCCAGGCACTCGGCCGCAAGGCGGCGCGACGGCTCCACGCCGAAAAAGGCGGGATAGGTCGGCTTGCCGGCCGCCGCGTCCTTCCCGGCGGTCTTGCCCAGGTCCGCCGACGCGCCTTCCACGTCGAGGATGTCGTCCACGATCTGGAAGGCGAGGCCGATCTGCGTCGCGTAATCGACCGCCGCGTGGAGTTCGGCGTCCTCCGCGCCGGCCATGACGGCGCCGCTCGCCACCGACGCGCGGATGAGCGCACCCGTCTTGCGGGCGTGCATGTCGCGGAGGCCCTGGGCGTCGAGTGGCGCCGCGCCGGCGGCCGCGGCCTCGAGATCGATCGCCTGGCCGCCGACCATCCCCGCGGCGCCGGCTGCCTCGGCGATCACGGCTACCGCCTGGAGCTTCCGCCGCGCCAGCGTGTCAGCCGGCACCCCCGGCACGCCGTCGGGCTCGCGCGCCAGCAGGGCGAAGGCTTCGGTGAGCAGCCCGTCACCAGCGAGGATCGCGAGGCCTTCGCCAAAGACGACGTGGGCGGTGGGCCGTCCGCGCCGCAGCGTGTCGTTGTCCATGGCCGGGAGGTCGTCGTGCACGAGTGAGTAGGTGTGGATCATCTCGAGCGCGCACGCCGCCGGCATCGCCAGCGCGCTGGCGGCTTCGAGGGCTTTCCCGTGGCGCTCGAGGACGGCCTCGGCTGCGGCAATCGCGAGCAGCGGCCGCAGCCGCTTGCCGCCGCCGACGAGCGGATACCGCATCGCCTCGAGAATCACGGCAGGGGCAGCACTCGCGGTGAGCCGTGCGTCAAGCGCCGCGTTCACCTCGCGGCAGCGCAGGTCGAGCCATGACTGGAGATCCAGCGCGGCGGCGCTCACGGCTTGTCGTCCTCCCCGGTGGGGTGCGCGTCCATGCCCAGCGACGTCGCTGCGGGCTTGAGTTCGCCGCGCTCGTTGAGGACTTCGATGCGCCGTTCGGCATCCTCGAGCCGCGCGTGGCAGAAGCGCGACAGGTGCAAGCCCCGCTCGTAGAGCGCCATCGACTGCTCGAGCGTCAGGTCGCCGTCTTCCATCTTCTTGACGATGGCGTCCAGCTCGGCGACTGCTGACTCGAAGTCCTTGATGTTGGGATCCATATCACCTGATCGTCGGTTTTACCGGTCCTCGGGGTCATCGGCCCTGACTGTCCGCACGTCGCAGGCCAGTTCGCCGTCGTGCAGCCGGACATGGACCTGGCTGCCCGGAGCGGCATCGGTCGCGCGGCGTAGAACGCGTGTCCGATCGTCATTCCAGCAGACCGCGTAGCCGCGCGCAAGGACGGCCAGGGGACTCATGCTCTCCAGCCGGCCGGCCAGCACACGCAGACGCGTGTCCGCGCGCCGCCGGCACCCGAGCGCCGCGGCGTGCAGGCGGGCATCGGCTGCTCCGAGCCGGCTGCGCAGCGATGAAAACCGCCGCCTCGGGTCGAGCGCCTCGAGACGCTGGGTGAGGGCCCGGAGGTCGCGGCCCTGGCGGGCGAGCCGCCCCGCCGCGCACGTGTGCAGCTGGTGCGTCAGTTCGGAGACGTGCCGGCCACGGAGGGCCACGTGCGCGTGCCAGCCCGCGAGCCCCCGCCGCGTCAGGAGCATGTGCACCACGGCGCGACGACGCTGCACGCCCTGGCGCGCCGCGGCTGCGAGCCGGTGGGTCAGGCGATCGATGCGCGTGCAGAAGTCGTCTTTCGCCGCCACCACCATTTCGGCGGCCGCCGACGGTGTGGGCGCCCGCAGATCCGCCACGAAGTCTGCGATCGTGACGTCCACCTCGTGGCCTACGGCCGAGATGACCGGCACGGGGGACGCGGCGATCGCGCGCGCCACGACCTCCTCGTTGAAGGCCTGGAGGTCCTCGGTGGAGCCGCCGCCCCGCCCGCAGATGATGACGTCCACGCCAGGCACCCGGGCAATCGCGCGCAGCGCGCGGGCAAGATCCGCGGCGGCGGCGCTGCCCTGCACCCGCGCCGGACGGATGACGAGGTGCGCATCGGGATGACGCCGGCCGAGGACCTTGATGATGTCGCGCACCGCGGCCCCGTCGAGCGAGGTCACGATCCCGATCTTGCGCGGCAGGGCAGGGAGCGGGCGCTTGCGGGCGTGGTCGAACAGACCCTCGGCGGCGAGTCGCTTCTTGAGTTGCTCGAAGGCGAGCTGCAGGGCGCCGAGGCCGTGCGGCTCCATGTGCTCGCAGACGAGCTGGTACTCGCCCTTGGGGTCGTACACCGCGAGCCGGCCGCGGGCGATGACGTGCAGGCCATCTTCGGGTGTGAAGCGCAGGGTCCGCACCGCCGAGCGGAACATGACGGCGCGGATCTGGGCGCCCCCGTCCTTGAGCGTCAAGTACATGTGGCCGGTGTTCCACACCTTGCAGTTCGAGATCTCGGCCTCGATCCACAGATCGCCGAACGTGCTTTCGAGCGTGCCGCGGATGGCCGCGGTGAGCTCGGTCACGGAGAGCACCGTGCGGCGTGGGACGCGCGGCGCCGCGGCAGGCTCGGGCGCCGCCGGCGCGCCGTGCTCCTCGAAGGGCAGGTCGAAAAGGTCCCGGCCTGGCATGCTAGCGGGCGGGGGCCGCCTCGGCGGCGAGTGCCTCCACCTGCTCGGTCGAGAGGTTGAGGCGTTCGATGGCCGTGGCCTTCCCGCTCGCGGGATCGGCCGTGACAATCACCGCGTTCAGCCGGCCGGGGCCGCTGGCAGCTTCGAACTTCGTCGGCATGCCATTGAGGAACCGGCCCAGCGCGGCGTCGATGGTCACGCCGATGATCGAGTCGTGCGGGCCCGTCATCCCGACATCCGTCAGGCAGGCCGTTCCCTTCGGCAGGATTCGCTCGTCGGCGGTCTGCACGTGTGTGTGGGTGCCGAAGACGGCCGTGACGCGGCCGTCAAGGTGCCAGCCCATCGCCACTTTTTCCGAGGTGGCCTCGGCGTGGAAATCCACGATGATCACGCGCGTCCTGGCGCGGAGCGCCTCGATCTCGCGCAGCACCACGGCAAACGGATCGTCGAGGGGAGACATGAAGATGCGGCCCATCAGGTTGATGACGCCCACCGGTTCGCCCGTTCGGGTTCGCCCGAGATAGCTGCCGCGGCCGGGCGTCCCCGACGGGAAGTTCGCCGGACGCAGCAGCCGCACCTGCCGCGGGATGTACTCCAGAATCTCTTTCTTGTCCCAGACGTGATTGCCGCTCGTCATCGCGTCCACGCCGTAGCTGAGAATCGTCTCGGCGATGTCGCCGGTCACCCCGAAGCCGGCGGCGGAGTTCTCGACGTTCGCGATGACGAAGTCGATGTCGCGCTGTTCGACCAGCGGGCGGACCGCGCGCCGGGCGATCTCGCGACCGGGCTTGCCGAAGATGTCACCGATGAAAAGGATGCGCATGCGTCAGTCGACCCGGACGGGAATGCGGATCTCGCGGCCGCGGCGATCGTCGATGCGCGGCAGCAGCACCCGGAGTTCGCCGCAGGAGAGTCGCGCGTCCGCGGCGCCGGCATTCCAGGCGCCCGTCAGGCGCACCGCCCGCAGAAACCGCCCGAAGCCCCGTTCCGCCAGGTGAAACGTCGCGCCCCGATGCTCGCACGCGGCGGGCGTCTTCTGGCCGGCGATGACCAGCGTGTCCCGGGCGAAGACCACGTGGAGGGAATCCGCCTTCACGCCCGGCACGTCCATCGACACCTCCAGACCAGCCACCGTCTCGATGACGTCAATCGGGGGCGCACACTCGCCCCCGGCGGCGAGCAGGTCGATGCCGTCCTCCAGCACTTCGATAATCCGCCGGACATCGTCCTGAAGTTCCTGTCGTTCGAGGTAAATGCGAGGCACTGCGGCATTTTACTCCTCCCCGCATGCAGGAACCGCCCGAACTCACCCGCGAAAAAGGCACATTCCTGGAGGATCGTCACAGGCCGTGATATGAGTAATGAGTGCGCATATAACATGCCTAACAAGCACTAAGTGAGGCGTCGTATGCATCGACGTAATGATTTTCCGGGAGGGCAAGGGGGCTCCCGAGGACTGAGAAGGAGGAAACCATCCACGGACGGAGTGTTGACGCGGGCGAAATCTGGTCTGGTGCAGATTCACGTGAATTCCTGCTGAATCATGTGCGCAGCCGGTTCCTTTCAAGTACTCTGAACGCATGGCCGACACTACCGACAAGCTGGATCCTCAGGACGATCTGGCCGATTCCCCGATCATTACCAGCCGCTTCCTGTTCGTGGACGTCGCCGCGCAGCGCGCCAAACAGCTGCGGCGCGGTGCACTCCCCCGCATCGAGCGGGCGGCGCACGGCCCGCACAAGCTCGAGCGCGTCGCGATGGAAGAAGTCCGGACGGGTGTCATCCATTACACGCTGCCGAAGGGGTACGACTCGCCGGCCAAGCCCGTGCCGGAATAGCCGCAGTGACCGACTTCCTCGCCGGAGTCTTGCCGGGTGCGCTCGCCACGTTGCAAGGCGTACTTGTCAGCAGCGGCGTCATCCTGGCCCTCTTCCTGGGCTTCTGTGTCCTTCTGAACCTGCCCAAGCTCCGCCGCAGCGGCCAGCACTCACGCGTCGTCCGTGGACTCGAGGAGGTCATGGGCGGCCGCCAGACCTATCTCGCGCCGGACGCCCCCCGCGGCACCGTCGACCAGCTCCGAACACCGGAACTTCTCGAAGCAGAGGCCCGTAAGTCGGCATAGGTCCCGCCGCGTGGCGCTGCCGCGTGGTACCTGCTGCCTGCGACTGCGAGGTGAGATGCTCGAGCTGTTTGCCCTGGCGTTCCTGGCGCTGACGCTCCTGGTCGTCGCGTCAGCCGGACTCCTCGCCCTGAAAGTCGTGCTCTGGATCGTACTGCTCCCGGTGCGCCTCTTCTTCGCGCTCCTGTTCGGCCTCCTCTTTCTTCCCGTGCTCCTGCTGAAAGCGCTGCTTGGTACGGTCGCGATGATCGTGGTCGGGCCGTTCCTGGTGCTGACGCTCCTTGCCGGCGCGGCCATCGCCTTTGTGGCGCTGCTGGTCCCGCTGCTACCCCTCCTGGCAATCGGCCTGGTGATCTGGCTCGTCGTCTCGGCCACCGAGCGTCCGGTCGTCGCCAGCTGATTACGCCGCCCCATTCCACGGCGCCGCCCGCTCGAACGCGCCCGCCACGTCCAGGACCAGCGTGTCGGCCATGGCCGGACCTATGAACTGCAGCCCGATGGGCAGCTGCGACGACGACACGCCGCAGGGAACGCTCACTGCCGGCAGGCCCGCGAGGTTGGCGCCCACCGTGAACACGTCGCTCAGGTACATCTGCAGGGGGTCCGCCGTTCGCGCGCCGAGCGGGAAGGCCGTGGTAGGACTCGTCGGGCAGGTGATGACGTCCACCTGGCCGAAGGCGTGTGCATAGTCCCGGCCAAGCAGCGTGCGGACCTGCTGCGCCTTGCGGTAGTAGGCGTCGTAATAGCCGGCGCTGAGCACGTACGTGCCGAGCACGATGCGCCGCTTCACCTCGGGGCCGAACCGCTCGCCGCGCGTGCGCGCGTACATCTCGTCAAGCGACCCCGCGTCGTCCGCCCGTGAGCCGAAGCGCACGCCGTCGTAGCGCGCCAGGTTGGCGCTGGCTTCCGCGGTGGCGAGGATGTAATACACCGGGACGCCGTGGGACGCGTGCGGCAGCGCGATCTCGACGATCGTCGCTCCGGCGGTCTGCATCGCGCCCACCGCGACATCGAAGGCGGCGAGAACGTCGCTTTCAACGCCCGGGCCGTCGAGGAGGTGGCGCGGCACGCCGACCTTCAACCCGTCCAGTCCGGCGTGGCGGACCGCGTCGGGCGCGCGATCGGCGATAGATGTCGAATCGCGCGGATCGTGCCCGGCCAGAACCTTGAACGTCAGCGCGGCATCCGTGACATCGCGCGCCATGGGGCCGATCTGATCCAGGGACGAAGCGAAGGCGAGAAGACCATAGCGGGATACCCGGCCGTAGGTCGGCTTGAAGCCCGTGATGCCGCAGAAGCCGGCGGGCTGGCGGATGGACCCGCCCGTATCCGATCCGAGCGCGAGCGGCACCATGCCGGCGGCCACGGCGGCCGCCGAGCCGCCGCTCGAGCCCCCGGGTGTGCGATCGAGCGCCCGTGGATGTCGCGTCGGGCCGTACGCGGAGTTCTCTGTCGAGGAACCCATCGCGAACTCGTCGCAGTTGGTCTTGCCTACGACGATCGCGCCCGCGGCCTCGAGACGCGCGACGACCGTCGCGTCGTAGGGCGGCCGGTAGCCCTCCAGGATCCGTGAGCCGGCCGTCGTTTCCACACCCTTGGTGCAGATGTTGTCTTTGATCGCGATCGGCACGCCGGCCAGCGGCAGCGCATGGAGGTCGTCACGGGCATCGAGGGCTGCGGCGCGTGCGAGCGCCCGCTCAGCCGTGGTCGTCCTGAATGCGTTCAGGCCGGGGTCGAGCGCGGCGATCCTGTCGAGCGCCTCGCGGCAGACCTCGACCGCCGAGAGTTGCCGTGACGCCACGGCGGCACGGACCTCGGCTGCACCCATCATGGGGGTCATGACCCCAGCACCCGTGGTACCTTGAAGAAGCCGGCCGCGTGATCGGCGGCGGGGGCCGAGGCGAGCGCAGTGTCGCGGTCGAGCGACGCCTCGACGACATCGGCGCGCTGCACCGTGCCCGTGATGTGTGGATGCGAGGTCGGGGCAATCCCGGTCGTGTCGATGGCTTGCACCTGTTCGACGTAGCCAAGGATATCGGCAAGCTGGCGGGCGAACAGGTTCGCTTCGTCGTCGGTGAGCGCCAACCGGGCGAGGCGCGCCACGCGCTCGACTTCGGCACGCGGGAGACTATCAGGCATGCGCAGGATGCTATCAAAAGTTCCGCTCCGTGGAACCCGGAGGAACACCTGATGATCCGCCCGGCAGCCATGGCCGGCACCTGGTATCCCGCCACGCCGGCGGTCCTGCTCCAGGATCTCGAAGGGTACCTGGGCGCCGCCGGCGAGGGGCCGTCAGGACGGGTGGATGCCGTGATCGTCCCTCACGCCGGGCTGATGTTCTCGGGCGCGGTCGGCGCCTGGGCGTTCAAGGCGGCGGCGCGGCACCCCTACGATGTCGTCGTGCTGGTTGGCCCGTCACATCACGTCGGGTTCAGTGGCGTGGCACTCTGGCCCGAAGGCGCGTTCGCCTCGCCGCTGGGTGACGTCGTCATCGATCCCGACGGCGCGAACGCCATGCTGCGCTCGTCGGTCGTCCGGTCGATGCCGTCCGCACACGAGCGTGAGCACTCACTTGAAATGCAGGTGCCGTTCGTGGCACGCCTGCTGCCCGGCGTCCCGATCGTGCCGCTGTTGATGGGCGCCCAGCGGCGCGAGACGATCGAGGCGCTGGCTGAAGCGCTGACGGCGGGCTTCGCCGCGCGCCGTGCATTGCTGGTGGCCAGCACCGACCTTTCCCATTTCTTCGATGCGGAAACGGCTGCAACGCTCGATGGTCGTGTCCAGGACGCGGTGGCGCGTTTCGATCCCGAGGGGCTGCTCGGGATCTTCGAACACTATCCCGAGCACGAGCGCGGACGCTACGTCGCGTGTGGAGGCGGGCCAGCCATCTCTGTCCTGCTCGCCGCCCGCGCGCTCGGCGCGCGCGACGGACGCGTGCTGAAGTACGCCCACTCCGGCGACGTCTCCGGCGACCACAGTTGCGTGGTCGGCTACCTCGCCGCCGCATTCGGCACGTTTGACGATGCTGACTGAGGCGCAGCGGAAGGCGCTGCTGGCGCTCGCACGGCGTGCCGTCGAGTCCCAGGTTCACGGGCGCGCTCTACCCGGCGACGGGGAGCCGATGACGCTGCCGGACGCCTCGGGCGTCTTCGTCACGATCAAACGCGGAGGGAAATTGCGCGGCTGCCTCGGCACGCTGGCGTCACGAGGCTCACTGGAGGACGAGGTTGCCCGCTGTGCCGCGGATTCGGCGAGCGAGGACCCGCGGTTTCCACCCGTTGCCGCCGACGAACTCCCGGATCTGTCGCTTGAAATCTCGGTGCTCGGCCCGCTCGAGCGTATCGATCCTGCGGCAGACGCCATCGAACTCGGCCGTCATGGGCTGGTGGTCGAGCGGGGGGCGCGCCGCGGGCTCCTGCTGCCGCAGGTCGCCGTAGAGTGGGGCTGGACCCGCGAGCAGTTCCTGCAGCGCACCTGTGGCAAGGCGGGGCTGCCGGAGGATGCCTGGCGGCAGGGCGCACCGGTGTACCGCTTCGAGGCCGAAGTGTTCGGTGAGTGAGGCCACGTGCCCCGCCTAGGTGCGCACCTGTCGATCGCGGGCGGGCTGCCTCGCGCCGTCGATCGCGCGCAGGCCAGCCGGTGCGACGCGCTTCAGATCTTCACGAAGTCGGCTGGGCAGTGGCGTGCGCGGCCGCTGCCGCCCGACGAGGTGGCGCTGTTCCGGCGCCGGGTCGAAGAAACCGGCATTCACCCGGTCGTCGCGCACAACAGTTATCTGATCAACCTGGCCGCGGCAGACACCGCGCTCCGCGCGCAATCGCTCGCGGCGCTTGGCGAGGAACTGGACCGCGCTCGGTTGCTCGGGTTGGACGGCCTGGTGATGCACCCCGGCTCCTACACGACCGGGGACGTCGAGAGCGGACTGCAGCTGATTGCCGAGGGGCTCGCCGAGCTGCTGCGGACCCGGCGGGGGATGCGGCTGCGGATCCTGCTCGAGCACACCGCCGGGCAGGGAACGAACCTCGGCCACCGGTTCGAGCACCTGCGCACGCTGATCGAGCGGTTGAACGGCAGCGACCAGATCGGCGTCTGCCTGGACACGTGCCACCTGCTGGCCGCCGGGTACGACGTCTGTACGGAAGCGGGGTACCGGGAGACCTTCCGCGAGTTCGACCGGCTCGTCGGGCTGGATCGCATCAAGGTGTTTCACCTGAATGACTCGAAGAAACCGTGCGGCAGCCGCGTGGATCGCCACGAGCACATCGGCAAGGGCTGTCTCGGGATCGAGCCGTTCCGGATGCTGCTGAACGATCCGCGTTTCGCCGGGCTGCCGATGCTCCTCGAGACACCAAAGCTCGATACACCTGAGAGCCGGCGGAAGAGCGATGCGGATCCCTGGGATGCGCGCAACCTTCGGACGCTGCGGACGCTGCTGCGATGACCCTCAGGCGCCGAGCGAGTCTGGAGCCTGCGGCGGTTTGCGGCGGGCGATCAGGTTCTCGAGCCGGGTCAGCGCCAGCAGGGCGGCGAGGGTGATGCCGGTCGCGCTGATCGCGAGCACATAGCGCCCGCCGCCCGCGGCCACTCCTACGGCGGCGTTGACCCAGACCGTCGCCGCCGTCGTCAGGCCATGGACACTGGCGCCCGTGCGCATGATGGCACCCGCGCCGAGGAAGCCGATGCCGGTGACAATCTGCGCCGCGATGCGGGTGGGGTCGGCGCCGGGT
>JACCRT010000040.1 GCA_013813355.1 Acidobacteriota bacterium | reverse complement strand
GGGGAGTACACCGAGGACTCCTCCATAAACGGCTCCATGCTCTCCGGAGAGAGAGCCGCCCGGGAGGTTCTGTCCCGGTGAGCAGCAGGGACGGCCGGGCACCGGCGCTCAGGATAGAGGACCTCCGCAAGACCTACCGTGATGGTTTTGTCGCTCTGGACGGAGTCTCGCTGGAGATAGCCTCCGGGAGCTTCTTCGGGCTCCTCGGACCGAACGGGGCCGGAAAGACCACGCTCATAAACAGCATCGTGAGCCTCGCCCGTCCCGACTCCGGTACCGTCCAGGTCTTCGGGCACGACGCCTACGAGGAGTTCCGGGAGGCGCGGCGCATGATCGGGGTCTCCCCCCAGGAGATAAACCTCGACAAGTTCCTGACCGTACAGGAGACGCTGACCTTCCACGCCGGCTACTACGGCGTCGGCAAGAAGAAGGCCCGGGAGCGGGCCGAGGAGCTCCTGGAGCGGTTCGAGCTCACGGAGAAGCGTAAGGCCCGCACGAGCACCCTCTCCGGCGGCATGAAGCGCCGGGTCATGTTCGCCCGCTCCCTGATGCACGACCCGGACATGCTCTTCCTCGACGAGCCGACCGCCGGGGTGGACGTCGAGCTCCGCTACAAGCTCTGGGACTACCTCCGGGAGCTGAACCGCGGAGGGATGACCATGCTCCTCACCACGCACTACCTCGAAGAGGCCGAGGAGCTCTGCGACGAGGTAGCCCTGATCTCGAACGGCCGGATAGCCGCCCGGGACACGAGCGCGGGCCTCAAGGAGACGTTCCACGCAAGGAGCATAGAAGAGGTCTACATGAAGGTGATGGGCCATGCTGGCTGACAAGATGTTCCGCACCCTGCTCTCCCGGGAGGTGCTGCGCTTTGCCCGCGTCTGGACCCAGACGATAATCCCGCCGCTCCTGACCTCGCTCCTCTACGTGGTGGTCTTCGGCGTCGCCCTCGGGAGCCGCATCCGGGAGATAGAGGGCGTGCCCTACCTGCAGTTCATCCTGCCCGGCATAGCCCTCATGAGCCTTATAACCGGCGCGTATATGAACACCTCCACCTCCGTCTTCGACGCCAAGCGCGAGCGGTACATAGACGACGTCCTGATAAGCCCGATGAGCAACATACAGATAGCCCTCGCCTACACTTTAGGCGGCACCCTGCGAGGCCTGATCGTCGGCACCGGAGTCTTCCTGGTCGGGATGCCGTTCGCCGGGGTGACCGTGGACCGGCCTATCCTGTTGCTCCTGATCGGGGTGACCGTCTCGTTTACATTCTCGGCGATCGGCACGGTGGTCGGGGTGGTCTCCTCCCGCATAGACCACGTGACCTTTATGACCAACGTCGTGATACAGCCCCTGGCCTTTCTGGGCGGGGTCTTCTACTCCGTGGATATGCTCCCGGCTGGTCTGCGGACGGCGACGCTCTTCAACCCGATCTTCCACACCGTGGACGCCGCGCGTTTCGCCACCCTCTCCGTCTCGGACCTGAACCCCTACCCGGCGCTGGCCGTGGTCGCGCTCCTCGCCGTCCTCTCCTTCTGCGGTGCATGGTGGTCCATAGCCCGCGGCCCGAACCTCCGCCACTGAGCCGGTGAGCCGCCCCCGTGGAGCCGTCCCTTTCGTGCTGGCGGTCTTCGCCGCGAGCCGGCTCTTCTTTCTCGGGGTGGGAGCGCTCGCCGCGGCGGTCCTGCCGCAGGCCGAGCCCGCGGGTACGCTGCTCGAACCGGAGGGCGCCCTCGGCTATTGGGCTCACTGGGACGGGGCCTGGTACTCGGAGATCGCCACCGAAGGCTACGCCGAGCGCTACCCGGCCTCTACCGCCTTCTTCCCGCTCTACCCGATGCTCGTGCGCCTGGGGACCGCCCTCGGCGGCGGTCCGGCCCTCTGGGGCGTCGTCGTTTCCCTGGCGGCTACCTTCTTCGCCCTCTACTTCGTCTACGGCATAGCCGAGAAGCTCCACGGTGCCCGCGCCGCCCGCGCCGCCACCCTGTCCCTGGCCTTCTTCCCGACGGCCTTGTTCCTGAACGCCGCCTACACCGAGGCGCTCTTTCTGGCCCTTACCACCGGGTCGGTCTGGGCGGTCTACGCGCGCCGGAGCCTCCTGCTCGCGGGGCTTCTGGGGCTTGCAGCGGCTACCACCCGGAACCTCGGGGTGCTGCTTCTGATACCTCTCCTCTACGAGTGGTTCCGGCACCGGCGGGAGTTCGGCCTCCCCGGGCTCGCGAGCCTCGCGCTGGTTCCGGCGGGCCTCGCGGGGTACGGCGCGTTTCTGTGGGCGCGGTTCGGGGACCCACTCGTTACCGTTCGCCAGCAGGAGGAGCACTGGGGCCGCACGCTACAAAGCCCGCTCGCCACGCTTGGGGACGCCTGGACCGCGGCTGGAGAGGGTGCCCGGTACCTGCTAGAGTCCTCGTCGCTCTTCCTGGGCTCCTCCGCCGGGCCCTCGCTCGCGGCCTCGAACGCCCTGAACCTGGGCTTTCTTGCGGTCTTTGCCGTCCTGATCTCCCTCAGCCTCTTCCTGCTGCCTCCGGGGCTCTCCCTCTACGCGCTCGCCGCCACGCTCCTGCCGGTCCTGGCGCCGAGCCCGCTCTTCCCTCTCATGAGCCTCCCGCGCTTCATGCTCGCGGCTTTCCCCCTCTTCCTGGTGCTCGGGTACCTGCTCTCCGGGAGCCGCACGGCCCTCGGGCTCTGGCTCCTCGGTAGCGCCACCGCGGGCGCCGCGCTGACTGCCCTGTTCGTCACCGGGCGCTGGGTGGCATAAGCCGTGCTCTCCCTCCTGAAGCCCTCCGACGCCGACGTGCGGGGCTTCCTCGCCGGGCAGCGGGGAGCTCCCCTTCTCCTACGAGGAAGTCGGGGCCTCGCGGGAGGGCGCTCCTCCAGGCTACAGCGTGGAGCACGACCGCGTGAGGCTCGGCCGGGGCCGGGAGACCTTCGAGCGGGCGGCGGAGGCCCTGCGGGCGTGGAGCATGTTCGACCTCGGCTGGGTCCGGCTCCTCCCCGAGAGCGCGCCCGTCGAGGTCGGGATCACGGTCTGCGTGATGGCCTGGCACCTCGGGTTCTGCTCGCTGAACGCCGCGCGCGTCGTCTACCTCGTGGACGAGGACGGCCCCGTCCGGCGCTACGGGTTCGCCTACGGGACTCTGCCCGGGCACGCGGAGAGCGGCGAGGAGCGCTTCACCGTGGAGTGGCACCGGGAGGACGAGTCGGTCCACTACGACCTCTTCTCGTTCGCGCGGGGCAACGGTCCTCTCGTAAAGGCCGGGTATCCCGTGCGCCGCAGACTTCAGAAGAGGTTCGCCGAAGGGTCCAAGAGGGCTATGGTCCGAGCCGTCTGTGGGAAGCCGGAGTACTAATAGCTTCCGCCAATAGGCTGCGGTTGGCGGCAAATCCGGTGCTCCCAACGAGCACTGCAAAGCGGGACTCCTACCCATTGAGGAGGCTTCGATGAAAGTTTATACGGCCGAGAAGTTCGCTGAGAAATTGAACGGAACGGCAGCCCCATTTGGATACGCGAACTGGCGAGGAAGGAATACATCTATCCGTGCCGTAAGGTTGTCAGGCAGTGGATTTTCTCCGGGAATAGCACGGTGATTCGTCCGCCTGAAAGATGTAACAGACGCCCTCAGAGGATGCACCTTCCTCATGAAGATCTGAGCACCCGACAACTTGTCAGGCATATGCGGGACGCGATACACCGGGAAGATTGGTAACCATCGAAGCTGTGGTGTGGTAGGCACTTATTGTGGCGTAGAATGCAAGCGTACGTCGCGTAAGGAGATTGGGAGGACATGGATGAAGAACTGATAGAGTTGGTGTGTACCATAAGTTGGCCGGCCCGGGCGCAAGCGGGTACCTTTCAAAAGACTGTCGGCAGAGTTGCTCAGACGCCCACGACGTATCAGATGCCTGGTTTCCCCGTGTCTCTCCTGCGCGATGCAGGCGCCTTTGACGATTTCTGCGAGCCTCACCTGACCGAGCTACAAACACAGGTACAGGAGCCGTGGGAATTCTGGTTCAACTTCGAGGCCGATAACCATATTATTCGTCAAGCCCTACCCCCTGTGTTTCTTCCTATCACACAAGGGCCCTATCCTGCCGACCGACTGGTAGGCGCGTCCCTCGAATTGAGAGGGGCCGCGGACTTACTGTGGATGCAGCTCCAGACATACCAGATTGCTGGCGTCCAAGTTTTCAAGGCGGGCATTGGAATGACGAGTCACGCTGTGCACGATCTGTACAGGTGGTTCTGGGGAAACAAGGATAGACTGCTTCCTGGCTTCGAAACAGCCGATGACCGGCTACGAGAAGGTTACGTATCTCTCGCCAGAAGGAAATTGAGCCAGGTCGACGAAGCAATGGCTGCACAATACTCCAAGATCGCTTACGATTTGTCTGAGACGGAAGAGGTTGCAGACGAGCTATGCACAGAGTTTGTTGACTTGACAGCGTACTGGGACGGAGTCGCGGCAGCTAAAGAGAACGCCGTCAAGAGGGTGGCCACAGTCGCCCGCGAAGGTAGTGCGGAGTGGTGGAATTTGGTTTCGGATAGGTACTTTCGAGATGGCCTGATAGCTCCTATAACAACGGAGACAGAAGAGTTTTACTCCTCGGGCGGAACGGAGAGTCACCGACGAGAGCTTAGGAGTCTAAGCTCCACAAACCCCTACAGATGGGGATTAGAGCTTATGGAGAGAATCGAAACAGACCTGGGTTTCTGGGCGACGATGCACGCGGGGATAACCACGGAATGGCCCTTAGAAGAGTTGAGGAGGCGGGTGCCGACCTCTGTCGTCGAGCAGATACGCAGAGATTCGCCCTGGGCTCCCGATACCCGTCTGGTGAGGTTGTCCAATTTGTCCCTTCCCAATGTCAGCCCGATCCCCTTCACCGGGGGTATAATGCCGCTGCTAGGTAGCGTCCATGAATCCCTTGATGATGCGCTGCCCGGTGTGTTGACCCACGCCCTCGATCAACTACCCGACGATTAAGGCAGCACAGTGCGAATAGAGATCGGTAGAGCCGAAGCGCTGTCGAAGGAGTACCATTCTTTCGACGAGTTTACCGACGAATGGGTGGAGCACGAGAACTCGCATGGGCGTCGGGTGCCCGACTATGACGTTGCGGTTTTCCTTTCCCTCATTGCTTGTTACCTCCTCAAGAAGTCTATCGATAAATTTATCGACGTGGCCATCGACGAAGTCCTTGAGGAGAGACGACGGCGTAAAGATGAAGAAGCTGCACGTGTCAGAGACGAGTTAGAAGAGCAACGGCATTCGGAGCTAACAGGCAGTATTGAAGAGCTGAAACGAGCCGTGCAGCAGGCAGTTGAAGCTCGGCCTCTAGACTCGGCTGTAAGTGAGGATGCCGTCTCGGTGTCGACGCTGTTCCAATGGGCGAGGCAGAACAACGTGAAGATTACGATCACTCTGCAAACAGAGGCTGAAGGCGACCTAAAGGAAGCTCTTGAGGCCTTTACCAAAGACGTGCCTGGCAGCTCAGTTAGTGCTTCACCGCGAGAGTCGGAAAGTGGCGATTCGACTTAGAGCTTCCGCCAATAGGCGAGTAGCGTATGTGACAAAACACAGGACCAAGGTTATTCAGTCGCTTTGAGAGTCGCCAGCATATTGGTGCAGCCTCTAACCGGCCGGGAAATCCTATAAGATGGAAAGAAGCTCCAACGATCCGGAGGCATACTTGATCGACTATCACCTTCACGTGGTCGCCCACGCGGACCGGCCGATGACCGTAGAGAACATACTCGCCTACTGTGAGGTCGCAAAGGTACGCGGCATCCGCCAGATGGGCATCACCGAGCACGACCGCTACCTCAAAGACATAGACTTCGAAGCCTTTCGGGAGGCGCGGGAGTCGTCCCGGGAGGTCGAGTTGCGGCTCGGGATAGAGGTGGACTTCGTGCCGGGCCGGGAGGAGGCGATGGACCATTACGCCTCGGCCCTGCCCTACGACTACGTCATAGGCAGCGTCCACCGCGTCGGGGGTGAGGAGGTAGATAACCCCCACCAGCGGGACATCTACGAGAAGTGGGAGACCTACGAGCTCTACGAGGCGTACTACGCTAACGTGCGGGCGGCGGCGCTATCCGGCCGGTTCGAGGTGCTCGGGCATCCGGACCTGATCAAGATCTTCCGCGAGTTCCCAGAGAAGGACATTACCCCGATGCTGGAGGAGACCGCCGACGCCGTCGCCGAGTCCGGCATCGTCGTGGATGTGAACGCCGCGGGCCTCCGCAAGCCCATCGGCGAGATTTACCCCTCCCGCAAGCTCCTGGAGATGTTCCACGCTCGCGGGGTGCCCATCATCCTCTCCTCCGACGCCCACGCCGCCGACGAGGTAGCCGCCGGTT
>JACCRT010000036.1 GCA_013813355.1 Acidobacteriota bacterium | reverse complement strand
CGCCCCCGTTCATCGAGCACGGGTCCCATCGCATTGAACTTGGTGACGATCGTGGCTTCCAGATCTTCGTCGCGTCTCACGCGAGATAGAAGATCATACCTATCATAAGATAGCAAGATAATTTTGGTCAGGATCCTAAGCCGGTAAGCCGGTAAGCCGGGCCTGAGGTGATGGACTACATGGAGGATTACCGGCTGATCAAATGCCTCCGCGAGGGACTGCCGACGGACATGACAGTGTACGACGCAGCGGCCCTCAGCAGCCTGGTGGGCCTGACCGTGCAGTCGGTCTCGCAGCGCAGCAACGTGCCCGACTTCAGCCGAGGACGCTGGCGCACGCATCGGCCGCTGGGGATTGTGCGGGCCTGACTTCCTCACGTCCCTTCCTGGAGAAGATCCTCGTTGCCTGTGCCTCCTGCCCAACCCGACCCACCGATCAGGACAACGACGCGGGCTCTCGTGCTCGCGCGCGGACTCGGAACGCGTATGCGCGCCGCTGACGGCGCGACTGCGCTCCATCCGGCCCAATCCGCGGCGGCGGACGCGGGACTAAAGGGTATGATCCCTGTCGGGCGGCCGTTCCTCGATCATGTGCTGCATGCGCTCGCCGACGCCGGTATCCACCGCGTGGGGCTGGTGCTCGGTCCCGAACATGAAGCAGTTCGCGAATACTATCGCGGCCTCGACACCCGGCGAATCGCCATCGATTTCGTCATGCAGGTCGAGCCGCTTGGTACGGCCGACGCCGTCGCCGCCGCCGAGGCGTGGACGTCCGGAGAGCCGTTCCTCGCACTGAATGGGGACAACCTGTATTCGGTTGAATCCATTGCGCAGCTCTCGTCCCTCCAAGGCCCCGGGACGGCCGGTTTCGCAGCCGAGTCGCTAGAGCTCCCAAATGCTCGCATTGGTGCTTTCGGGATACTTGAGGTCGATGCAAGCGGCCTTCTCACGCGCGTCGTCGAGAAGCCCGGAGAGCTGGTGCTCGCGGCAGCCGGTCCGACGACGCTTATCAGCATGAATATCTGGCGATTTGATAGGCACATCTTCAATGCCTGTCGGACCGTGCCACTCTCACGGCGCGGCGAGCGCGAGCTGCCGCAGGCCGTGAACGTAGCCGTCTCCGCCGGCGCGTCCTTCAAAGTTGTTCCCGCCCGGGGCCCGGTGCTGGATCTCTCGCTCAGGTCCGACATTCCGAAGGTAGCGCGCGTGCTCGCCGGAGCGCGCGTCGAACTGTGATGTCGCGCTTTTCTCTCGTGGACGCCGCGCTGCAAAACGGCTCGGCAGCTGCCCCGCTGTGGCGTTTCTTCGTACCCGGACGGATCGAAGTATTTGGAAAGCACACCGACTACGCTGGCGGCCGCTCGCTACTGGCTGCCGTGCCACGGGGCTTCGCGGTGTCGGCCGCGCCGGCGACCGATCGTCGGGTGGTTGTCGTGGATGCGGCAACCGGCGATCGGTTCATCGCTTCGCTCGATGCTCCGCCTGGAGCGGCTCAGGAGTGGCACCACTACGCGCTGGCGGTGGTTCGCCGGCTGGCGGCGAACTTTCCCGATGCGGACCTCTCAACACGAATCGCGTTCAGCAGCGATCTGCCCCGCGCCGCCGGGATCAGCAGCTCGAGCGCCCTCATAATCGCGCTGGCGGAAGCGCTCATTGCGCGTGCACGGCTCGACGAAACGCCGCTCTGGCGTCAGACCATTGTCGGCGACGAGGACCGCGCCGCATACTTCGGGTGCATAGAGAACGGCGCGTCGTTCCGATCGCTCGCAGGTGACGCCGGTGTCGGCACGCACGGCGGCAGCGAAGACCACGCAGCCATCGTCCTGAGCCGTGCCGGAGAGCTTCGCCAGTTCGCGTTCGCACCGCTGCGACTCGAGCGCGTCATCGCAATGCCGGCCGGGTGGACGTTTGCCGTAGTATTCACGGGCGTCCATGCCGCGAAGGCTGGCGACCGCCAGGCGGATTACAACCGCCTGGCCATCGCCTGCACGTCAATCGTCACGGCCTGGCGCGAGCGCCATGCGGGCGACGAGCGAACGCTTGGCGAACTCGCGCGCGCCGGATGCTTCCGCCACGTCGGCCCACACGTCGGTAGCTCCGGTGACCGTCGGCGTGAGCCGCCGGACTTGTTCGATGCGCCTGCAGCGCAGACGCTTCACCGTCGCGAGATTGGCGTCGGCAAAACCGAGGTGGCTACGACAGAATCGAGCCGGGCCCATGCCGAGCGCCTGGCCGAACGCCTCGCACACTTCGTCCGGGAAGATGCGCGGGTCGCGGAAGCCGCAGAGGCCTTTGCGCGCGGTGAAATCGACGTTATCGGCGAACTCGCCCGCGCTTCTCACATGGATGCCATGCAGTTGTTGCGTAACCAGGTTCCGGAAACGAACGATCTCGTGGCGATGGCCGGGGAACTCGGTGCCGGGGCGGCATCCGCGTTCGGCGGAGGCTGGGGCGGCAGCGTGTGGGCGCTGGTCCGTTCTACGGATGCCGGGCGCTTTCTTGGACGATGGCTGGGCGCCTACAGCGCCCGGCATCCCAGGCGTGCGGCCACTGGCTTCATTTCTCCGCCATCGACTGGGGTAATTCGAGCATAAGCTATGCCCGGCGCCCCAACGACCGGGCAGCTACGAACCCGGCGGTCGGAGGCCTGGTGGCGGAGAGCCGAGGCGCTAAGCCGGTGTCGGCGAGGCGGGGGGCGAGGCGGGGTCAGATCTCCATGCTTCGGAAGAATCGAGATCTGACCCCACAGGTCCCCCACAGGTCTGACGAGATCTGAACTCACTGGCCTTTCGATCCGAAGATTTGGATTTCTGGGGTCAACGGAATGGCAATGGCAGCCCGTCGCCGCCGGAGGCCGCGCAGTTTTACAGGAGCGTTCTTAGTTACCCGTCCTAGGTTCCGACGTTCACGAGTCTACCCATGCACCTGACGACCCTCGACTGGTCCATCGTTGTCGTCTCATTGTCGCTGTCGTTCGTCCCAGCCCTCTGGCTCATGCGCCGCGCGGGTTCCAATACGACCGAGTTCTTCACGTCTGGGCGAGCGGCACCGTGGTGGCTCATCGGCGTATCGATGGTGGCGACGACGTTCAGTACCGACACGCCAAACCTCGTGACGAACCTGGTGCGCGACGGCGGGGTGGCGGGAAACTGGGTGTGGTGGGCATTCCTGCTCACGGGGATGGCCACGGTTTTCTTTTACGCTCGGCTGTGGCGCCGGGCAGGGGTGCTGACGGACCTCGAGTTCTACGAGCTGCGCTATGGCGGGCGCCCCGCGGCCTGGGTCCGCGGTTTTCGGGCGGTGTACCTCGGCCTCTTTTTCAATCTCGTCATCATGGCGACCGTCAACCTGGCCGCCGTCAAGATCGCAAACGTGCTGCTCGGCTGGCCGATGACGCAGACGCTGCTGGTCTGTGCCGTCATCAACATCGTGTTCGCCGGCTTGGCCGGTTTATGGGGAGTGCTCGTCACCGACTTCATCCAGTTCGGTGTGGCAATGACCGGATCTGTTGCCGCGGCCTATTTCGCGCTCCAGCAGCCGCAGGTCGGGGGACTCGACGGCTTAATGACAAGACTGGATCCCGGCACTCTCCGGCTGTTGCCCGATTTCAATGACTGGGGCATCACGCTGACGGTCTTCGTCATCCCGCTGACCGTGCAGTGGTGGTCGGTGTGGTATCCGGGCGCCGAGCCCGGCGGCGGCAGCTACATCGCGCAACGCATGCTCGCGGCGCGCACCGAACGCGACGCCACGTGGGGCACGCTGCTGTTCAACTGTGCGCACTACGCGCTGCGTCCCTGGCCGTGGATTATCGTAGCGCTGGCCTCCATCCTCGTCTATCCCGACCTCTCGGACATCCAGGCAGCCCTGCCGCACGTCGATCCCCGCCTTGTCGGGCCAGACATGGCATATCCCGCGATGCTGCGTTTCCTGCCCACGGGGGTCCTCGGGCTGATGGTCGCGGGGCTGCTGTCAGCTTACATTTCCACCATCTCGACTCACTTGAACTGGGGGACGTCCTACCTGGTGCACGACCTCTATCGGCGCTTTATCCGGCCCGACGCGACCGAGCGACATTACGTCGCGGCGGGTCGTATCGTCACGGCGCTACTGATGGTTCTCGCGGCGATGCTGACGTATGTGCTCGACACGGCACGGACAGGATTCGAACTGCTCCTCTCGATTGGCGCCGGCACGGGGCTGTTGTATCTGCTGCGTTGGTTCTGGTGGCGCATCAACGCCTGGAGCGAGATTGCCGCAATGCTGACGTCGTTCGCGGTGGCCGCGACGTTTTTCTTCGCTGCGCGGGGCGGCGGCGGTGTGTCGTCGCACGTCGCCCTGCTCATCACCATCGGTGTCACGACAGTGGTATGGATTGCGGTTGCGTTCCTGACGCCGCCGAGCGACCGGGCAACCCTGGTCCGCTTCTACCAGATCGTCCGGCCGGCGGGTCCCGGGTGGACAGCGGTACGCGCCGATGCGGGCGTCGGGCCCTCTCCCGATAGCCTCACGCAATCGCTTCTCGGCTGGGTTCTGGGCTGTGCCTTCGTGTATGCGGCGCTGTTCGGCACAGGCAGCGTCCTGTATGGGGCAACTACCCAGGGGTTGTTTTGGGGGCTGGTCTTCGTGATTTCCGGCCTCGGCCTGGCCCGCGTCCTCAAAGCGCAACGCTAGCGTTGCTTAGCGAAGGGTCAGATCTCGATTTTTAGAGAGATTGGAGATCTGTCCCCACGCGATCAGGTCCCCTCCCTCTCACTCGGAGACTCCCCGCTTCCTTAAGGTCGGATGCCGGAACCTGGAGGGGTCGCCGAACCGGGTCCGCGAGCGCGAGTGGGGTTACTCAGGTGGGGTCAGATCTCGATCCTTAGAGAAAATCGAGATCTGACCCCACCTGCAACGCCCGGCGGTCTGCCCACGTAAGCTTGGGTATGACCTCGGACGGGGGGGCCTGCCATCCCCATTGATCTCGAGACCGTCACCGAGGCGCGGCTGGTCGCTGAGGCGCTGGCGGGCTCGCAACAGGCCTTCGACCAAATCGTCCGCCGGTATCAGCGGCCGGTCATCAGCCTCCTGGTCCGTCTGACTGGAGACCCGGCGCTGGCCGAGGACCTGGCGCAGGACACATTCGTCAAGGCGTTCCGCAGCCTCGCCGCCTTCGACCCGACCCGACGCCTTTCGAGCTGGCTATTCCGTATCGCTCACAATACTGGCATCGACGCGCTGCGCCGGGGTCAGCCATCCGCCTCGTGGTCCGCCTCGCGCACGGGCCCTGCCGGTCCGGCGCTGGACGTCGCTGCCGCGCCTTCGGTGGACCCGGTCGAACGCGAAGCCCTGCGCGATGCCCTGCAGCAGGCACTTGCCCGCTTGCGGCCCGACCAGCGGACCGTCGTCGTGCTCCGCTACGACGAGGGACTCGCCTTCGAGGAGATCGGCCAAGTCCTGGGGATTCCTGAAGCGACCGCGCGGAGCCACGTGCACCGAGCTCGTAAGGAGCTCGCGCGACTGTTGTCCGCCGCCGGGTGGGATCCCGCCCGGTGACTGCAACGCCGAGCCGAAGCCTTCGTATGCCTGTATAGCGGGATCAATGGACGAACTCGAGAGACTCTACGCACGATGGCGCGCCGCCGAGCTCGGCGCGGCCTCTGCCGATGACGACGCCGCGGACGCCACGTTCCAGCGGGTGTTCGACGCCGTGAGACCCGGGATCCAAGTCTCCGCATCGTTCGCCACCGACACGATGGCGGTGATTACGAGCGTTGCGGCCAGGGACGCACAGCGTGCGACGCGCACCCGCCGGGTCCTGGTCTCCGGTGGTATCGCCATCGGAGCGGCGGCCGTCTACCTTGGTTTTGGCCCAGCGCTCTCGCTGCTCTCGTCGTTTTTGGTTGTGACCCTCGATTTTCTGGTCGCCACTGTGGTCTGGTTCGCGTCGCGCGGTGAAGCCGGGCCTGATCCGTGGTCCGTCCTGGCGAGCGTTGGCCGCGCCGCCGGCGCCTTCGTCGCAGATCCCAAAGTTACGGTCGTGCTCCTGGCGCTCCAAGGGGTAGCGATCGCCGCATTCATCGCATTGCAACGCCTGCTCGGCTCAGATCCGGAGTACTTCAGATGACAAGACGAACTTCGACCATCACTGCCACGGCGCTCTTCATCGTCCTGGCGGCCGGCGTCGCAGGCCAGCAGCAGACAGGTCCGGAGCGGACCGCGCTCCGGACTCAGCTTGAGGAGCGCTTCGACATCGTGCCGCTGTCCGATGCGGTGGGGCTTCGCCCAAAGACACGGATGGGAGATGTCCGGCTCATCGAAGTTGCTGACACCATCTCCATCAACGGGGTCGTCGTGACCGGCCGCGAACTGCGCGATCGGCTCGGCCGGGACGCCGAGGCCATCCTGCGGCTCAGTTACCTGGACGCCGAGGCGCGCCGCGCCCTCTTCGCAGCGCCGGCGCCCAGCGCGGACAGCGGACCCGTTCGCGCCCCGGAGGCGTCCGAGCCAGCGCTGGAGCAGGTCGCACCGCTGCCGCCGTCGCCTCCGACGGCGCCAGAGCCGCCAACGCGCGGGCGCCAGCGGGCCTCCGGGGATCGCGTCCGGATTTTCGGCGACATACATGTGCGGGAGAACGAGTCTCTCTCCGGGCAGGCTGTTGCGGTGATGGGATCGGTTAGGGTGGACGGCGAGGTCGGTGACCAAGTGGTTGCGGTAATGGGTTCAGTGCACCTGGGCCCAAACGCCATCGTCCGGGGAGACATCGTCAGCGTCGGCGGGCGTGTCGTCCGCGCAGCCGGGGCTCAGGTCGGCGGGGATGTAACAGAGGTCTCGCTCGGCGGTGGCGGGACAGGACGGCTTCGTGGACTGCCGCTCGTCATCGGGCCAGGATTGACCGGATACTGGGACGGCTTCAGCGCTGTGCCTCGGCTGATCGGGACGACGTTTCGGCTGCTCCTGCTGGCACTCCTCGCGTCGGTCGTCCTGCTCGTCGCGCGGCCCGTCGTCGAAGGGGCTGCTCAGCGCGTCAGCGACACGCCGATCCCCACGATCCTCGTGGGCATGCTCGCCGGCATCATGCTAGGGCCCGTGCTGTTCCTGCTGTCGATGATTCTGATCATATCGATTGTGGGGCTGCCGCTCCTGATCGCGATCCCGTTCCTGCTGATCGCACTGCTGCTGATGGCATTGGCCGGGTTCAGCGGAACGGCGTATTCCATCGGGCAGTGGGCGCGCCGCCGCTTGGGACTCACGCCGTCATCACCGTTTCTGGATGTGAGTCTCGGCGTGCTGATTATCCTGCTGCCGCTGCTACTCGGACGCGTGTTGGCACTTGCTGGATGGTGGGGCGGCCCCATTGCGCTGCTCTTCGTGGTGGTCGGCTTCAGCCTGGAGTTCCTTGCCTGGTCGAGCGGTTTCGGCGCCGTGCTGATGAACGGATTCGGCCGCTGGCAGGCCCGGCGTGTCGTCCGTGCTGCGCCTGTCGCGCCCCCCACGCCACCACCGCCCAGTGTCGGTTTGTAAGCCTGCCCACGGCGAAGCGCGGACCGGGAAAACGGGGCAAAGGCAGGGGCGGCGGGGTCAGATCTCGATTATTAAGGACAATCGAGATCTGACCCCACCTACCCTTTACCACTTGAGATCTGACCCCGCCTTAGCCGAGACCCCAGTCCCGCGTATCAATGTCGTGTCCATCAGCGCCCCAGGGGGCGCTCACCGTGCTGGGAAGGTTCGCCGAATGAAATATCAGCCGGCGAATTGGTCCTCGCAGTTTCCGATCGGTTTCTGGTAGAGGACTTAGCGATTTTTGATCCCACGCTGGAGCGGCGTGTGCGGACCTGCGGGAAACATTCGAAATCCTTACGATTGTCGGGTACGGGCCCCATGGAGCGGGCCTTGCTCTACCTAACAGCACTATGGCTCGTCCGCTACGACTCCATGTCCCTGGCGCCGTCTATCACATCATGTCGCGAGGCAACAATAAGCAGTGCATCTTCGAGGATGATGTCGACTACCTCCGATATCTAGAGCTCCTCGAAAAGGCGCTTCGGCGCTTTCGCGTCCGCTGCCATGCGTATTGCCTCCTCGGTAATCACTTTCATCTAGTGCTCACGCCTGGCGAAGTCCCGCTGTCCCGCATGATGCAGCAGTTGAACTCGTCCTACTGCCAATGGTTCAATCGTCGCCACAAGCGGGTAGGCCATGTCCTGCAGGGACGTTACAAGTCTCTGATCGTCGATAACGACGAGTACTTCCTGCGCTTAATTCGCTATGTGACCCGCAACCCGGTTACCGCCGGCATTGTGGAATTGACCGGGCAATGGCGGTGGAGCAGTGGGCCGGCCACGCTAGGATTGACCGCGGCGCCCGAATTCCTCGACCTCACAACGATCTGGAAAGCCTTCAGCACGGACAACCCGCGTGAGTTGCACGAGCGATTTGCAGCGTTCGTGGAAACTGCGGGAGCGGATGACCTCAAGGGCACTCTGATTCTTGGATCTCCGGCATTCGCCTCGCGCATGGACCCGATCCTGGCGGGCCATCGTCAAACTAGGGACTTCGTTTATGCGGAAAGGTTCGCCACCCGCCCGCCGCTACTGCACGTGCTCACCCAAGGGCCAGAAGCGCGATTTCGGGAACAGGCCGCGTACGCGGCATTTGAACACCACGCCTACACGCTGGCGGCGATCGGGGAGGTCTTCCAGCGCACGCCCTCCGCGATATGGGCATGGATCCAGAAGGTCCGACCGGATCGAACGCCGCTCCTTCACCTGCGACTCAACGAATTACTGGCTGCGGAGATTGTCTGCAACTCCTGACCCCTCTCATCCTTCCCGCCAGCGATGTAGCTCCAAATCCAGCCCGTCCAGAGCTGGACACCGACGCCCCTGAACTGCGCGCCGCTACATGCGATTAGCGTTGTTACGGCTCGTGCGTCCGCACCTCCCGGCGAGGAGAGCGACTAAACGCGGACAGTAGTGTCGGCCGGGTGTGGTTACTGGGTGGTGCGGGGTCAGATCTCGATTGTTCGGACAGATCGAGATCTGACCCCTCCGCTCGCGGCCCCGCCGCTTGGGGACAGGCGGGCGCTTGCGCGCAGCTCTGCTGGAAGGGTATCGTCTGCCCATGCAGAACAGGCTCGTCTGGCGCTCGCTTGCCGCTGCCGCCCTCCTGGCCATCTCCCTCATCGCCGAACCCGTCGTCCGGGCGCAAACCCCGGCCGTCAAGATCGACTTCCGCGCCGTCACGGGCGATGGCAAGCCGCCGGTGACTAACCTGGAGCCCTCTGACGTCGTGCTCAGGATTGGCGGCAAGCCCTAGGCCTAGGTCCTCTCTCTGGACCTCATCGAAGCCTCCCCAGCCCAGCCTGGCCCGGCAGGGCCGACCCGCCCGGCGTTTACCACCAACGCCGCCGAGGCAGGTGGCGGCCGGACGATGCTGCTCGTCATCGATGACGACTCCGTCGAGGTCGGACGCGAGGAGTGGCTCAAACGGACACTCTCCAGGATCGTCGCCGGCCTCTCGGTGAGGCCACCTTTCACACGCTCGAGACACGCGACATCACGGCGTACATCTCGCTGGGGCACGAGGGCAAGCCCGACACCACGCCGAACCCCGCCCATGAGGCGACGCGCCGCTTGGCGGCCCGGCTCGCGAGCGAGGGTGGCCGTGCGCGCTATCGCCGCCGGAAAGCGATCGTCGAGCCAGTCATCGGCTGGATCAAGGCCGTGCTCGGCTTCCGTTATCTCAGTCTGCGCGGCGAGGTTAACAGCCCGTGGTGAAAGTCTGGCGGCGCACCGAGACGGGCGGGGCGCGACGACCGAGAATACTGCGAGTATTTGAGGGAGGAGCAACGCAGCCCGCGGGGATGCATCGCCCGGCGAATGCAGCCAGACTTTCACCACGGGCTGTTAAGGCGCGCGGGGAGTGGAACATCGTGTGCCTGGCGGTCAACCTGAAGCGCTTACATCGGATCCGGATGGCCTGAGGAACGACCGCGCCCTGCGCACGACCCGTCGGCATCGGCTGACGGCCGGGCCCATTTGACGTCGTCCCTCACATTCGACACTCACCGGGATCAGGCCGGTCCTTCTCGGGACGTTCCGTGGACGCAGAACTATTACCCGTCGGACGGCGCAGTTCTGCCGCGCACACTCCTAGGCCGAGCCCTCGAGCAGCGGGGTCGAAACCTCGAGCCGCGGCCCTTTCTCGTCGCACACGGCGAACTGCTGGCGTCCGTCGGGGCTGTACATCGCGACGCCGGCGTACTCGCCACGCCTGTTGAGGATGTAGAAGTTGATGTTGAAGTTGGGCGTGCCGCGCTCGTTCAACAGCCGCTGTTCGATGGTCGCCGCCTGGATCCGGCGGAGCGCCTCGAGCCCGGCATCCTTCGGGTGCTTTCCCCGGCGCATCTCCTCGACGATCAGGAACGAGCACAGCGAGTAAAGGCTCGCCTCACCGCGCCCCGTGGAGCCGGCGGCCCCGATCTCGCCGTCCACGTACAGCCCCGCGCCGAGAATCGGCGAGTCACCGACTCGCCCGGGGATCTTCCATGCGAGCCCGCTGGTCGTCGTCACGCCGCAGATCTCCCCCCGGGCATTGACGCCGTTGCAATTGATGGTGCCGTAGAAATGGTTCTCCTCGATGAGCCCCTCCGTAATCATCTCTCGCTCGAGGCGCCGCATGGCCAGCTCCCGTCGGTCGGGATCGAGGTAGAGCAGCGGAGTGGTGCGGCGCTTCCACTCGAGCCAGGTGCGGCGAGAGCGATCGGTATTCAGGTCGTCTTCGATCGTGAACCCCATGTTCCGGGCGAACACCTGGGCCCCCGGGCCGACGAGCAGGTGGTGGTCGGTCTGGTCCATGACCTTCTGCGCGACCAGCGAGGGATTGCGCACGCCTTCGAGCGCCGCGACGGCGCCCGCACGCTTTCGCGGCCCATGCATGCAGCTCGCGTCGAGCTGCACGACACCGTCGGCGTTGGGAAGGCCGCCGTAGCCAACGCTGGTGTCCTCGGGATCCAGCTCGACGATGGTGACGCCGGCGATCAGCGCATCCATCACGTCACCTCCGTCTGACCATCGCCTTGAACGCGGCCTCGACGCACGTCTTGTCGCCGCCGTTCCGGAACCGATGCCCGTTCGCTGACGCGACAACCACCGGGCGGGAGCTGCCGGGCGTCGTCATGGCCGGGGCCTGTCCAAAGACGGAGGTGGGCGCGGCCGCCGCCGCAAGGCCGGCCGCCGTGCCGGTCATCACGACTTGACGTCGGTCGATCCTGCGCGGCATGATGCTCGCTCCTTGTGCGCCCCACAACCCGCCGGTCCAGGAGGTCGGGTGCGCCTGCGACTTTCCTCACACGGGTTCCGCCGGCCCTATTCCGGAACTTGCGACGTGTCGCTGCGGTACGGGCCGCCGAGCGTGGCTCAGCGATTTTAGAGCGCAGCGTGTTCAGAATGGCGCGTAGTCTATCGATTTATTGACGGGCACGGAAGCGCCGACTACGATTGCCATTTGCGGCGCCGGCAGGCGGACGCCCGAACCGACTTCGACATGCCCCCGGTCACGACCAGAGCCATTTCGCTTTCGACCATCCGAGACGCTGCCGGCTCCATCTACGACGTCGTGGTGCGGACCCCGCTGGTGCGGCTCGAGCTGCCGCGAGCCGTGCAGTCCGGCTTGCCGGAAATCTTTCTGAAGCTCGAAACACTGCAACCGGTCGGCTCCTTCAAGATCCGTGGCGCGCAGAACGCGGTGAAGCACCTGACGCGCGACCAGCTGGCGGAAGGGCTCTGGACGGTGAGTGCGGGTAACGCGGCGCAGGGCGTGGCGCTGGCGGCCCGGGCAGCGGGGGCGGCCTGCAGCGTGCTGGTGATGGACACGGCGCCTGAAACGAAGCTGCGGTCCATCGAACGGCTCGGCGCTACCATCGTCAAGGCGTCCTACGACGAGTGCTGGCGCACTGTCGAGGCGCATCGCTCCGATCGGATGCGCGGCCACTTCGTGCACCCGTTCGACGACGACCGTTTCATCAGCGGGAACGGGACCATCGGACTCGAGGTGGTGGACGATCTGCCGAACGTGGATGCGGTCGTCGCGCCTGTCGGCGGGGGCGGCCTGCTCGCCGGCATTGCGGCGGCGCTTGGCGAGCTGCGCCCGGATGCCCGGATCTATGCCGCGGAGCCTGAAACGGCGGCGCCGCTTGCGTTGTCGCTGAAGGCAGACGCGCCAAGCCGGTTCGACGGGTGGACGGCATCATTCGTGGACGGGGCCGGTGGCCGATCGGTGCTGCCGTCCATGTGGCCGCTGCTGCGGCACCGGGTGTCGGACTCGCTGGTAGTGTCGCTCGACGAGGCCGCCGCGGCGATGCGAGTCGTAGCCGACCGGGTCCATGTCATTGCCGAAGGAGCGGCGGCCTGCGCCGTCGCCGCTGTGCTGTCGCCTTCGTTCGCGGCGCGCGGCCATCGTCAGGTGGTGGCGGTCGTGTCGGGCGGCAATATCGATCTCGGGCGTTTCTCGAAGCTGGTCGGGGCCTGCGGGTAACGACTGCAGCGATTACGTCAGCGGGCCCTGGGCCCGGTGACAGGAGGTTCAGACTGTTGGAAAACGCAGCCGTTGTCATCCCCGAGCGTCTCTCGCGTCTCCCGGAACTGGCATCCGATCTCTGGTGGACCTGGAACAACCAGGCGCGCGAGGTATTCCGCAGGCTCGACTACCCCCTGTGGCGACAGACGGCGCACAACCCCGTGCTGATGCTTCGGCAGATCTCCCAGGACATCCTCGATGCGCGAGCGGCGGACCAGCAGTTTCTCTCGGTCTACGACGAGGCGATGGAGGCGCTCGCGGCGGCCTGCGGCGCCCGCGACACGTGGTGGCATCATCGCTATCCCGATGCGTCAGGCCCCCTGGCCTATTTCTCGGCGGAGTTCGCGCTGCACCAGTCGCTGCCGATCTACGCCGGCGGCCTCGGCGTGCTCGCCGGCGATCATTGCAAAGAAGCCAGCGACCTCGGGATCCCGCTCATCGGAGTCGGGTTCATGTATCCGCAGGGGTACTTCCACCAGAGTGTCTCGCCGGAGGGATGGCAGCAGGAATCCTATGAGCACTTGAACTGGTCCGACGCCCCCATCGAGCCGGCCCTGACCCCCGAAGGCCAGCCATGTATCGTCGCCGTCCCACTGGGCAACCGCACGGTGCTGGTGTCGGTCTGGCGCGTCCGGCTGGGACGCGTCAAGCTGTACCTGCTCGACACGGATCTCGAGGAGAATACGCCCTGGGATCGCGAGCTGTCTGCGCGCCTCTACGGGGGCGATCGCGAGACGCGCATCCAGCAGGAGATCATTCTCGGCATCGGGGGCGTGCGCGCGCTGAAAGCCATGGGGTCCGTGCCGTCCGTCTGGCACCTCAACGAGGGCCATGCGGCGTTCGTCGTCCTGCAGCGCATCCGGGAGCTGATCGAGCAGGGGGACACGTTCGAGTCGGCGCTCGACGAAGTGCGCCGCACGACCATCTTCACGACCCACACTCCCGTGCCGGCCGGGCACGACGCCTTTCCCTTCAGTCTCGTGGAAACGCACCTCGCCGGCGCGTGGGGCACGCTGGGCCCTTACCGTGACGCCTTCATGGCGCTGGGGCACTACGACAACGGCAGCGGGCCGCTGTTCAACATGACGGCGCTCGCCCTGCGTACGGCGGGAGCGGTGAACGCGGTGAGCCAGCTCCACGGCCAGGTGACCCGCGACATGTGGGGACCTATCTGGCCGGGCGTATCCGATGACAAGCGGCCGGTCCGGGCCATTACCAACGGCGTGCACGCCCCGACCTGGTTGTCGTCGGAGTTGTCGCGGCTGTTCGACGAACACCTCGACGCGGGCTGGCGCGACCGGCACGACGATCCGGAAGTGTGGGCCAGGATCCTGGAGATTCCAGACGAGGACCTGTGGGCTGCGCGGCAATCGCTGCGGCAGTACCTGTTCGCGTTCATCCGTGAGCGCGCGCGGCGGCGGTGGCGCGAGGAACACGTCAGCGCCGCGCGCGTGGTCGCGGCCGGCACCCTGCTCGACCCTAACGCATTGACGATCGGTTTCGCACGGCGCTTCACCGGCTACAAGCGGCCGGAACTGATCTTCCGCAACCCCGATCGCCTGCTCGCGATCCTCAATGCGGCGCGCGGTCCCCTGCAGATCGTGTTTGCGGGCAAGGCTCACCCGGCCGACGAGACAGGCAAACACCACCTGCAGCAGGTCTACCGCCGCGCCACCGATCCGATGTTCGGGGGACGGATCGCCTTCGTTGACGACTACGACCTCCACGTCGCGCACTTCCTCGTGCAGGGCTGCGACGTGTGGATGAACAACCCGCGTAAGCCGCTCGAGGCGAGCGGCACGAGCGGAATGAAGGCCTCGCTCAACGGCGTTCCGCATCTCAGCATCGGCGACGGGTGGTGGGCGGAAGGGTACACCGGCGACAACGGCTGGCTGATCGACGCACCCGAGACCGGGGACCAGGACACGCAGGATGCGGCGGACGTCGAGGCGCTCTACGATCTGCTCGAGCATGAGATCGTGCCCACGTTCTACGATCGGAATCCGCAGGGCGTGCCCACTCGCTGGCTCTCGTTCGTGCGCCGTGCGATCTGCTCGGTCGCCCCCCGCTTCAGCGCCCGGCGCATGGTGAAGGAGTACGCCGAGTCGCTCTACGGGCCCGCGATGCGCCCACGACAGCAGGAAGTCCGGTAGAGAGGGCGGCCCGGCGCGCCCGGCAGGTCGCACGTAGTACAATGCTGCCCATGTCCCGCAAGACGGCCGTCCAGGCCCGCTGCGCCCTCTGTGGTGCGAAAGAGATCTCCGAGCCTCGCGGCGAAGAGAAGTACTGCCGCGACTGCTGGGACAAGAAGATCGCGGTCGAGGAGATCGTCGCGCGGGAGTTCGCGCTGAAGCGATACATCCGCGCCCACAGCGCCGAAAAGTACCTGATTTACCACTCCACCTTGAAGCGTCCCTGCGGCCAGCTTATCGTCGTCGACGACGGGTACGACCTGTTCCTGACGATGGTGCTCTATCCGAGCTTTGCGTGGGACGAACCCGCGTATCATCTCGAGGGGGATCCCGAGGGCCGCACGTTTGCGGAAATCCTCGTGGACGTCGTCGCCGCCGAGGTGATCGAACCCTGGGGCGGGGGCAAGTGGCATCTCGAGATCTTCAGATCGTCCAGCCCTGAGGCCGAGGACTGGAACGGCGAAATGTGACCGGCCTGCGCAGTGTCCGGCTCCGAGCCGGACCACAACATCCGCCTTCGTCGGGAGGTCGCCATGAATCGTCCCGTCCTCGCCCTGTTGACCGCCGCCGTGTTCTTCGCAAGCGCCTGCACATCCAGTGAGCCGCCGGCGGCCGAAGCTGCGGCCCCGTCCGCCGCGGCTGCCGCCGTTCCCGCCACCAACACCCCTGCCGCGGACACACCACCTCCCCTGACGGCGGCCAAATACTACCGGCCCGTGAAGGGAACCGCGACCATCGAGGTCATTCACGGGACCCCCAAGCGCGTGGGCGCGGACATGGTGACGGTGGTGAAGATTCGGAACGCGACGACCGGCCGCATCGACCTGCTGCAAATCGACGAGTACTGGTACGACAGGGACTTGAAACACGTCAGCGGCAGCATGGAGAAGGTCCGGACGCCGTTCAACCCCGGCGACATCATCGAGGTCACCATGAGGAGCCCGGTGAAACCAAATCTGTACCGCAGCATGCTGATGTTCGCGCACGCTCACGGCAAGATCGAAACCAAGGAAGTGAAGGCGTTCGAGGAGCCGCAGTAAATCAGACTTTGAAGCTCTCGTGATCTGGCACCGGCTCGAGTGAGCTTCGGATCAGATTCTCTCGGCCCGCCTGGCGGCAGCTTTTCCCACCAGGGGTAGCCTCCAGGCTCGGCCCGTGAACGCCTGGACGATCAGGACGATCCAGAGCACGACCCACACGGCCAGCGTCGCGAACGCCAGGCGGTACAGTGTCGTGAACACCTCCGGCGATACGACCAGCCCGGCGAATGCCCCCAGCAGCAGGAGAAAAGTCAGCAGGCCGAGCCCCCCAAGCCCCAGGACGGCCTGCCACGCGTGGAAGCGCACGTAGCGGTTGCGTCGCTCCGCCAGCAGGATCGTCATGCCCGAAAAAGGGCCCGCCAGGTATGCCAGCGCCGCGGCAAACTCTCGGTCGAGTCCGGTAGACGAGGGCGCATCGTCAGAGACGGGGGCGAGCGGTGCAGCAGGAGCATCGGCCGCGGCGCCCGGAGCGACGAAACGAACGTCACCATCCTGTCGTGACACGGACGCAATGTGAAACGGTGTGACGACCATCTGTGCCGCAAGCGTGCCGGGCAGGGGCATCCGTTCTTCCACCAGCACGGCAAGGGATGTCGCGCCAGGTCGCGTCCCAACGATGTGGATTTCGTGGCCCGGCATCGGTCGTTCACCGGCGAACGCGGCGACCACCATGCGCGTGCTGAAGTCGACCGGTGGTGCCGGCACTGACGGCCCGGCGTGCGCCGCCCACAGCGCCACCCACTCCCCGTCGTCGCGCACGACAACCTGGCGAGGCTCGGTCATGCGGCTCCCCTCCCCGCGCGCGATCGTCGTCACGCCGATCATGGGGGGATTATGTCACGGACGACGGGCAACGCCGGAGAACAGAGTTGGCGCAGACAGACGTGGATGTCTTCCGTTCTCCGTTCTCCTCGGCTATTCGAATCGAAGGGCTTCGATCGGATCGGTATCGGCGGCTTTGCGCGCCGGGTACCATCCGAAGAGAATCCCGACGGCGGCGGCGAATCCGAATGCGATCCAGGCAGCCGGCATCGACACTTCCGTCGGCCACGCGAGCCACTGCGTCAAGCTGCGCGCCGTAGCAAATCCCGCCAGAATTCCGAGCGCGCCGCTGATCGCAGTGATGAGCACGGCCTCGGTGAGGAACTGCAGCCGCACGTCGCGACCCTTCGCGCCGAGCGCGAGGCGCAGACCGATCTCGCGGGTACGCTCCGTGACCCACACCAGCATGATGTTCATGACGCCGATGCCTCCGACCAGCAGCGACACTGCCGCAATTGCCAGCAGCAACGTGTGCATCGTGGCGGTCGACTGCGTGCGGAGCTCGACGATGTCGTCCAGGGTACGGACACGAAAGTCGTCGGGGGCGCCGGGCTGGATCTGGTGCCGCACACGGAGCACCTGCCGCACCTGCTCGGCGACGAGTGGGATTGCGTCGGCGTCCCAGCCCCGAGCGTGATGTTGTTGAGGTACGTGACGCCCATCATCTTCTTCTGCACCGTCGAATACGGCACGAAGACGACGTCATCCTGGTCCTGGCCGGTGGCCGACTGCCCCGTGGGGGCGAGGACGCCGAGCACGGTGAACGGCTGCCCGCCAATGCGGATCGTGCGGCCGACCGGATCCGCGCCGAGCCCAAACAACGCGTCCCGCACGATCGAGCCGAGTACGGCCACGCGGTCGGCAGTGGTCACCTCGGTCGGGCCGAAGAATGCGCCGTACTCGAGGGGCCACGAGCGTATGAACGGAAGGTCGGGGCCGGTGCCTTCGATGGAGGTCGACCAGTTGTCGCCCGGGGCGGCCACCTGGCTTCGCGTGCGGAGCCCCGGCGCGACGTACTGAATACCTCCCACCTGCCCGCGGATAGCCGTCACGCCATCCTCGCTCAACCGGCTGGACGCACCCATGCCCAGGCGCACACCACCCTCGGTGCGGTTGCCGGCACTGACAATAATTAGGTTGGTGCCGGCTTCCATCACCTGCTCCTCGATGGCCGAGTGCGCGCCGCTGCCAAGGGCCACGAGGGTAATGACCGCGCCGACGCCGATGATCATGCCACGCATCGTCAGCATCGTGCGCATGAGGTTGCGCCGGAGGGCGGTGACGGCAATCTGGAAGGTTAGAAGCCAAGACATCCTGGAGAGGAATACTCCCCCTGAGCACTGAACGTTTAACAACCTTAACAAGCGCAGTCGCCGAGGTTTAGCCTCGTGGTGCCAGGTTTAATCCCACCGCCTTTCAGGCGGTAAGCTTTCAGCCTCCCACTCGGGTGAACGGAGGCTGAGGTGGCGGAATTTCGACGAAGCGCGCACGCGGTGACGGATCTG
>JACCRT010000038.1 GCA_013813355.1 Acidobacteriota bacterium | reverse complement strand
ATCCCGCGCCAGCTCCTCTCGCCGCCTCGCACACCCGCGCGACTCGACTCGTCATGACCCCGCCCGACCACCGGACCTATCGCGCTTCCTCGGGACGTGGCCGGCGCCTCGTGACAGTACTCGTCTGGCACCGGCCTGCTCGGGGACGTCCGCGTACAGGCCCGGCCATCGCACCGCACCGCCGTACGACGCAGCGAGCCCCCCCCGATGCTCGCCGGCGCCGATCCGGTCGCCCAAGATTCGCACCCGCAGCCACGCCGAACGCCATACAATCCCCATAGCGCGGCGAGCCGGGCACGCGGTGTCGTCCAACGGGGTTTATCCGCACGGGCCCGCGCCGTGGCTCGGCCGATGCCACCGGGCCGTGCGGATCAAGCCCTATTCGTTAGACCTCGGAATCACCAACGGAACTTGACGCCAACAAGATCAAGTGCCAATCTGAGCCAATGACGCACGCCACGCAGAAGCTGCTGGACGAATTCGACACCCTGCCGGACGAAGACCGGGCGGAATTCCTCACAGAATTGCTCCGTCGAACGGTCCTCGCTCCGCACAATCTACCCCAAGACGACGATCTGGTGGCGTCCGCGGATCGGCTCTTCGTCGAACTCGATCGCCACGAACAGTCGTAATGAAAGCCCCGCAACGGGGCGAGGTCTGGCTGGTGGACCTCGGGATGGCCGCGAAGGTTCGGCCGGCGGTGGTCATCAGTGTGCCGGCGGACGATAGCGACCGGGCACTGGTCACCCTCGTTCCTCACACCACGAGCCCCCGGAGTTCCAGATTCGATGTGGCGGTCGGGGTTCCGTTCCTACGCGCGGGCGTATTCGACGCTCAAAACCTTGTCACCATTCCACACGGCAAGCTCATTCGCGTCTTGGGACGACTCTCGGGTGTACAACTTGGGGCGGTCGAGCGGGTCGTATGCACGTGGCTCGGAATCCCTACAACGAGGTCCGAGGTCTAACCGCGCGCTGGAGCCGTCGCGCCTATCGTCCGTGTTAACGTGTCACCAAGGCGCGCGGCTGAAACGCGGCACGTTAGCCGGACTTGGCAGATCGTCGAAACCCTGCGATCATCGGGCGTGGAGTCGAACTGAATGCCGAAGATCCCGGGCATTCCAGGGCCGTACGGGTCTTCTTTTACAGCTTCGACTGCAACGAAGCCATGCACGTTCACGTTCGGCGTGATCGACAACATTGCAAGTTCGGGCTGGCTCCAGTCGAATTGACATGGAATCATGGGTTCAGTCCGCGCGAACTCAACGAGATCCGGCGTCTGGTCATCGAACACGAATCCTCTATTATCGAGGCTTGGCATGAGCACTGCGGTCAGCGTTGAAAGTCGCATCGATCGCGTCGTGGTTACCGACGAAACCATCACCGCGCATCTCGTCGATGGTCGCGTCATCAGCGTGCCTTTGGCGTGGTCGTGGCGACTCGCCGACGCGACTCCCGCTCAGCGCGCGAACTGGCAGCTGATCGGCGACGGCCATGGTGTGCATTGGCCCGATGTTGATGAAGATCTGAGCGCCGACGGTCTGCTCAATGGTGTTCCGGCCCGCCGTCCTCGGAGTAGTGTCGCTCTGCAACCGCCGGCTAACAAGGCGCTGCAGCCGACGCGCCGCGCTCGCCAGAAAGCCAAACCGAAGCAGCGTTCCCGCGCAGCTCGCGGCTGAGCGCGACACGTTAGGCCGATTTGATCCGGGTGTGAAGGATGCATCACAAAAGGCGCCGAGCGCGAAATCGTCGAGCGGGCTGCAAGTTGTGCAAACCCTGGAAGGTCAACGGGTTTCGAACCGAGCGTCTGGGTGGAGAGCGATTCGCCGATCATCGTCGTCGTGCCGTCGCCAGCGCGGAAGTTCAGGCGTCTTGTGCCGCCTTCTAAATTTGTAGCTGGTCGAGTCACCGCGTGAAGACGACTGCGTACTTCGACGCGATGAAGACTCGGCCGGATCGGGCGGCCATCAAAGACGCGTGGATTGAGCGGGCAAGAGACCGTCCGCTGCGGGAACAAGTCCAAGCCGATGGTCGATTTCGGCGCTGGATCCAGGTGCAAGAGGCCGGAGAACGCTATCTCCGGGTCATCCTCCTCCCGGACGGCGAAACGATTCATAATGCATTCTTTGACCGAGGTTTCACGCCATGAAGATTCGATACTTCGCGGACACCGACACCTTGCACATCGAGTTCAAGGATGTTCCCGTTGTCGAAACCAAGGACCTGGACGAGAACACGCTCCTTGACTTGGATTCGCTCGGGCGTATCGCGGCTATCACGGTTGAGCATGCGTCCGAGCGAGCGGGCATTCCGGAATTCTCTTACGAAGAAGTGACGGCCTAACCGCTATCAGTCCTCCGCTCGTCAAGTGGGCAGATCTTCTCCGTCCGGCCGTCGCGTCAAGGAGCCGCCCGACCGCAAGACCTGACCGCCGAACGACCGCGTTCCCGTTCAGAGCCGTCTTCGTTTCCAGGGCAGGTTCGCACCCCGATGCGGGGGCGGTCCCAACACCTATTGAGGCTCGAGCTTCGCCGGGGGCGAAGTGCGGGGGTCACATACCCCGCGGCCTAGAAACTCATTCGGCACCCTCCTACCGGCCTCCTCAAGAGAGCGACGTCACCGAAGCGCGTCCGTTATCTGCAGGCTCGGGGGAGGAGCGGCGCTGCCCGGGCACGCGTCGGCGTGGCGAGGAAGAGAGCGAGTTGTCCCATCAAGCGTACGCGCTGCCAGACCGTGGCTTATGATCGACGGGCTCGTGGCGCTCAAGGGCGCACGCGTCCGGCGCGATCTCGTCGAGCTGGGTCTCGCGGCTCGAGTTAGACGTGTGGCTCAGCCGCTCCCTTCCCTGCGACGCCGCGCGGAACTTGTCCATCGAGAACACCGTTCCGCGCGCCAGCATATAGAACACCGCCCGCCCGATCTTGTGGGCGAGAATCGACAGGGCTTTGCCCTTGCCGTGTTGTTTCTCGATCGCGGCCAGCAGCGCCGTGCCGCCGGGCGCGTGCCGGAGGAAGAGCACGGCGCCTTCCTCGAAGGCCCACTTCACATGGACGTTGCCCATCTTGGCTCCACCCGTCCCGCGCGTCTTGCCGGCCGACTGATGCTGGCACTTCACCAACCGGGCATACGACGCACATTCCTGCACGCGGCCGAAGCGCGTGATGTCGTGAATCTCATACAGGATCGTCAGCGCGAGCACCTTGCCGATGCCGGGGATGGACCGGAGCCGGTGGAAGGCCTCGCCGTCGTGGCGCTTCGCTTCTCGCACGATCGTGAGCTCGAGATCCGTGATGAGACTGTCGTAGCACTCGAGCAGCGCGAGGTCGACGTCAATGCTCTTGCGCACGCTGGGATCGGGAAAGTGCTCGCCGACTCCCGCGCGGTTCGCCGGATAGGCGAGCCGCCGGCCGAACTCGGGCAGTTGATATTGGGCCCGCGTGTTCTGGATGTGGGCGAGCAGCGGGCCGCGCTTCCGCACCAGGTGCAGCCGTCGCCGAAGGAGATCGCGCGTGGACCGCATGGCCGCCGGATACACATACGCCTGTGGCAGTAGACCGCCGCGGAGCAACGCCGCGATCTTCTGCGAGTCAATCTTGTCGTTCTTCGCTTTGCTGCCGTGGATCGCCTTCATCGCCAGCGCGTGGCCCAGCACGAAGCTGATGCCCTGCGCGGCACAGAGGTCGGCGAGCCAGTACCAGGTGAACATGCCTTCTACCGCCACGCCGAGATCGTCGCGATCCGGAGCCACGGCCTCGAGGAACGCGTCGGGCGTGGCCTTCAGGGTGCGATGCACCAGCCCCTGGCCCGTCCCGTCGAGGATGCCGACGTACATGGTCTTCACGTGGAGATCGATGCCGCAGTAGTGCCGGTGCTGCCGGGTGTAGAATCTCATCGGTCCTCCTCTGCGCGACGTGCGCGCCTTGTCCTGCGCCACTGCCTACTCCCGGAGTAGGGGCAGGAGGAGGGCTGTATGAGCATCAGGCCGCTTGCAGCCGACAGCGGCTGTGCGACCGTGAGCCGCTGCGGCTGAAGCGCAGACGTTGGGCGCTAGTCTGTTTTGGGACAGAGTAAAGAGAAAAACCTAATGGAAGTAGCCATCCAAAAGCTTGCCATCGTTGTCTTCTTCGTCATCGGTCTGTCGCACATCGTTCAGTCACGCGTCTGGGCGCAGTTCTTCATTGACCTCCGCAGCAAGGGTGAGCGGGGTAGTTTCATCAATGGGTTTATTAATCTGAATATCGGTGCTTTGATCATTGGCTTCCATAATGTCTGGCACGGCATTCCGCTCATTCTGACCATGATGGGTTACGCTTGGGTGCTGAAAAGCGTGATCTTTTTTGTGTGTCCGAAGCGGGGGCTCAAAGCCATGTCGCGAGTGTCTCTCGCAAGGTCATGGGAGTTCATCGTCGCGGGTGTCGTGCTGGTGGGAGTCGGTGGTGTGTTGCTGTTGTCTCTCCTGAGCAGAGCGTAAAGCGAAAGAGCGTGGTTACATCAAGGCCGCGCCCAACAACCTTGCACCTGACCGCGAGTCAGCGCATTTCTTACCGTCAGAGGCCCTACGCGACAGGTGAACGCTGGCCGTTAGGACGCGAAGAATCATCCTGATGAGAGTACGGGCGTCCAGTTCACCGATGCGCGGGGAATGAGGCGAACGATCGGAGAGGAAGCGATGCTCAATCGAGACACAGCCTGGCAGCCGGTATTGGCCGGAATGCGAATCGTGTCGACAGCCTGTGCTCCGACACCGGGCACGCCGGGCCAGGGGACCGCTTCCATTGACCAGATCCAGCAGAAGGGCGAAATGCTTCGGGCGGCGTCGATCAGGAGCATTGACATCGGCGGCGGTCTTGAGTTGTCATACGTGCAGCACGGCAGTGGCGAGCCGGTCGTACTCGTCCATGGGAGTCTCGCGGATCTTACGTACTGGGAGCAGTCGCAGCAGATCGCCCTTCTCGGAGAGCGATATCGCGTGATCGCTTACAGCCGGCGTTACAATCATCCGAACCGAAACGTCCCAACCGGTAACCATTCGCCCTTGGTGGAGGCGGCTGATCTGGCGAGGCTGTTGGACGCACTGGAGACGGGGCCGGTTCACCTCGTCGGCCACTCCTACGGCGCGTACACAGCTCTGGCCTTCGCGATCGAGCATCCTTCGCGGCTGCGAAGCCTCGTCCTGGCTGAGCCACCCATAATCTCATGGCTGCCCGATATTCCCGGAGGTGAGGGAATCTTCGAAGAATTCATGGCGCGCGTCTGGGAGCCCATGGCCGCAGCGTTTCGTGATGGCGGTAACGAAGCAGGGCTCGATTTTACCGCGCAATGGTATTTCCAGGTACCATTCGAGGAGGTGGAGCCTTCCTGGCAGAAGCTGTTCCGTGACAATGTCGCGGAGTGGAAGGAACTGGCCGTCTCGCCCGCCACCTTTCCGAAGCTGGATTACGATCGCATCCGAAGTCTCCATGTTCCGACACTGCTCCTTTCCGGCGGAAAGAATGCCGGCGGCTTCAACGATTTCGTCGACGGCCATCTCCAGCACCTGATCCCCGGGTCCGAGAGGATCATCATCCCCGACGCCAGCCATGAGATGTTCCTGGATTTCCCAAAGATCACTGCGCAAGCGATGTTGGAGCACTTCGCTCGACACCGGGGGGCACATTGAAAGGGATACGTGCCGACCTCGGCACGGCAGATCCTGGCGGCCAGACCACCTGTACGAGAAGCAAACGCACCGCGTCCTGACACGGCGCTGCACCTGACAGCGCGCTTCGCGCGCCGCAGGTGAGCGCCAACACGTTCGCGCCGCAACGCAACCGCTTTCACCACACCAACCACGAACACGAAACGAAGGAGACACACCGGACTGAAGGTCGAGACGATGCGAATGCTGGTCGAGTTCACCCCATAGCTGGAGAACACATCGAATCGCCTACTGGGCCAAGGTGGGATTGGTCCACCTCTGTCAGCGGCGGTCTCGACCGCGGGGGGGACCAATCCGCGACCCTGGCCGCCCATCACGAGCATACCTTGGTGATCACTCGTGGAGCACCCATCGTGCTCACGGGAGAGGCGGCATAACATGGGGCTGCACCCGGCGCGGGTGAGCGCCAACGTTTGCCAATGAATCCAACACGTGAAAACGGACGGAGGACGCCGTACGTGAGACGAGTGGCTGCTGTGCTTCTCGTGTGTGTCGTGGGGCTGTGCCCGACCGCTCTGGCTCAGCAGCTGAAGATCCATGACGGGGTTCCCGCCGAGATCGACCGAGGGGCCCGGTATGTCATTTACCTCCACGGACGAATCATTGAGGATCAAGGTCCGCGGCCGACGCATCCGGACTGGGGCGTGTACGAGTATCGGAGGATTCTGGAGGCTCTTGCCGCCGACGGCGCGACGGTCGTTGCCGAGCAGCGGCCATCAATGACCGATATGGACAGGTTCGCCCAACACGTCGCGGACCAGGTTCGGTCATTACTGCGCACCGGAGTGGCGGCTGGGCGGATTTCAGTCATCGGCTTTTCAAAGGGTGGTGGCATCGCGATGCGGACCTCTGCCCTTCTGGAAAATCCGCATATCAATTTCGTGTTCCTGGGATCGTGTGGTGATGGTGACTTCAGGGGCCTCGACCTCCGAGTGTGGGGCCGCATCCTGTCGGTGTATGAGGCGTCCGACGAAGTTGGCCAGTCCTGCGCTGAGCTCTTCGCCAAGTCGGGCTCCACGGGGACTCGGTCTGAAGTCAGGATTAATCTCGGGGAGCAGCACGGCGCCTTTTTCCGGCCACACAACGCATGGCTGGAACCTGTGCGCCGATGGATACGCGAAGCTCAGTGAATTGCGCGACGGACGGCATAACATCCGGCTGCACTGACGCCGCCCGTGACGCTCGCGCGCCGCAGGAGGGCCGGGACGCTATCCGCTTGAGTTGCTCCGCACTTCCGAAGCGGGCGACCCTCCTCCTGGAGAATCACGACCATGACCCTCGACGAAACCCTTAAGCAGCTCAAAGCGCTCGGTAGCGCCGGTCTACGGCTCCCCTTGACGACTGGCGCTGCTCAGCCATAAGTGACGCTGGATGTAAGATTTACGCTTGACTCGGGCGTCACTCCGTTCTACAGTGTGTCCATCCCAGCAAGTCGCTTCTTCCAAGCGAAAAAGGCAAATCCCAACATCGGGGTGCGCAAAGCTTAAGCTCCGCGTGAGCGGGGCAGTTTAAGCTGCCGAACTTGGAGTTTCTATGGCCAATCGTCGTGTCGTTCCCGCCGCCCTCGCGTCTGTGCTTGCCGCTGCCGTCTTCTTCGGACTCGGTAGCTACCTCGGTGCCCGTCCCTCGTCTGACGGGGGCGAACACTACGCCGCCCTGCGTGCCGAGATTGAACTGCTCCGCAAGCGCGATAGTCTCACCACCGCCGGCACCGCCGGCCGACTCGGCGCCGCGTTCGATTCGCTGGACGCCGCGACCCGCGCTGATCTGGTCGCGGACGTCAAACGCCAGCTCCAGACCGAGATGGGCCTGTTGCCCGTCACGCTCCTTCGCGAGCGTCGCGAGAGCTTCGTCGAGCTCTACTCGCACGACGACAAGGGTGGCAGCAGCTACGGAACGGCCGGATACCTGGGGAACGGCTACTTCATCACCGTGAAACACGGCGTGGTGGCACTCGGGCAGGAAGGCCTCGCCGACCCTCGCCGTATCACCTCGATCAAGCTGAATTACCGCGGCGACATGCTGAATGCCCGGATCGTGGACGTCGGCGACGCGCGCGTCGAGGTCGACCCCGGCGACTGGGCGATCGTCAAGGTGAAGGAAACGGTTGACCTGCCAGCGCTGAACGTGAACCTCGCTTTCCCGTTCGACTTCGCCGACCCGATCTTCCGGCTCGGGAACGACTACTCGAAGGGCATCATCCTCGGCACCGGCTACATCGGCCAGCGGACGCCCAACAAGCTGGTGACCTGCCTGACCGACGGGCACCCCGGCGTCTCAGGCGGGGGCGTGCTGAGCCAGGACGGGGACCTCGTCGGGATCCCGGTGGGCCGGATGCAGGGTGACTATCGCTTCTCGTTCATCCTCCCGCTGCGCGAAGAGATGTTCCGGAAAGTCGAGCACCTGGCGGCCAACTGAGTTACCGTCGCTTCTTCCTGATCTCTTCCATGCGCCGTCGGATCTCGGCCTCGTGGCCGCGGTCCGACGGCGCGTAGAACGTCCGGCCGATATGGGCCGGCGGCAGGCACTCCATGTCGGCAGCCACCCCGTCCGCCTCGTCGTGGGCGTACCGATACCCTTTCCCGTAATCCAGGCTCTTCATCAGGCGCGTCGACGCGTTTCGCAGGTGCACCGGCACCGGCTCGGCCACTTCTGTCGCCGCGGCCTCCGCGGCATCGAGATAGGCCCGGTATACGGCATTGCTCTTCGGTGCGGTGGCCAGGTAGATCACGGTCTGCGCGAGGGCCGTGTTCGCCTCTGGCATCCCCATGAAGTGCACCGCGTCTTTCGCGGCGACGGCCATGGCAAGGGCCTGGGGCGCTGCGAGCCCTACATCCTCGGACGCGAAGCGCACCAGCCGACGCGCCACGTACAACGGCGCCTCGCCTGACTCGAGCATGCGGGCCAGCCAGTAGACCGATGCATCCGGGTCGCTGTTGCGCATCGACTTGTGCAACGCCGAGATCAGGTTGTAGTGCTCCTCCCCGGTCTTGTCGTAGAGCAGCGCGCGATTCTGAGCCAGGTCCGCAACAAGCGCCGCATCGATCCTCCTCGAGTCGCCCGCCGCACCCGCCGCAAGCTCGAGCATATTCAACGCGACGCGCGCGTCGCCGTTCGCGTACCGGGCCATCCCTGCCAGCGCGTCATCCTCCACCTGCAGTGCCCGCGCGCCAAGCCCCCGCTCCGCGTCCGCCACGGCGCGGCGCAGGATCGCCTGAACGCTCTCGAGGCCAAGTGGCTGCAGCACGTAGACCTTCGCGCGCGACAGCAACGCCGAGTTGACCTCGAACGAGGGATTCTCGGTGGTCGCCCCGATCAGGACGATGTCGCCCGCTTCGACACGGGGAAGGAAGGCGTCCTGCTGGCTCTTGTTGAAGCGGTGGATCTCGTCGATGAAGAGGATGGTGCGACGGCCGAGGCGCCGCCTTGCCTCCTCGGCCTCGGTCATGACCGTCCGGATCTCCTTGATCCCCGAGAGCACCGCGCTGAAGGAGATGAAATGCGCGCGAGTCGCCTTCGCGATCAGCCTCGCCAGCGTGGTTTTTCCGGTACCGGGGGGGCCCCAGAGGATGATCGACTGCAGCCTGTCCTGGTCGATGGCGGCGCGCAGCGGCCTGCCGGCGGCGACGAGCGCGTCCTGCCCGACGTATTCGTCGAGCGTGCGCGGCCGCATGCGCTCAGCCAGCGGCGCGTCGGGCGCGGTTGAGCCCACCGGTTCGTCGTCAGCGAAGAGTGACATCGGCGTCCAGCTTACTTCGGCCCGACCGTGCGGCGCTGCTGGGAAGCTTCGTACAGGATCAGCGCCGCGGCAACCGCGACGTTGAGGGATTCGACCGGCGGGCGCATCGGGATGGTGATGCAATCGTCCACGGGGCCGGCGAGCGCGTGGGAGAGGCCGTGCCCTTCGCCCCCGAGGAGGATGGCCGAGGGGCTCCGCAGATCGCAGTCGGGTAGTGGCGTGCCCCCACGAGGAACGGTCGCGAGGAGGCGGATTCCTTCGTCCCTCAGGCGGCTCACGACCACCTCCAATGGCTGTCTGGCGGCGACCGGGAGCCGAAAGGTGCTGCCCATCGCGCCGCGAAGGGCCTTCCACCCCCACGGATCGGCAGCGTCCTCCCCGGCCACGACCCCACTTGCGCCGCACGCTTCGGCCGTCCGGATGATCGCCCCGAGGTTGCCCGGATCCTGCACATGGTCGAGCAGCACGAGTAGTGGCGGCCGCTCGGCGAACACCTGCTCCAGCGAGGCCGCCTGTCGCCGCGCGATGGCCACCACACCCGACGACTGCTGGACGGGGCTCATGGCCGCCAGCACCTGATCCGTTACGAGCACCGCGCGCGCGTGGGCGGCGGCGGCCCGTGTGGCAAGCGCGTCGAGCGTGCCTGGCAGATGGCGTTCGCCGAAGGCAACGGTCTCGACGTCCAACTCCGAGGCAAACGCCTCCTCGACCAGGTGGTGACCGTCGAGCAGCATCCATTCGGTCGAGGCGCCCTTCCCGGGAGCGCGCGCCAGTTCGCGGAACCGCTGGACGAGGGGGTTCTGCCGGCTGGAGATGCGTTCCATTGCGGGGCGATTGTACTCGGCCGCGCGGAACGGGTTGCACTGGTGTCTCTCGACCGCGGAGAAGAGACCATCCTGGCCCCGACGAGCCGTAATCGCCTGTCGAGGCGCCCGGATGGGATGCCTCGAGTTGGAGGTTGGGACTTAGGGGCTGTTTTGCTACCATCAGCGCAATGAAAGCCCGTATTCTCAAGAAGTTCGAAGATGAGATCCACAAGCTGGATCGGGAACTCAAGACCGAGCTGCCCAAAGAGATTCAGCGCGCACGAGAGATGGGCGATCTGCGGGAGAACGCGGAATACCAGGCTGCGAAGGAGCGGCAGCGGCTTGTCGAGTCACGGATAAGCCTGCTCAGCAAACGGGTCAGCGAGATCTCGCTGATGAACCTGGACAAATTGCCGGCAGACCGTGTCGGTTTTGGATCCACCGTGCACCTCAAGGATCCGGCGGGCCAGATCCTCGTCTACCAGCTTGTGATGCCCGAGGATGCGGATGTCGAAAAGGGCCTGATCTCTACGGCGTCGCCGATTGGCCGCGCGCTGTTGAACAAGGAGGAGGGGGATGAGGTCACGGTGACGGCCCCGAACGGCGCCCGCCGATTCGAGCTGGTCAAGCTCCTCACGATTTACGACGAAGCGGAGTAGCTACGCGTGATTACCCCGGACTCGCCCGATCGTCAGTACTCGACGCGGCTGCGCACGGCGCTGGTGTTGACCGGTTCCGGCACGGCCGGCGCGTACCATGCCGGGGTGCTGCGCGCGCTGCACGAAGCTGGTGTCAGGATCGACCTGGTCGCCGGGCGCGGCGCGGGTGCCATCGGGGCGTACCTCGCGGCCGTCGACGGCGGCCCGCGGCTCTGGGAGGCTGACGGCATCTGGCGGTCGCCTGCCGCCAGGAGTTTCTACGGTTGGCGCACGCCGCTCCGTCTGGCCGGATGGGCCCTCCTGGCCGCGGTGGCGGTTTTCGCGCTGCCGCTCGCCTTGCTGGCGGTCGCCGTGCTCGTCGGACTCGCCGGGCTCCTCATGACCCTGGTCGGGTTCGAGGGGGCCGGCGCAAGTCTGACGGCGGCCTACAGCGGCTGGGTGGCGACGTTGTTCGCGCCTGCGGCGCTGCCGACAGTCGTTCCCCGGCTGGCCCTCTTCGCGCTGCTGGTCGCGTGCGCCATCCTCGTGGGCGGCGTCGTCGCCGGGATGGCCCGCGGGAACCCCCGTCGCCGCAGCCGGCAGGGCGTCGTCGGACGGCTCGTCGGCTCCCCGCTCTCCGCCTCCTCCATCGTCCATCGCACGACCACCGAGCTGTGGAACCTGATTCGCGGTGCGGCGCCCATGGCGGCCCCGCCGCGTGCGGAACTCGCGCGGCGATATACGGAGCTGCTGTCCGAGAATCTGGGGCAGCCCGGGTTCCGCGAGCTGCTGGTGGCCGTTCACGACATGGACGCGCGGCGCGATCTCGTCTTCGCCATGCTCGGCCCCGCCCAGCGCACGCGATTCTTCGCCCGGCCTGCGCTGGCCGAAGGCCCTCGGCAGTCCGAGGCGTTTGACCTTGCCGGCGTCGGCCGCGAGCATGCGCTTGACGCCCTGGCTGCCGCCCTGACCGTGCCGCTCGCCACCGAGCCTGAACTCGTGACGTTCTCACCCGAGGGCCCGTGGCGCGGTGAAACACACCGGCTGTGCGATCGGCCCGGCGCGCTGGCACGGCTGCTCGAAGAAGTTGCAGCGGCTGGCGCCGAGCAGGTCATCCTGCTGACCGCCGCGCCGCCGCCCGGCAAGGTTCACGAGCTCAGCTCCGGCCGGGCGGATCTGCGCGGCAGTGCGGGCGAACAGCTCGCCGCCTTCGAGTCCTCCGGCCTGCGAGACGTGCTCGAGAACTTCGCCGGCCGGTTCGCCCGGCTCTTCCTGATCCGGCCGTCTCACAACCCGCTCGGCCCGCTGGATTTCACCGGTGTGTTCGACGAGCGCTCCGACCGCATGCATTCGATGGCCGAACTCGTCGATCGCGGCTACGAGGATGCCTACCGGCAGTTCATCGAACCGGTGGTCGGCGCGAGCGGGGAGCGCATCCAGTCGTCGCCGCCGGAACCCCGACGCGGCGCGGTCGGGGCGATCGAACTCTGATGCGTGCGGTCGTGCGAGGAATCGGCGGGGCGGCCCAGGGAGCCGTCCTGCGCAGGGAACGCGCATGAAACCCTCGACCAAGGCGATCCGGCCGGTGCCCGAAGCCACGCGTGATACCCGGTCGCTCACGATTCCAATCTACGAGACCACGACGTTCGTGTTCGACAGCGCCGACGAGGTGCGCGCGTACGCGGAAGGGACGTCCGACAAGTTTCTGTACTCACGCTACGGCAACCCGACGGTGGCCGCGGTCGAGCAGAAGATCGCCGCGCTCGAAGGGACTGACGAAGCCCTGCTTTTCTCGAGCGGGCAGGCCGCCACGACGACGGCGCTGGTGGCCCTGCTCGAGGCCGGCGACGAGGTGGTGTGCAGTTCCGCAATCTACGGGGGCACACTGCACCTGCTCGAGGGCGTGCTCGCGAAATTCGGCGTGCGCTCGCGGTTCGTAACTCTCGAGGAGCTATCGACGCCGGCGTCGCTGTTCTCGGATGCGACGCGCCTGGTCTGGTTCGAGTCGCCGAACAACCCGACGCTCCGGTGTGTCGAGATCGGTCCGCTGGCCGTGGCGTGCCGAGCGCGCGGCGTGCTGTCGGCCATCGACAACACGTTCGCGACCCCGATCAACCAGCAGCCCATCCTGCTGGGTGTTGATCTCGTGATGCACAGCGCGACGAAGTATCTCAACGGCCACGCCGATATCACGGCGGGCGCGCTCGCTGGCAGCTCCGCACTGATCGAGCGGATCCTCGCAACACGCAAGAAGCTCGGCACGGTGCTCGATCCGGCGGCCGCCTACGCGCTGGGGCGCGGGCTCAAGACGCTGGCGGTCAGGATGGAGCGTCACAACGCGAACGCCCTCGCCGTCGCCGGGTGGCTCGCGCAGGATGCCCGCGCGGGGACGGTGTATTACCCCGGGCTCGACACGCATCCGGACCATGCCATCGCGCGCCGCCAGATGAACGGCTTCGGCGGCATGGTGTGCGTGGATCTCGGCAGCTACGAACGTGCCGCGCGTTTCTTCGACAGCCTGGAAGTCATCAGCCGCGCGGCGAGCCTCGGCGGGGTCGAGAGCCTGTGCAGCCTGCCGGTGCTGACGTCGCACTGGGCGCTGTCGGATGAGGAACTCGCCGCCGCCGGTGTGACCCCCGGGATGGCGCGGCTGTCAGTCGGCCTCGAAGACGTCGACGACCTGATTGCGGATCTCGACCAGGCGTTGGGGAAGGGGTAAAGGCGCCGGAGGCTACCTGGGCACCGGTTCGCGCCTCTTGTCGGCGGTCGGCTCGTGCAGGAACTGCTCGGCCATGTCGGCAATCCGCGCGGTGATGTCTGGGCCCTGGATGTTGCCGTACTTTTCCCGGAACCGCTCGATCGGCACCACCGCCTTGGCCATCGCCCGGTGCCCGCCCGCATTGCCGATCTCCGCAAACCACCGCTTCACGAACTCCCCGGCATTCCGAGAGTAGCCGATGTTGCGGACGCTGACGATAAGGCAGTTGTTGACGATGCCCGCCACGATGGTCCACTTGACGTCTTCGAGCTGCAGGAAGAAGTCGGCGGTATACGGGACGAAATCCTCGCGCGGCGCCTCGCCGATGAAGGCGCTGAAAACCTGTTCCCGGAGAATCCCCCCCTGGCTGGCCCGGGTGACGTAGTCGAGCCGCTCCATGGTGATTTCGGCCCCTTCCATCTTCCGGATGAGCGCCGCGTCCGCCAGTGGATACAGGAACGTGAATGCCTCGAGATCGACCCGGTTGGTGTGACGGGCGAAGAAGAGCGTGTCCGATTTGATCGCGTAGAGCATCGCAGTGGCGGTCCGCTCGGAAATGTTCACGTCCACGGCGCGCAGGTGCTCGGTCAGAATAGTGCACGTCGATCCGTAGTCGGCCCGGATGTCCTTGAACACGGCGCTGTAGCCCGGCTGCTCCGGGTGGTGGTCGATGACGAGGTCGGCGCGGTCGAGTATGCCCCCGAAGTAGTGCGGCTGCACGTCGACCGTGGCGATCCGCTCGAACTCCTGCAGCAGCGCGGGTGTGACCGCCTCGACCTGGATGTCGAGCATATTCGCCATCCGCAGGTTCTCGGGCCGCGTCACGCCCTGGATGGCGCCGATGATCGCCGTCGTCTTGGTGCGGCGCAGCAGGTTGCGCAATGCGAGGCCGCTCGCGAGCGCATCGGGGTCCGGATCGTTGTGCAGCAGGATGAGGACCCGGTCCGCGTCGGCGAAGTAGCGTTGATACTGCTGGACCCGCGCCCGGGTCATCGAGCGGCTGAGCTCGGTGACGAGCGTCGGGCGAATGAGTTCCGAGATGTCGAAGTGTGCGAGGTCGGGGAAGTCGGCCTTCAGCCCCTCGGCTGCGCGCTGTCGCACCGCGGGCGGCGCGGTATGCAGCACGTACACGAGCGTGCCACCGGCGTTGCGCAAAGCCGCGACGATCTTCCGGATGCTGCGGCGGCCGTTGTCTTCGACGATAAAGCAGGTGGTGGGCGTGATGTCGGCCTTGATGTAGGTATCGAGCCGCCGGGGATCACCGGCGGTAATCTCCAGGCCGGCCTCGTGCAGGCGGCGGGCGAGCTGCTTGTTCTCGACGAGGAAGTCCACCTCGAAGCTGGGGACCAGCACCTCGTCCAGCGTGCGGATGACCAGTTCATCCTGGCAGATGGCGAACACCCGCACGTCAGGAGCGCCTCGTAGTCATGACCAGTCAGCCATTATATGCCCGTTATGACCGAACGCTCCGACGGTGGGAAGCCGCAGCGCACGGCGTAACGATTCTGTCGGTTCCCCTCCCGCCCCCGTGAGGGCCGGCAGCCAGCCGGTGCCAGGCGAGGGTCACGGGCCTGGTCTCAGTGGTTACGCCGTCGGCTGGGTGGCCGTTACGAGGTCCACTTCGGCGAGCTCGCCGGCTGGGTGGTGGCCGAGCGTTCCCGAGCCGCGACTCGTCCCAGCCGGGCCATATTCGCGTGCGCGGCTCGCCGCGTCCTCCTCGAGGTTCGTCCCGGGCAGAACCTGGACTACACTCGGTTCCTGGCCGACGATCCGCGGCCCGGATGGCGCTCAACGGCGCGGGCAATGGCAGCCGGTCATACGGGGCGAATGACCCTGGCCGGATGCCGGGGGACCGGAGGTGATGCGGTGACGCGCAGGATGGGGCTCCTCGGGCTGGTGATGCTGGCCCTGGCTTCGATCGTGGTGACCGGACAGCAGCGGTTTCGCGGCGGGATTGAACTCGTGCATTTTGGTGTCGTGGTCACCGACCGGAGCGGCACGCCAATCACGGGTCTCACGGCCGCGGATTTCGAGGTCCGCGAGCGGGGAACGAAACAGACCATCCAGCACTTCGCGGCTGGCGAGCCGGATGCCATGCCGCCGCTGCACCTGGGCTTCCTGCTGGACCTCAGCGGCAGCATGGAGCGCGACATCAAGGACGTTCGCACGGCAGCCATCAGGTTCCTCAGCGCGGTGGACACCGCGGTCGACGTCACCCTTGTGGACTTCGATACCGAGGTGCGGATGGCCCGCTTCGCGGCCGACGATTTCCCACGCCTCATCGAACGGATCCGCATGCGGTCCCCGGGCGGGTGGACGGCGTTCTACGATGCCTTTGCGACCTACCTGCACGGAACGTCGGAGCAGACCGGACAGAAGATCGCGGTGGTGTATACCGACGGCGCCGACACCCGCAGCACATTGAACCGCGGCGAGGTCCTGGAACTGCTGAAGGTCGCCGACGTCACGGTGTACGTGATCGGCTATCTCGAGGGGCAATCGTCATCGTCCCGCCTGACCCAGCGACAGCTGCTGGGCCGCTTCTCGGACGCGACCGGGGGCCGGGCTTTTTTCCCCGCGAGCCTGAGGGAGATTGACAAGATCTACGACCAGATCCGCGGGGAGATCATGGCCCGGTACAGCATCGGATATGTCTCCACCGACGAGCGTGCCGACGGGGCCTGGCGCGACGTCGAGATTCGCCTCACGCGCAAAGACCTGCCGGGCGCGCGCGTGCGCACGCGCGGCGGCTACTTCGCCCCGTACCGGCCCGCCCAGCCCTGACGATCCAACCGCTCAAGCCGTGGTAGCATAACGGGTTAACCTGCCCACCATGGCGTCCAAATACGACCGGTTCCGACTGGTGACCGACTTCGAACTTCGCGGCGACCAGGCCCGCGCCATCGACGAACTCGTCGAAGGGTTGCAGCGCGGCGACCGCGCGCAGGTGCTCCTCGGCGTGACGGGGTCCGGCAAGACCTTCACCATGGCGCAGTGCATTGCCCGCGTCAACAGGCCGACGCTGATCATGGCCCACAACAAGACCCTTGCCGCACAGCTGTACCAGGAGTTCCGCCGCTTCTTTCCGGACAATGCGGTCGAGTACTTCGTCAGCTACTACGACTACTATCAGCCGGAGGCGTACGTCCCGACCACCGACTCGTATATCGAGAAGGAAGCGACAATCAATGACGAGATCGACCGGATGCGCCTTTCGGCCACACGGTCGCTGTTCGAACGCCGGGACGTCATCATCGTCGCCAGCGTCTCATGTATCTACGGTCTTGGCTCGCCCGAGGCCTACTACGGGATGATGCTGCCGCTCGAGCGGGGTCAACGCATCGACCGCGATCAGATCCTGCGGAAGCTGGTCGAAATTCAGTACGACCGCAACGACCACGAGTTCGCCCGCGGGGCGTTCCGGGTGCGCGGCGACATCGTGGAGGTCTATCCGTCGTACGAGGACACGGCGGTCCGGATCGAGTTGTTCGGCGACGAGGTGGACGAGTTGCTCTCGTTCGACCCGCTGACGGGGAAGACGCTCCGACGCCATGACAAGGTCGCAATATACCCCAAGACGCACTTCGTCACGCCGCGGGAACGCACGAAGCTGGCCGTCGACACGATCAAGGCGGAGCTGGGGTGGTACCGCGACAAGCTGGAAGCCGAAGGCAAGGTTCTCGAAGCCCACCGGCTGCACCAGCGGACGATGTTCGACCTGGAGATGATCAAGGAAATCGGGTACTGCCACGGCATCGAGAACTACGCCCGACACTTGACGGGCCGGAACCCGGGCGAGCCGCCGCCGACTCTCCTCGATTACCTGCCGGCCGACGCGTTGACGATCGTGGACGAGAGCCACCAGACGGTGCCCCAGGTCCGGGGGATGTACGCCGGCGACCGGTCGCGCAAGGAAGTGCTGGTGGCGTACGGGTTCCGCCTGCCGTCAGCACTCGACAATCGGCCCCTGAATTTCGCGGAATGGGAGGGCCGCGTCGGGCAGACGCTGTTCGTCTCGGCGACGCCCGGCCCGTACGAATTGCTGCGATCGGGTGGGGCGGTGGTCGAGCAGATCATCCGGCCGACGGGGCTGGTCGACCCTCCCATCGAGGTGCGGCCCGTCCGGGGGCAGGTGGACGACCTGCTCGGCGAGATCCGCGAGCGGGCCGCGCAGCGCGAACGCGTCCTGGTGACGACGCTGACCAAGCAGATGGCGGAGGACCTGACGCAGTACTATCAGGAACTGGGCGTGAGGGTCCGCTATCTGCACTCGGACATCGATACGATGGAGCGGATTCAGATTCTCCGGGATCTCCGCCGTGGCGAGTTCGACGTGCTCGTCGGGATCAACCTGCTGCGTGAAGGGCTCGACCTGCCGGAGGTTTCCCTGGTGGCGATTCTCGACGCCGACAAGGAGGGATTCCTGCGCTCGGGGGGATCGCTCATCCAGACGGTTGGGCGCGCCGCACGCAACGTCAACGGGCGCGCCATCATGTATGCCGACCGGGTGACCGATTCCATGCGACATGCCATTGGAGAGACGGCACGCCGCCGGGAGATCCAGGAAGCGTACAACCGGGAGCACGGCATCACGCCAGCCTCGATTGTGAAGAGTATCGACGACGTGATGACGAGCATCTACGAGCGCGATGACGTGACCGTCCCGGCTGACGATGGTCCGCTGTTCCGCACGCACGCGGACTTCGATGCCCACATCTCGGGGCTGCAGGCGCAGATGAAGGCCGCCGCCGCCAACCTCGAGTTCGAGAAGGCGGCCACGCTACGGGATCGCATCAAGCAGTTACGCAGCCGGGAGCTGGGGCTGGCGGGGAGCAGGGTCTGAGCGCATGACCCTGCTCGTGGAATGGATCAAGGCGGCCCTCCTCGAGGTGCAGGAGTACTTCATCATGGTCGGGAAGACGGCCCGGGCGGCTGTCACCCGGCCGTTCTACGTCCGTGACATTGTCGAGCAGTTCGAGATCATCGGCATCGGCTCGCTGACGGTGGTGCTGTTGACGGGCATGTTCACCGGGATGGTGCTGGCGCTCCAGTCCGGGTTCACCCTCGACCAGTTCGGCGCGCGGTCCATGGTGGGCCGCCTCGTGAGCGCCTCGATGGTCAAGGAACTGGGGCCCGTGCTGACCGCTCTCATGGTCGCGGGGCGGGTGGGGTCCGGGATTGCCGCCGAACTCGGGTCCATGATGGTCACCGACCAGATTGCAGCCCTGCGTGCCCTCGGCACCGATCCCATCCGGAAGCTCGTCCTGCCGCGGATTCTCGCGGGACTGGTCATGGTGCCGCTACTGACGTGCGTGTCCGTCGCTGTCGGCCTCGTGGGCGGCTGGATCACCACCGAGACCCAGTTGAAGGTCGCTTCCGGGGTGTACTGGAACTCCGTGGTGATGGGGCTTTATATGCAGGACGTCTGGATGGGGCTCATCAAGCCGTTCTTCCTCGGCTTCGCGATCGTGAGTATCGGCTGCCACGTCGGTCTGCGCACGAGCGGGGGCACGCAGGGCGTCGGCCGCGCGACCACCAACGCGGTGGTCGCCAGCTCGGTGGCCGTGCTCGTTGTCAACTTCCTGGTCACGAAGCTCTTGATCGTGCTGATGTACTGATGGCCGTGCAACGCGAAGCCCGTTCGGCGCTGCTCGATGAAGCCCTGGGCCCCGGGGGCCCCATCGTGGTGTTCGACAAGGTGTCGCTGGCGTTCGATGAGAAGACCATTCTCAACGAGATCAGCTTCACGCTCAAGACGGGCCATACCAAGATTTTTCTCGGGGCGAGCGGCGCCGGCAAGTCCACCATCCTCCGGCTCATCCTCGGTCTTCTCAAGCCCGACGCCGGAATGATCTTTGTCAACGGCGACCGCATCGACGACATGACCGAAGACCAGATGATGCACGTCCGTGGTGACCTGGGCATGGTCTTCCAGGAGGGGGCGCTGTTCGACTCGCTGACCGTCCGTGAGAACGTCGGGTACAAGCTGTTCGAGGAATCCAAGGTGCCGTTCGCCGACGCGAACCACCGCGTCGAGGAGGTGCTTGGATTCGTTGGGCTCGCCGAGTTCATCGACCGTCAGCCGTCGGAGCTCTCGGGCGGGCAGCGCCGCCGCGTGGCGATCGCCCGCGCCATGGCGGCAAAGCCCCGCATTCTGCTCTACGACGAGCCGACGACCGGGCTGGATCCGATCACGGCCATCACCATCGACGAAGAGATTATGAAGCTGCGCGATCTCGAGGGGGTCAGCTCCATCGTCGTCACGCACCAGCTTCGCGACGCGTTCTACGTGGCGGAGCACAGCGCCGTACAGGACGGCGACCGCATTCGGTTCGACCGCGCGACACCTGACAAGGCCGACGAGGCGGAGTTCATCATGCTGCGTGACGGCCGCATTGCCTTCGAGGGTAACGCCACCGAGCTGCGCGAGGTCGCCGCACGCGACCGGTACATCGACGCATTTCTGTCGTAGGGAGGAAATCCAGATATGGCTCGCACCCGTTCACTTGCCTGGGCACAGTTGAAAATTGGCATCCTGGCCGCAGGCGCGCTGGCCCTGGCCACGATGCTCATCCTCGCCGTCGGCGGGCAGGGCGGGTTCTCCTGGCAGCGCTACGCGCTCAAGACCACCTTCACCAACGTGCAGGGGCTGAAGTCCGGCGCGGTGGTCCGCGTCGCGGGCGTGGAGGTCGGGAAGGTCACGCGCGTCGAGTTCGTCGAAGCAGCCGTAGAGGTGACGCTCGAGGTCAACAACGCGATGCAGGAGCGGATCACCGAACACTCCCGCGCCACGATTGGCTCGTTGAGCCTGCTCGGCGAGCCCATCATCGAGGTGACCCCGTCTGCCGAGGGACGCCGCCTCGTCGATGGAGACTTCATCCAGAGCGTGCGTCCGGCCGGACAGATCTCCGACGTGGCCGAGGGCGCCACCCAGAGCCTCGAGCAGGCCCGCCTGATGCTGGAGGATCTGCGGGCCGGCCGGGGCACCGTCGGGAAACTGTTCACCGACGACGCGCTGTACCGTGACATCCAGGGCTTCGTGGACGCTGCCGAGAACGTCGCGACCACGATCAGCCGCGGTGAAGGGACGATTGGCCTGCTCGCCAAGGATCCGGCCGCTTACCGGCAGCTCAACGCCTCGCTGGCCAACCTCCAGGAAATGACCCGCCGGATCAACGCCGGGGAAGGGAGCCTGGGACGGTTGATGAACGACGAAGCCCTCGCGCAGTCGCTGACGGCGGCCACGGGGAGTTTCGAGCGCATCAGCGGCCGGCTCGAAAAGGGGGAGGGTACAGCCGGTAAATTGCTGACAGATCAGCAGCTGTACGATCGAATCAACGAGCTGATGGGTAGAGTGGATGCCGTCGTGGCGAGCCTGGAGAAAGGGCAGGGAACGGCCGGCCGTCTGCTGCACGACGCGCAGTTGTATGAGAACATGAACACGACCATCACCGAGGCGCGCTCGCTGCTGGCAGACATCCGGAAGGATCCGCGGCGGTATCTGAACGTCCGCGTGAGTATCTTCTAGCCGCGGGTTGACGCTGGGGCGCCACGGAGTGGGCGAACGTTCTCGAAGCCACGGGTGCAGAGAGTCAAGCGGGTCACGGATGCACGCCGAGTGTTGCGGGCCACGGATTCACGCAGATTGGGTTGGGGATTCACATCGGATTCGGGGGTAGGGCATGGCGAGAGACGAGAGCGGGGCGGCCGGGACGGTCATCGTGTCGTTCGTCCTCGGGGCGATCACCGGGGCGGCGGTGGCGCTGCTGATGGCGCCGGCTGCGGGCGAAGAGACGCGCCGGGTGCTTGGTGAGAAGGCCCGCGAGGGCCGCCAGCGGGCCGAGGACGCCGCCAGGCAGGGGCGGGAGTTCGTCGAGCGGCAGAAGTCGACGGTGATGACGGCCGTGGAGCGCGGCCGGGAAGCGTACGAGCAGGCGCGAGGCGCGGCGGCGCCGGGGTCGGCCGGCACCGGGGAGAGCCTGTGACTGGCGGCTGGACTGACCTGTTTCTCGGAGTGATCGCGGCGGCGACGCTGGTGATGGCGCTGATCCAGATCGGCGCCATCATCGCGGTCGTGCGGGTCGGGCGCCAGGCCCAGCAGGCGCTCAGCCTCGTGCAGCAGGAAATCCGGCCCCTGGTCGCCAAGGCGAATGCGATTGCGGAGGACGCCACCCGGACAGCGGCCCTGGCGACCGCCCAGGCGCAGAAGGTGGACGTGCTCGTGACCGACCTCTCCCGCCGGGTCGAAGAAACCGCGTCGATTGTCCAGCAGGCGATCGTGATGCCGGCACGCGAGGGGATGGCCATCGTGGCGGCGATCAAGGCGGGCCTCGGCGCCTTCCGGGGCTTCCGCGACATGCGGCCGCGAGCCGCGCGCCACGAGGAAGAAGACCCCTTGTTCATTGGCTGAGCGGCTGCCGGCCCGCTCGCCGCTTTACGCGGGCGGTCCCCGCATGGTAGAACGACCGTTCCACCACAGGTTGAGGTCCACCATGTTGCACTCTGGCTGGTTCACCCGGATTTCTTCGGCCGTTCTGCTTGCCGGCCTCGTCATGGCCGTGCCGGGTGCGTCAGTCGCACATGCACAGGGCCCGAGTTCCACCGCGGCCGCCACGGAGCTGGCCGCCCTGCTGGACGCCGCCAAGCTCGACGCTATCGCCGCGGTCGATCCCGCTGATCCTTCCACCTGGGTGGCCGCCCTCTACTTCAAGGACGGCCAGCTGCTCGTCGTGTCCGCCCAATACGCTGCGCCGGAACTGCTGATCCAGAAACTGCAGGTCAGGGATTACCTCGACATCTATCTCGCCTTGTTTTCGTCCTCAGTCCCCGGGACCAGGGTGTTCGCGACCGACAGCAATGCCAACGGCCTCGCCGCACGGCCCTCGAATGGCGCCGCCCCGGATACGTGGGAGCGGGCCGATGTGACCATGACGTTCGACGGCGAGTGGCGCCGGGCGAAGATTTCCGAAGCAGACTACCGGAAGGCGTTCGACGAGGCCGACGAGCACTACACGAGGCTGCTCAAGCTGCTGTCGGCCCAGGCCAGGGGACCAGGCGGCACATAGTTGCTGCGAGCGGCGATGGGCCGCTGCGGCGTGCTCGCAAGGCTCTCGTCCGTTTGCACCTCCGAGGGGGCAAACACACCGTCAGCACCATGGCGGTGTGCGCGTGTTGCGTGAGTGTTGGATTGGTGGGCGCTGCTGGAATCGAACCAGCGACCCCCGCCGTGTGAAGGCGATGCTCTACCGCTGAGCCAAGCGCCCAATCCCTGAGGCAGAATCCCTAGTCTAATTTACTTGCGGCGCTCCGGCAAGCGCCGCTTCGAGGGGCCATCGTACACGTGGTCCTTCGGATCGATTTGCCGCATCGGCGGGTACCGATCGACCTCCTCCCGAGCCTGGGCCGCAATGCCAGGCACGCGCGAGATGATGAACAACGCGTTGGCGGCCACCGGCGGGATGCCCAGGTCGCCGCACACAGCGGCGATGGCGCCGTCGATGTTGACGGGCAGGGGAGGGTCGCCGTTTCGAGGGCCCATGGCCATCTCGACCGCTCGAATCATCTGGACGTGATCCCCTTCGAGCTCCAGTTCGAGCGCCATCTGGAACAGCCTGGCCGCGCGGGGATCGCGGGTGTGAAACCGGTGGCCGAAGCCCGGGATCGTGTCCCCGGCCGAAATCCAGGACTCGACGAGCTCCTGCGCGGCGTCCACGAACGTCCTGCCACCCCGCACGATGTCGAGGCCCTTGTCGAGAAACTGCATACAGCTTTCGATATCGCCGCCATGATAGCGGCCAAATCCGAGCACGCCGGCGGCCACACAGGCACGCAGAGGGGCGCCCGTGGTCGCCGTGTTCCGGGCGGCAAGCGTCGAAGGAGGGGTGGCGCCGTGGTCGATGAACGAGACGAGCATCGCTTCCATCATGCTGCCGATGGCGGGTGAGGGCACTTCGCCCATGAGGAGGAGGTAGATCGACTCCCCGAAGGTCAGCCGCCCCATGATCTCGTCGAGCGGGTAGCCGCGGACGAGAATCGTATTCGGCTCGATGCACGTGAGCGCCGTGCGCCACCTGTCGTCGGCCGTGCGATGCTGCCCGCGTCTGTCCGCGTGTGCGATCCCGTTGGAGGGCTTCATGGTGTCTCTCGTTCGATGGCGCCATCGAGGTGTGACGGTCGATCCGAGCCGTCTGTCCGCCCCGAGACGGCGCTCATCCCTGTCCATCCGTATGCATCCGTGGCTACGTGCCGTACAGCCGATCGCCGAAGTCTCCGAGCCCCGGGACGATGAACTTGTGATCGTTGAGCCCCTCGTCGACCGCGGGCGTGTAGATGTGGACATCAGGATGATGCTGCTCGACGAGCGCGATACCCTCGGGAGCGGCAACGATGCAGATCATCCGGATGTCGTGGGCCCCGGCGTCCCGCAACAGGTCCAGTGCCGCCACGGCGCTGCCGCCTGTGGCCAGCATCGGGTCGATCATCAGCACGTAGCTCTGGCGCAGGTTCGAAGGCAGCTTGGCGTAGTACTGTGATGCCACCGCCGTCAGTTCATCACGCTGCAACCCGATGTGCCCCACCCGCGCGCCCGGGATCAGCTCCAGCACCGCGTCGAGCATCCCGAGCCCCGCCCGCAAGACCGGCACCACCACGACCTCGCCGCCGAGGCGCCGAAATCCCGCCGGCCCGAGCGGCGTCCGCAGCGTGCCGGTCACGACGGGGATGTCGCGCGTGGCCTCCGTGGCCAGCAGCAGGCTGATGCGCACCGCCACCCGGCGGAAGAGTTCGCTCGGGGTGGAGGCCTCCCGCAACGTCGCGAGGGCGTCAAGGACGAGTGGGTGGTCGACGAGGTGCACTGGCACGGCAACACTATACAAGGCTGAAGGCTGAAGGTGGAAGGCTGAAGGGGGAAGACTGAAGGTGGAAGGCCGAGGGCAGGCTGACGGGCGGATGGTTAGGCAGGGCTGGTGATAAGATTTGCCCTCATGATCTTCAGGATGTGCATGGTCGCCCTGGGAGTGGCCGGTGCCATGGCGGTCCAGCCCCTCGGGCTCGCGCCGCTTGATCAGGAGCAGCCGGCTCAGCGGCGGGTTTCGCTCATCGTCAGCGGCGGGACGGTCGTGACCGTGGACCCGGCCGGGCGAATACTGAACCCGGGCGCCGTCGCCATCGACGGCCGTGACATCATCGCCATCGACACGCCGGAAGCGATTGCGGCGCGCTTCACCTCGGCCGAGCAGATTGACGCGACGGGCCAGGTAGTCATGCCGGGCCTGATCAACACGCACACCCACGCGCCGATGGTCCTGTACCGAGGGCTGGCCGACGACCTCGCCTTGATGGAGTGGCTCGAGAAGTACATCTTCCCGGCCGAGGCCAGCACGGTGTCGCCCGAGTTCGTCCGCGTCGGAACGCGGCTGGCTACGCTGGAGATGATCCAATCCGGCACGACGACCTACGCAGACATGTATTACTTCGAGGAGGAGATCGCGACAGCCACGAAGGAGGCCGGACTGCGCGGCGTGCTTGGCCAGACGATCATCCAGTTCCCGGTCGCTGACGCCAGGACGCCCGCTCAGGCGCTGGCGCGCGCCGAGGCGTTCATCCGGCAGTGGAAGTCCGACGACCTCATCGTGCCGGCGCTGGCGCCCCATGCGATGTACACCTTGGATGCGCACACGCTCAAGGCGGTCCGGGCGCTGGCGGATCGGGAGGGTGTGCCGGTGCTCATTCACCTGGCTGAGACCGCTGATGAGGTCAAGACGTCGCAAGAGCGGCACAAGCAGTCGCCGACCCAGTACCTCGAATCGCTGGGCTTCTGGGGGCCCCGAACGCTCGCGGCGCACGCCGTCTGGCTCACCGACGAAGACATCGAGACGCTCCGCCGGCGTGGCGTCGGCGTCGCGCACAATCCCGAGAGCAACATGAAGCTGGCGAGCGGCACCGCGAGGGTTGTCGAGATGCGCGCGGCCGGTATCCCCACCGGCCTGGGGACCGACGGCGCCGCGAGCAACAACAACCTGGACATGTTCGAAGCCATGCGGATCGCGGCCTTTCTGGCCAAACATGCCACGCGCGACCCGCGCGTCATCCCGGCCAGGACGGCCGTCGAGATGGCCACCATCGAGGGCGCGCGGGCGCTCGGGATGGCTGATGCGATCGGCTCGCTCGAGCCCGGCAAGCGTGCCGACATCATCGTCGTGTCGATGGCGAGCGCCAGGCAGACGCCGATGTACGACCCGCTCTCGCATCTCGTCTACACGACCCGTGGTGACGACGTCCGTACCACAATCGTGAACGGGCGCGTGCTGATGCGGGATCGGACAGTGCTGACGCTCGACGAGCGTTCGGTCATCGCGGACGCGTTGGCGCAGGCCGTCAGGGTGCGGGAGGCGGTTCGATGAGGGCGCTGCTGACATCCGAGCAGATTCAGTCGCGAATCACTGAAATGGCAGCCGAGATGGAGGCCGCGTATACGGGCGACGATGACATTCATTTCGTCTGTGTGCTGCGGGGCGGCTTCATCTTCATGGCCGACCTGGTGCGGGCCATGGGCCCGCGCGCGACGATGGATTTCATAGCCGTGTCGAGCTACGGCAACGCCGTGCGTTCAACCGGCGAGGTTCGCCTGCTGAAGGACCTCGACACCGGCATCGAAGGTCGTGACGTCATCATCGTCGAAGACATTGTCGACACGGGCCTGACGCTGACGTACTTGCAGGACATCCTGCGCGCCAGGGCGCCGAAGTCGCTGCGGACGGCATGCCTGCTGAGCAAGCCCTCGCGACGCCTCGTGGATGTGACGGTGGAGTATGTCGGGTTCGAGATCGAGGACCACTTCGTCGTTGGTTATGGGCTAGATTACGCGGAACGGTACCGGAACCTGCCGTATATCGCCGTGTTGCAGGAATAGGTCAGGCGGGGTGCGGTGATCGATGAAGCGGTTTGACATCATTACCGAGGCGGATGCGCGGACGCTCGACGTCGGGGCGACGGTCGAACTCGTCGCGGGCGGGCACGTGACGCCGCTGGCGAAGGACACCCTCGCGGCGCGCCGGGTTACCGTCATTCCGGCCGGAACGGCGGACCCTGGGCTCCCGGCGGACCTGGCGCCAGTGGCCGATGTGCGCCGCGTGACGATTGGGAACGATCACACCGGGATCGTTCTGAAGGAGGCCCTCGTGCAGCACCTGCGATCGCGGGGCCTGGCGGTGCTCGATGTCGGGACCGACTCGACCGACGCGGTCGATTACCCGGACATTGCAGGGGCCGTGGCGACGTCGGTCGCCCGCGGGGAAGCGGATGCCGGGATCGTGATCGACGGCGCCGGGATCGGGTCAGCGATCGCCGCCAACAAGGTGCGCGGCGTGCGGGCCGCGATGTGTGCCGACGAAACGATTGCGCGCTACTCCCGTGAGCATAACGGCGCGAACGTCATGACGCTCGGCTCGACGCTGCTGCCGGGCTTCGAGGCGGCCATTCGAATCGTGGACACGTGGCTCGGCACCCCCATGCGCGAGGCTCGCTACATCCGGCGGCTCACGAAGATTCGGCAGCTCGAGGAGCGGTTCGGGCGATGATGAACCCCGACGATCTCCAGCGTCTTATCGACATGATCACCGAGGAGGTGATGGCGGCGCAGGCCCCCCGGCGGCCCGCGGGGCCGTGTGCCTGCCACGCGGTCACGTCAGACTGCTGCCCCGACCGGCTGCAGGGCGTGCTCGACGCGGGAGCGTCCCGCATCGGCCTGCACGCTGCCGGCGGGGCGACTGCCGGTGTCTCGGGGATGATCGACCACACCCTGCTCAAGCCGGACGCCTCGCGGGGGGAGATCGAGAAGCTGTGCCGCGAGGCCGCAGAGTTTCACTTCGCGACCGTATGCGTGAACCCCGCCTGGGTGTCGCTGGCGGCGCGCCTGCTGCGCGGCTCGGGCGTCGGCGTGTGCTCGGTAGTCGGATTTCCTCTCGGCGCCACCGTGGCTGACGTCAAGAACTACGAAACGCGGCGCGCGATCTATGACGGGGCCACCGAGATCGACATGGTGATCAACGTCGGGGCGCTGAAGTCTGGCGATCTCCGCACGGTCGAACGCGACATCGAGGCCGTCGTCGATCCCTGCCGCCAGTGCGGAGTGGTCAGCAAGGTCATCATCGAGGCGGCCCTCCTCACCGACGAGGAGAAGATCAGCGCGTGCAGCCTGTCGAAGGCGGCAGGCGCCGACTTCGTCAAGACCTCTACCGGGTTTGCTTCAGGAGGGGCGACCCCGGCTGACGTCGCACTGATGCGCCGGGTCGTGGGCGCCGACATGGGGGTGAAGGCCGCCGGGGGCGTGCGCGACCTGGAGGGGCTGAAGGCGATGATCGCTGCCGGCGCTTCCCGCGTCGGCGCGAGCGCTGGCGTGAAAATCGTTCAGGAGTCGCAGGGCCAGAAGCCCACGTCGGCCGCGACGTCCGGCTACTGAGGCGGATCGGCCCGGGCCGGCCGGGTCGTAACCACCCGCTGCGGGAAGGGGATCTCGATCGCGTGCTGGTCGAACGCCTTCTTGATTCGGCGCCGGAACTCCCGCCCGACTTCCCACTGCTTGAGCGGTACCGTCTTGATCCGCATCTTCATCATGACGGCAGAGTCCGCGAACGCGTCGACGCCCTGGATTTCGAGCGGCGCCAGGATGTTCGGCCCATACTTTGGATCGGCCTGCAGCGCGGCGGCGGTCTCCCTCAGCACGGCCGACACCCGATCCGGATCTTCGTCATACGAAATACCGAGGTCGATCACGTAGAACGAGAAGTCCTTGGTCCGGTTCGCCAGGGTCGTGATGCCGCCGTTGGGGAAGACATGCACGATCCCTTCGGCATCCCGGAGCACGATGGTGCGCAGGTTGATGGCCTCCACCAGCCCGCCGGTTCCGTTGATCGCGGCCACGTCGCCCACGCGGACCTGGTCCTCGAGGATCAGGAAGAACCCGCTGATGATGTCGCGCACGAGGGTCTGCGCGCCAAAGCCGATTGCCAGGCCCAGGATGCCCGCGCCCGTCAGGATGGGTGCAATATCGACCTGGAGTTCGCGCAGGACCGTGAGGGCGGCAATCGTGACGATCACCACGGTGGTGGCGTTCTGGATGACGCCGCCCAGCGTGCGCGCACGCTTGGCCCGTTCGAGCGCGTCGAGTCCCGTCCCCTGCGTGACCTCGTGCTGGAAGCGCGCGACGAGCAGGGCGATCGTCCGGACGAGCGCATAGGCGAGGAGCACGACAAGCGCAATACGCAGACCGGAGGCAAACGTCCACTCCGCGATGCGCGCGAGTTCCACGCCCGTCCGCGGCCGGAGCCCGACGATCTGGAACGCCGGGAAGAGAAAGACCGCGACCGTGAGCACGAACGCCGCCATGCTGATGAGCCGCAGGGGGGCACGCACCAGCGGGCTCGACAGCGCAAGCGTGTCCTGCAGCAGGACCTGAAGGCCTGCCGCCGCCAGCCGCTTGACCAACCGTGCCACTATCCACGCCACGACAAGCGTCGGCACGACTGCCAGCGCCGCCGCCTCGAGGTGTACCGGGCCGTCGAAGAGCCGCTCCCACATCCGTCAGGTGCCTCCTGTGCTCCCGAGGATAGCAGAGCTTGCCCGGTTGGCCGACGCCTCGGCTCAGATAAGATGCTTCGTCATGCGCCGGAAGATTCCGCGAGCCGCCCTGCCCAGCGTCATCCTGGCGGCAGGTCTGGCTTTGACACTGCTTGGTGCCTGGTATGCGCACCGCGAGGGCCGCAGCCAGGAAGCGCTCGAGTTCGCCAACGTCGCCGCGACCGTGCAGCACGCCATCGAGGGCCGCCTCGAAGCCTACGTCGCGATGCTTCGCGGGGGAACCGGGCTGTTCGCCGGCAGCGATGATGTGAGCCCGGCAGAGTTCAGGGCCTATGTCGCACGGCTGGAGCTGCCGTGGCGGTATCCCGGTGTCCAGGGGATCGGCTTTTCACAGATCATCGGTCCCGAAGAGCGCGAGGCCGTCGCCGCACGCGCGCGGCAGGCGGGCCTCCCGTTCCACTACTGGCCCGAGCAACCCGGCGATCAACCCGTTCACGCCATCGTGTACCTCGAACCGCTCGACACCCTCAACGAAGCGGCGCTTGGGTACAACATGTTCTCGGAGCCGGGCAGGCGCGCGGCGATGGAGCGTGCGAGGGACACCGGGGAGCCTTCGGCGACGGGACGTGTGCGGCTGGTCCAGGAAGGCGCGGGCAAGGGGCCTGAACAGGCCGGATTCCTGATTTACATGCCCGCGTACAACGCAGGTTCGGTACCGGCCACCCCGGAGGAGCGGCGCGAGCGCCTGCTGGGTTTCGTCTACAGCCCCTTCCGCGCTGACGACCTGCTGGCTGGCGTGATCGGCACGCGGCTGGACGGGGGGCTGCACCTGGAAGTCTATGATGGTGACCCGGCCGGGGGCAGCCTGCTCCACCGTTCCGAGCACGAACCCTGGACGCCTATCCGGTTCGAGGTGCGTCGGGAGATGTCGGTGGCGGGCCGCCCGTGGACGCTCGTCATGCGCAACGCCACCCCGCGCCGGGTGACCTTCCGCAGCATGTTCGTCCTGCTGATTGCCTGCGGCGGCACCGTGCTCTCGGCGCTGCTGTTCACCGTGACCCGGGCGGAGATCCGTGCGCGGGAGGCTGCCGAACGCACGACGCGCGAACTGCGGAAGTCAGAGGAGGCCCTGCGCGCCGCGAACCGCGCAAAGGACGACTTCCTCGCCGTCGTCTCGCACGAACTGCGCACGCCGCTGAACGCGATCCTCGGGTGGTCCCTCATGCTGCAGAGAGGGCACGTTCCCGCAGAACGGCAGCGGGACGCTCTCCGCACGATCCACCGGAATGCGAAGGTGCAGGTGAAGCTGGTCGAAGACCTGCTGGATATGTCGCATGCGGTCTCCGGGCACCTGAGGCTTGACCTGCAGGACATCGACCTGGCGGCTGTACTGGGTGCCGCACTCGACTCGGTCAGGCCGGTGGCCGAAGACCGGCAGGTGCGGATCGAGTGGGATGGCCAGCCGGACCTCGACGTGATCCGCGCGGATCCGGCACGGATCGAGCAGATTGTCTGGAACCTGCTCTCGAACGCTATCAAGTTCACGCCTGGCGGCGGCGTTGTCTGGATGTCGGCGCGGCGTGAGAGCGACGGCGTCGTCCTCGAAGTCCGTGACAACGGTATCGGCATCAGGCGCGACCTGCTGCCGTTCATTTTCGAGCCGTTCCGCCAGGGCGATGCGTCGACCACCCGCGCCCATGGTGGTGTGGGGCTGGGTTTGTCGATCGCGCGGCACCTCGTCCACCTGCATGGCGGCACGATCGACGCCGCGAGCGACGGGCCGAACCGGGGTGCGACGTTCTCGGTGCGCCTGCCGCTGGAGCCGCCGGCCAGCGCGGCCCCGGCCAATCCCGCCGAAGGACCCTGGCGCCGCTAAACGGCGACCTGCTCGGTGCGGCTGTGAGCGGCCGCCTGGAGCGGAATGCGCAACGAGGCCCGGCATCCCTGGTGATCGTCCCGGTTACGGAGTGCGAGACTCCCGCCATGCGCTTCGGCTATCTGCCGGCTGAGCACCAGCCCGATCCCCGAGCCGCCCGGCTTGGTCGTGAAGAATGGCACGAACAGGTTGCCGGTGTTCGACAGGCCGGGGCCCTCGTCATCCACCCAGAGCTCCATCGAGGGAGGCGTCGTGTACGGGAGCCGCTGCCATCCCACAGTCACCCCGCCGCCGGTCTCGCGTGCCGCGTCGAGGGCGTTGCGCAGCAGGTTGATTAGGAGCTGCTCGAGCTGATCCCCGTCCCCCTGGATCGTGAGCCGCGGCCCTCCCGCGACGCTGATGTGGTGCGCGTTTTCGAGCGTCACGACGCGATCGACGATCGCGGCAACGTCCAGCGGCACCAGCGTCGGGAGGGGCAGCTTCGCCAGGCGGGCGTAAGCGCTCATGAACCGGCTGAGTGCCTCGGAGCGCGAGCCGATCACCGCCAGGCCCCGCTGCACGTCGTCGCGCCAATCGTCGGGCGGCGGGTCGCGCTCGATCAGGGTGCCGAGGCTGCCCGCAATGGACTTGATCGGTGCAAGGGAGTTGTTCATTTCGTGGCCGATCACTCGGATGAGGCGCTGCCACGCCTGGCGTTCCTCCTCGCGAAGGGGCTGGCTGAGATCCGACAGGACGAGCAGTTCGTGAGGCCTGCCGCCCTGCCGAAACAGGCTCCGGCGGATCTCCCAGCGGCCGACGCTTCCCGGGAACGCCGTATTGATCACGCGGGGGGCCTCCCCGGCCAGGCAATCGTCGATGCCGATCTCCGACGCGCTGCGGCCGAGCAGGCGCTCCGACGGCTGCGCCAGCAGACGCGCGCCGGCCCGGTTGACGAACTTCAGCGTCTGACCCTCGTCGAACGTGAACACCGCCACGTCGATCTCGGCCATCACCTTTCGCAGGAGCGTCGTGGCCTCCAGGGCATCGAGGCGCTGGTGGCGGAGTGTCTCGACCAGCGCGTTTACCTCGGACATGACCTCTCCGAGCGGATCGCCGCCGCGCGCACCGCGGGCGCGAATGGAGAAGTCCCCCTCGCCAAGTGCCGCGAGCAGGTTGGAGAGTGTCTGGAGCGGCAGCACCACGCGCTCGCGGAGCGCGAAGGCGAAACCCAGGCAGAACGTCACGATGAGCACCGTCAGGGTCCACTGGACCTTGGGAGTGTAGTCGCCGGTCCAGAGGAAAATCAGGGAGATCGCCGCGCCTGGCAGCGCCGAGGCGAGGGCCATCAGCAGGATGCGCCGGTCGTGGCTCAGCCGCGGATGTTGGCGCGTCATAGGCAGTAGGAAAGATATTACTGCCTACTGCCAGCTGCCCTATAGCCCGTAACGCTGCAGCCGGCGGTACAGGGCGCTGCGGCTGAGGCCGAGCGCCTTGGCCGCCTGGCTGACGTTCCCGTCGTAGCGCGTCATGGCCTTTTTGACGAGGAAGCACTCAACGTCTTCGAGGCTCATGTCCTCGAGACGGGCGGCGGCGCCGTCGCGGGAAGAACGCAGGCCCAGGTCCCCGCTTTTGACGAGAGGCCCGGCGGCCATCAGCACCGCCCGTTCAATCGCGTGATCCAGTTCGCGGACGTTCCCCGGCCACGAGTGTTCGAGCAGGAGCTGCATCGCGCCGCTCTCGAAGCCCGTCAGCCGCTTGCGGTAGCGCTGTGCGTGCTGGCGAAGAAAGTGCTGCGCAAGCAGCGGCAGATCCTCGCGGCGCTCGCGAAGGGCCGGCAGCCGGATCTCAATCGTATTGAGCCGGAAGAGGAGGTCCTGGCGGAAGCGGCCGGCCGCTACTTCCTCGTCCAGGCTGGCGTTGGTGGCCGAAATGATGCGCACGTCGACGCGGCGGGTCCGGGAGGAGCCGAGACGTTCGAATTCACCGGTTTCGATCACCCGCAGCAGCTTCGCCTGCTGGCTGAGCGGGACGTTCGCGATCTCGTCGAGAAAGAGCGTCCCCTGGTCGGCCAGCTCGAAACGCCCGACGCGATCGGCCTTGGCATCGGTGAAGGCGCCGCGCACGTGCCCGAACAACTCGCTCTCGAACACCCCCTCCGACACACCGCCGGAGTTGACGATGGTCATCGGTCGTGACGCACGGCTGGACACCGCGTGCAGCGCACGCGCGACCACCCCCTTCCCGGTGCCGTTCTCACCCAGAATCAGGACGTTGGCGTCCGACGGGCCGACCCGCGAGACGACCTGCAGCACGCTCTGCATCGCCGACGATTCGGCGACGATCTGCGGCATGCCTTCCCCGCGCAGCAGCGAATTCTCGGCTTCGAGACGCTGCCCCTTGCGCAGCGCCTGACTCAACTCGATTTGCGTCCGGATGATGGCGAGCAGCCGGGCGTTGTCCCACGGCTTCTGGATGAAGTCCCTGGCGCCGCGGCGCATCGCCTCGACGGCCAGCTCAACGCTGCCCCATGCCGTCATCACGACGACCGGCAGCGTCGGGTCGATCCCCTGGATCCGCAGGAGCAGGTTCAACCCCTCCTCGCCCGAGGTCGTGTCGCGCGTGTAGTTCAGATCGATCATGGCGACGTCGAACTCTCGCGCCTCGGCGGCGGCCAGTGCGCCTGCCGGTGAGGAGGCGGTCTCGAGCTGAAAGCCCTCGGCCTTCAGCAGGAGTCGCAGCGCTTCGAGGACGTCGGCCTGATCGTCGGCGATCAGCACGCGCGGCCCGGCGGGTCTGACGGCCGGGCGCTCGCGGTCGAGGCCGTCCTGGTTCTTCAGGTGATCGGTGATGAGCATGCCAGGGTCTTCGCCGGGAACCAAGGGTCAGATGTGATGTTAATGCTCGATCCTGAACCCGCTGTCCTCGAGTTCCTTCTCGCCCCGCTTGCTTCCGTCCTCCTCCACGATCCGGCCGTCGAACAGGTGGATGGAACGATCGGCGTGCCGGGCATAGCGCGGGTCGTGCGTCACCATGCAGATGGTCGCGCCTTCCCGGTGCAGTTCGCGGAGCAGTTCCATGACCGCTTCGCCGTTCTTGGAGTCGAGGTTTCCGGTCGGCTCGTCGGCCAGCAGGATCGACGGTGAGCCGGCGACCGCGCGGGCCACGGCAACGCGCTGCTGCTGACCGCCAGACAACTGGCTCGGGAGGTGTTTGGCGCGGTGCGCCATTCCGACCTTCTCGAGCGCCGCCATCACGCGCTCCTTCCGCTCGGCCGACTTCATGCCGCGGTAGGTCAGCGGCAGCTCGACGTTCTCGTAGACGTTCAGGTCGCCGATCAGGTTGAAGCTCTGGAAGATGAATCCGATCTCGCGGTTGCGCACGCGCGCCCGCTCCGAGAGCGGCAGGTCCGCGACTTCCTTGCCGTTCAGCACGTAGCGTCCTTCCGTCGGCGAATCAAGCAAGCCGAGGATCGACAGCAGGGTGGACTTGCCGCAGCCCGAGGGGCCGGCGATCGCGATGTACTCGCCGCTCTTGATTTCGAGGTGGATCCCGGCGAGCGCATGGGTCTCGACTTCGTCGGTGAAAAACACCTTGGTCACGCCATCGAGATGGATGAGCGGTTGCGCGGACGTGGTCATCGTGGCTCCTTGTCGTCTGTCGTTGCTGTCGTGGTCGTGCCCAAAGATCAATTGACGATGCGGATGCGCTCGAACGAATCGTGCGCGGACATGTCGGAGAGAATCACCTGGTCGCCGGGGTCGAGGCCGCTGCGGATCTCGATGACGCTGACGGCGCTGCGGCCGAGCTCGACCCGGGTCTGCACGGCATGGCCGTCGGCTGTGAGCTTGTAAAGGGTGATGGTCGCGTTTTCCTGCCCGATGGCAGGGCGGCCGACAAACACCACGTCGGAGAGCTGTTCGAGCAGGACCGTGCCGTCCACGCTCTGGTCGGGGCGAGCGCCGGCCGGCAGTTCGTCCTCGAGGATGACGTCCACCCCCACGGTGCCGCCTACAGCGGCCGGGTCGATGCGGGCGACCCGGCCCTTCACGACGCCGTTGCGCGTATCGACCTCGGCGAGCTGGCCGATGCGCAGGTCGCGCGTCTGCGTTTCCGGAATGCGGAGCTCCGCCTTGAGGTTGCTCGGGTCGGCGACGCGCGCGAGATTGGTGCCCGGGCCCACCTGCGCGCCGACCTCCACCGGGACGACCTGCAGCACGCCGTGCATCCCGGCCTTGACCTTCAGATCGGAGAGCTGATTCTGACGAAGCTGGTAGGCCGCGCGGCGCAGCTCGATTTCTGCTGCCTGCGGCGCCAGCTGAGACTTCATTCCGTCGGCCTGCATCTTCAGCGTGCGCTGGGCTGTGCTCAACCGGTTCTTGAGGTCAGCGGCGCGCGATTGATACTGTTTCAGCTGGATTTGCGAGACGAGCCCATCCTTCGCGAGCTGCTCATTGGCTTCGAGGTTCAGCGCCGCATCGTTGTAGGAGGCCTCGATGCCGGCGACCTCCGCCTGCTGATTGAGGAGTGCACGCTCGAGCTCGGTGCTGCGGTTCTCGTAGGCCGCCTGGGCCGAGCGATAGCCGAGCAGCGCGTCGTTGACGGATTGCTCGAGGTCCGGGTTGGTCAGCTCCAGAATGACAGTGTCAGGGCGCACCTGCGCGCCGGGTCGCAACAAGATCCGCTGCACCCGGCCGGATGTGGTGGCCGAGATCCACATGATGTCTTCGGGTACCAAGGTGCCGGCGCCACGGACCTGCCGGGTGAAGTCCCCGCGCCGCACAGTCTCGACCCAGACCGTTGACCGCTCAACGGATGGCGCCGCGGGCTTCAACTGGGAGACGCCGATGGTGATGAGAATGACCACCACAACCGCGACGGTCGTGTATGCGGCGCGGCGCATCTTTTTCTTGCGCACGACGCTCGCGGGACGTGCAATATCAACCATTGAGAGCCTCTGTCCTGGAGCCGGGCTGGAAGGAAACCCCCGGCGTCAGTCCAGATGAACCAAATTGAATGCCACGAGCCAGATTGTCCATAAGTGCTTTTTTAACAACATTTATAGCCACCAAGACGGGCCAGGCACCGCCGATGGTGACCGCTTCCGGGACCGCAGCGTCCCGAAATCGGTCATCGGTGTTGTGACTGCCTGAAAACCGGACCACCCAGTCGCCTGCTCCGGCGGCTCGGGGGCGAACGTGCAATTGGACGGAGATCCGGGCCCGCAGGTTTAGGCGAAATGTTCGGCACCCGGGCCAACTCTCCTGAACCCGGCACGCGGCGTGCGAGGGGATTAGTACGAATATGGGCGAGTTGACCGACCGGCTAATCCATGACCTCGTCGAGGCGGTGCGGGAGCTGGTCCGCAAAGAAGAGTCGGATCGCCTGCGCGATGTCTACCTCATCGGCGATATCGAAAAGGATACGGCGCGCAGCGTCATCGAACGCCTGCGCGACCTCGCCAGCGACAGCCGGCGCCCCCTCACCCTGTACATCAACAGCGCAGGCGGGAACGTAACCGATGGATTGGCCATCCACGATGCCATCCGCCACCTGGTCTCGACGGGCGTGGAGGTTACCACAGTCGTGCAAGGCATGGCCTACTCCATGGGTTCGGTGGTGCTCCAGGCGGCAAGCCCCGGGCGACGCCTCGCGTTCCCCCACTCGTGGATCATGATCCACGAGCCGGCGAAGTGGGCGGGGTGGCAGTCCACGACGGCCGCGGCCCAGCATCTCGAACGTCTCAAACAGATGCAGAACCAAATCTACCGCATCCTGGCCGAGGCGTCGGGCCGACCCCTGCGGCAGATCATCCGCGACACCAAGCGCACCGATTTCTACCTCGATGCGGCGCGTGCCAGGGAGTACGGTCTTATTGACGACGTGCTGGGGCCCGTGCGGACGGCGGACCCCCTGATGGCCCTTGCCACGGCCGAGCCGGTCACCGAGAACGTTGCAGCGTCGGAGGCGTCCGCCCAGGCTGGCTCGGCGCCTGATTCGCCGGGGTCGACGTGACCGCCCCGTGGCATCACGGTTGCGCACGTTCCCAGTGGAGGGCCACGTTGCGCGGCCGATGTCCTTGACGAGTTCCGAACCTGCCCGGGCCTCCGCGCTCATGCGCCAGCCGGTGGCGCTGCGCTACGCGGTAGCCCTTGGCGCCATCGCGGCTGTCTTCCTCGTGGATCGCCTCGCGGGCGGTGCCGTCGACGAGGCGAGCCATTTTCTCCTGCTCGGCACGATGGTCACGGCCAGTGCATGGTTTGCGGGGACGGGGCCCGCGCTGGCCGCCGTGGTGCTTGGCGCGCTCATGGGGGCGATCGATGCGGGGTACGATCCCGCGAGTGCCCCGGGGGCGTCCCTCCATCTGGCGCTGTTCGTCATCCAGGGATTGTTGCTGACGGGCCTGGTCGCCGAGCTGCGATCGGCCCGGCGCGCGGCAGAAGGGATGGCGCGCGTGGAGCAGGAGGCACGGCTCCAGGGGCAGGCCGCGAACCGGATGAGGGACGAGTTCCTCGCCACGGTCTCGCACGAGCTGCGTACTCCGCTCAATGCCGTGTTGGGATGGGTCCACCTGTTGCGCACGGGCAAGCTCGACGAGGTCACGGCCAGTCGGGGCCTTGAAGCCGTCGAGCGCAACATCCGGCTGCAGGCCCAGTTGACCGGGGAGCTGCTGGACGTATCACGCGCGCTGACCGGGCGTCTCCAGCTGGAGAGCCAGCCAACCACGCTGAACGAGGCGATGCAGCACGCGGCCGCCGCTGTGGAATCGGCGGCCCGCGCGCGCGACGTGCGTGTCGAGCGCGCCGTGCCCGACGATCCGGTCGTGGTGCTCGGCGATCCCAATCGCCTCCGGCAAATCGTCTGGCACCTCCTCGCAAATGCGATCAAGTTCAGCCCGCGGGGCGGCACGGTGGAGGTCTCGGCCGGAGTTTCGGCCGGCGACGCGTGGCTGCGCGTCCAGGACAGCGGACCCGGGATTGACCCCGCCTTCCTCCCGCGCATCTTCGGGCCCTTTACGCAGGCCGATTCCTCGGCGACGCGAGCCGTCGGCGGGCTTGGGGTAGGCCTGGCATTGGTCCGCGAGTTGGTGGAGCTGCAGGGAGGCGAGATCCACGCCCGCAATCGCGACGAGGGGACCGGTGCCGTCTTCACCGTGTTGCTGCCGTCGCACCCAGCCGAGCTCCTCAGTCGTGCGCCGCGCCGCGCCTCACTGACCATCCCGGCCGTTGCGTGCCCGCCGCTCGACGGCGTGCGCGTGCTGGTTTTCGATCAGAGCGAAGACGGCCGGGAACTGGTACAGGTGGTCCTCGAGCGGCATGGCGCCGTCGTACGGGCGGTCGCCTCGGTGGGGGACGCGCTCGAAGCGCTCGAGTCATGGCGGCCGGACGTGCTCCTCAGCGACACGTCGTCGCCCGACCAGGATTCCTATTCACTCATCGGCAAGGTGCACTCGCTCGACGCAGAACGCGGCGGCCGGATTCCTGCCCTGGCGCTGACCGCTGCGCGGCGTGACGCCCGGTGGTCCCGTCTGCTCGCCAACGTGCAGTGCGACCTGCCCAAGCCCATGGAGCCCGCCGTGCTGGCGTCCGAGGTCGCCCGGATCACCGGCCGGGAGCGCCGGCGCGTGCAACGCTAGTCCCCTGGACGCGTGATGCGTTGCATAACAGCCCGTGGTGAAAGTCTGGCGTCGCACCGAGACGGGCGAGGCGCCCCCGCGGGCAAGGCGCGACGTCCGAGAATACTGCGCGTATTTGAGGGAGGAGCAACGC
>JACCRT010000054.1 GCA_013813355.1 Acidobacteriota bacterium | reverse complement strand
AGACGGGCGAGGCGCCCCGCGGGCAAGGCGCGACGACCGAGAATACTGCGCGTATTTGAGGGAGGAGCAACGCAGCCCGCGGGGATGCATCGCCCGTCGAATGCAGCCAGACTTTCACCACGGGCTGATAGGGCTCGCCGGGGCGGGGCGTGCCCCCGCCGGGTTATCGTCGGGGCGGCCCTCACCTCCCGGTCGAAACCGGCTTGCGCGCCAGGCACAGCAATGAACTGCCGACCGGCATGTCGAACTTGCGGAGTGCCGCTGCCTCGAGCTGCAGGAGGCCCGTCAGGACCGCGTTCACGGGTTGCGGCGGCACCGCGATGTCGGTCCCGGCCTCTTCCGGCGACGCCAGGCCGATGAGGCGTTGCCCCGTACGGACGACGAGCATCAGGGGGAAGAGCGTGAAGTTCGTGTAGGTGAGGCGAAGAATCTCGAAACCGCCTTCCGACAGCACCCGCCGCAGCCGTCGCCGCGACGAACGGCGCACTTCCCCACCGAACACCGAATGATTGCCGCGCAGAATGTCGAGGGCCGCCACGTTGACGATGAGGTGCCCGCCCGGACGCAGGACGCGATGGAGTTCGCGTATCGCCGCTCCCTCGGCCTCGCCCGGAAGGCTGTAGAGGACGTCGAAGGCCGTCGCGAGGTCAAAGCGGGCGCTGGCAAACGGGATGTCGGTAATGGACGCATGAGCCACTCGGCGCTGGCCGTAGTCGCGGGCGAACTCGAGCCCGTGCCACGACAGATCGAAGCCGGAAGCCCGCCCGAACTCGCCGAGCATCTTCAGGTTCGCCCCGGTGCCGCAGCCGCAGTCCAGGATTTCGGGCGCAGCCCGGCCGACGAGCGCCTCGGCGACCAGCGGCCGCACGAAGCTGCGAAAACCCTTGAACCAGAAATGGCGCTGTTCGGCGCGGCGGGTGGCTTCGAGAAGAAGATCCATGCGAACGGGTCGTGTTCTCCGGTTGCGGAATAGCGCGAGATTGCCTTAGGCTACGAACACCAACGCAGATACCACGCCGCTCCCGCGGCAGGCCGCGACGCGCGCTCTGCTCCGGAAGATTCTATACCTTGAGGAGTCTCCTTGGCCGAACGTGAATGGCGCGAAGCCAGCGACATGCGCCAGTCCACCCTGACGCTCGTCGCCATTCTGGCCGTCGCCGCCGTGCTGCGCTTCTGGGGGCTGGGCGCGGGGCTCCCGCACGCCCCGGGTATCGATGAACCGGAGATCATGAACCGCGCCGTGGGAATGATGAAGAGCGGCGACTTCCACCCGCACTTCTTCGACTACCCCACCCTCTACATCTACGTCCAGCTCATCGTCTCGACCGTCCAGTTCCTCCTTGGCGCCACGGCCGGCACCTGGCGCTCGCTCGCGGACGTGGGACCCGTCGATTTTTACCTGTGGGGGCGCGCCGTGACGGCCACGCTCGGCGTGCTGACCGTCCTGCTCGTCTATGTCGCCGGCATGCGCTGGGGTACGCGACATGCGCTGTTTGCTGCCACCCTGATGGCCGTGATACCGCTGCACGTGCGCGAGTCGCACTACGTGCTGACCGACGTGCCCGTGACCTTCTTCGTGGCGCTGGCGTTCGTGCTCACGCTCAGGGCGAGCGAGCACCAGCGGGCCATGTCTTTCGCCTGGGCGGGTGCGGCGGCCGGGCTCGCCGCCGCGACGAAATATACTGGCGGGATCGTCCTCGTGCTGCCGCTGCTTGCCGCGTGGATGTCACCGGGAACCAAGCCGTCGCGGCTGTCCGCCGCGCTGGGCGTGCTCGGCGGCTGCCTCGCCGGCTACCTCCTGGCCGCACCTTACACGGTGCTGGATCTGCCGGCCTTCCTCAATGGCTATGCGAAACTCGCGGGCAGCTACGCCGGCGGGTCTCCAGAGCCCGGCTGGCCGATCTCGTTCAAGCATCTCCAGAACAGCCTGAAGTGGCCGGCCACGATCGCGGTGCTCAGCGGTCTTGTGTTCGGGATCGTCCGCGCGATCCGGGGTCCCGGCCGCGTGCGCTGGACCATCGCGGTGGTCTTTCCCGTCCTTTACTTCTGGTTCGTGTCCCGACAGGCACTGATCTTCGGCCGCTACCTGCTGCCGCTCCTGCCGTTCGTTTGCGTCCTGGCGGGGGCGGCGGTCGTCTCCGGGGTCAGCCTGCTGCGGCGGTACGAGATTCCGCGCCGGCCGCGAACGCTGCTCATCACGGCGCTTACCGTGCTGACGCTGCTCCCGCCCGCCATCGAGTCCGTCAAATGGAACCGGATGATCAGCCGCACCGGTACGGTCGATCTGGCATACCGCTGGATCACGGAGCACGTGCCGCAGGGAGCCTCCGTGACGATGGAGTGCAAGAGGTTCGACCTGCCGTCCGATCGCTACCGGATCGCCACCGTCCGCCAGCTCCGAGAGCGGGACTACGCGTATTATGTCGATACTGACGTGGATTATCTCGTCGCCTCCTCACAGTGCTACGGCCCCTACTTCACCAATCCGCAGAATCATGTGGCGGAGTACGCGGAGTACATGCGTATCTTCGAACAGAGCCGGGAGCTTGTGCGCTTCACACCCACCGCCGAACACCCCGGGCCCGAGCTGAGGGTATTCCGGGTACGAAGCAGTAAGCCGTAGGCGGCCCGGCAGATCTCACCGGGGCGGGAGCGGCAAGGGCAGAGGGATTACTTGAGGCTGATTGGACCAATCGTACGGTTCGCGGGCTGGTTCGCGCTCGCCGGCTGCATCGTCGAACTTGCCGGGCGGCTCGTCGCGCGCAACTCCGCGCTGCTGAACCTGGCGGGCGCCGCGCCTGAGCCGTGGCTGCTCGTCGCCCTCGCGGCGATCGCTGCCGTCGCCACGGTGGCCCCTCCTGCACCGCCCTCGAAGCCAGGTCGAACCTACGGCGGGGCCGGGCCCCATACCAACGTCGTTCGTCTCTTCCTCCTCCTCTTTGCCGCCGGGCTGGCCGCGCAGCTCCACTTCGGAGCCCGCCTGCAAAGCGACGGCTTCTACTACTTCGCCTACCTGCGGTCCATCACGTTCGACGGGGACGTCGAGTTCTCGAACGACTACAAGCTGCTCGGCCTTGGCGACAAGCCGCACCTCTTTGAACCGACCCCCACCGGCTACGCCCAGTCAGCCTGGACGATTGGCCCGGCTATCGTCTGGTCGCCGTTCTTCGCGGCGGGCCACGCAGTGGCGATCCGGTTGAACCGGACGAATCCTGACGTCAGCACCAACGGCATCTCGTTTCCGTACCGACAGGCTGTCTGTGTCGCGGGCCTGTTCTACGCCCTCCTCGGCTGCTGGTTCTGCTACCGCATCGCGGCGCGCTTCTATACGGATCGGCTCGCCGCCACGGCGACCGCTATCACGATTCTCGGCTCCTTCATGATCTGGTACATCGTCAAGGAACCCAGCATGACGCATGCGCCGTCGATGGCCGCCGTGTCGGCCTTCATGCTCGGCTGGCTCTCCACGCGCACTGACGCGGACGGAGGGTGGGCGCGGACGACACGGCAATGGGCGTGGCTCGGGCTGCTGGCCGGATTCATGACGACGATCCGGTGGCAGAATGCGCTGTTCGCGATCCTGCCGGCCGCCGATGGGCTGGTGATGCTGGTCGTCGCGTGGCGCGCCGGCCACATGGCGCGGGTCAAGCGCACGCTGCTCGTGGGTGCGCTGTTCACGGTATGCGCGGTCATCGGCTTCCTGCCGCAGATGATCGCGTGGAACTCGATTTACGGGAGCTGGCTGGCGGTCTCGCCCGTGGGGCCGCAGATCCGCTGGTGGGATCCGCACCTCATCGACATCCTCTTCTCGTCGCGCAACGGCCTCTTCAGCTGGTCGCCGGTGCTCTACTTCGGGGCGATCGGCATGGTGATATTCACCGCCGGCCGGCCGGCGCTGGGCCTTCCGATGATCGCAAGCGTCGCGCTGATGACCTACTTCAACGCCAGCGTGCAGGACTGGTGGGGCAGCGCGGGCTTCGGCGGGCGGCGGTTCGACGGGACCATCCCCATGTTCATCGTTGGCGTCGCGGCCTTCGGCGCGTGGGCTGTGGAGGCCGCTCGGCGGCACCCCGGACGGGTTATGGCGGCAGTCGGCGCGCTCCTCGCCGCGTGGAATCTGGCGCTCATGAGCGTCGCGCACCAGGGTATCGTCCGTATTGGGGAATCCGTGTCGTTCGGCGACACGTCCGCGGCGCAGGCGCGGGAACTGCACGGGTGGTTCGGCAATCCGTTCACGTATCCGGTCAGCCTCGGATTTGCCATGCGCAATCGTGTCGGGCCGTCGCAGTACGACCTGCTCGGGGTCAACCGGATCTACGGGGATCCGCTCCAGCCCTACGGGCGGATCGACATCGGTGCGGGTGACCAGTGGGTCCTCGGCACTGGCTGGCATGCCGCGGAGCGCGGCGGCGACGGCACGACGTTCCGCTGGGTCGCGCAGGGCGCCACGCTCCTGCTTCCGCTCGACCATGCCGCGCCAACGACGCTGCAGATCCGGCTCCACGCCTTTGGCTTCCCGGGCGCCACCCCGCAGGCGCTCACCGTGCTCGTGAACGGGCACCAGCTCGCGCCTCTCCCGGTGGGCCCCGGGTGGGAAGTCGTCCAGATCGACACAGACGCCGGCATCTGGCGGGCCGGTGTCAACCGCCTGCGTTTCGACTTCACCTGGTCGGCGCGTCCGGCTGACGTCGGGCTCGGCGGTGACCCGCGCGAGCTCGCCGCGGCGGTCGATTACGTGCGCGTCGTCAAGAGGTAGGGCCGCTCCAGAGCAGCCTTCAATCAACTGGGTCAGCGCGATGACCGCGCGTCCAACTCCATCACGGCGCTCACGATGAGCGCGATACCATCCGGCGACGGACCGTCGTGATCCACGAGGAACTCGCGCGTAGAACAGGACTACGGGACGGGCGTCCTCACGGTCGCGCAGGGTCAGGAGGATGGAGCGCAGGCACCACCGTCCCCGACCAGTCGCCCAGCGCCTTGATGCCGAATTCTATGGTCCGGTCGGCGGGCCGCTCTGCGCTCGAGGCCCTCGAGAGGGGGTGCTGTGCGGACCAGAGCGGATTGGACCCCGTCATGAGCCATGAGAACTGGCCTGGCTCGAAGGCAAACCCGGCGTGGCCCACCGGGCGCATCCGCAACAGGCGCGTGCTGCCGCCAGCATCGAGGTCTTCGACGAGCTCCCAAGGCCGCCGCCACAGCATCAGCGGGCGCATCAGGCGGTAGCGCAGCAGCAGCCGGGGACCTGCGAAGGGATTCCAGGCACTGAACCCCACGCCGTGATCCCGAAAGGACGGCATCGAGCCGTTAGAGTCCCCCTCCCGCCCGTGCGCCCGCGGGGACGATGATGTCGGCGCGTCGGCGCAGACCCGACAGCCAGTCCTGGACCTGCTGCTCGCGGCGCGCCACGATCAGGGCCGCCCGCGCGTCGTCATACGCCTCGCCGTAGTTGAGAAGAACGCCGTTGCGGGTGAACTCGCTCGGGTGCGTCCGATAGTACTGCAGAATGTCGGATTCGGCCGGCTGGTAGGCGGCGCCGAAGCGCTGACGCAGGTAGACCTGCATCCGCAGGTCATCGCGCAGATAGCCGCGGAGTTGCTCCTCGCTTATACCGACCTCCTCCAAGGCTCGCTCGAACGCCTGCCGGGACTCGAATCGGAGCCGCACGTCCGAGAGCCGCGACTCCACCAGCGCCGCTGCCGGCTCCGGCGGCGAGTACCGGTTCACCTCCACCATCGTCAAGCGACGGTCGATGAGCCGTTCGACGAGGTCCGGTGTTCCGGCCGCAGGTCGCGACGTCAGCCCGAAGCGCACCACCGCCTCGACGTCCGATTGCGTGATCACCGCGCCGTTGACGACTGCCATGACCCGGTCGATGATCTGGCCGTGTGCGACTCCACCCAGCGAGACCGCCGCGGTCAGCACGGCGACAGACATCCGACTGACGCGGCGCCGGCAGGGGAGCACCTTCCGGCTCAACGCGGACGCTCCCACGCCGGTGAGACGGGACGAGAGGCGCTCAATCATGTGACATCTTCGTGTGAACCGTGCCATCCCTGGCTCAGAACGCCTGTCCGAAGCTGAAATGGAAACCCCTGGCCCGTTCGAGGCGGCCGGCGACCTCCCGCCGATCCAGTTTGAACCCGAGGTCGAGTCGGATAGGGCCGAGTGGTGATCGATAGCGCACCCCGAATCCGGCGCTTCCGCGCAGGTCGGCCAGGCCGAAATTGGTCACACGCTCGAAGACCTGGCCCCCGTCCAGGAAAAACGCGGTCCCGAGGTTGGTGGTCACCGGCACGCGCAACTCGCCGTTCATGATCAGCACCGCGTTACCGCCGAGGGGAAAGCCCTGTGAACTGATCGTGTTGCCCGTGCCGACCCGGTCGAGCGCGAAACCGCGGATCGTGGTGTCGCCGCCGGCGAAGAAGCGCTCGCTCGCCGGGATCTCCTCGATGGATGTCTCGACCAGTTGCCCTTCCTCGTTCGGCTGCAAGACCGTCCGCTCGAAGCCGTCCGCAAGACCGACGGCCAGGCGGCTGGCGAAGACGACGTTCCGCCGGCCCGGCAGGCGCGTGAACCACAGCGCCTGGCCATAGCCCTTGAGGAACCCCACCTGGCCCCCCAGCGCCCGCGCCGCCAGGCTCCCGTCGAAGCTGAGGAACGTCCCGCGGGTGGGCTCCAGCACATCGTCGCGCGTGTCCCTCGAGATCGCGGCGGCGACCGTCGAGAGCCGCACCTGTGGAAAAATCCGGTCGATGAGCGCCTGTTCCTCGTCGCCGAGCCGGGCATCGAGAATGCGGGTGGTCGCGAAGGTGTAGCGCGCGCTCGTCCGCACCCGCGGGGACATCCGCCGGTGCAGTTCGGCCGTCACCCCCTTCCGGATGAAGTTGAACGAGCTTCGAACCCCCTGCTCGACGGCTCCGGTCATCGTCAGGTCACCGTTGATACCGTAGGGCCGCGGCTCCCTGTAGGTCGTGACGACGCGGTAGTCACTGAACCCGAAGCGGCTGCCATCGGTTTCATCGGCTGCATCATCGGGTCGAAGGCTCACCCGCGTGTAGAGATTGATCGAGCGGTTCTTGCCCCCGACGTTGCGGCGGCCCACGTCGAAGAAGCCGCGCGGGGCAAACTCCAGGCGCTCCTCGGCTTCGCCCGTGGCACCACGGCGCAGCCGGAGGCTCGCTTCCAGGCCACCGCCGTAGCTGAGGGTCGTCGAGGGCGCCTCCTCGACGGTGACCAGCACGTCGTGCTCGTTGGTCCCGCCATGCGAGATCTCCGTGATCTGCACGCGCCGGAAGAGGCCGAGCGCCGAGAGGCGGCGCCGGCTTTCCACAAGGTCCGCCAGGCCGAGCGGCTCGCCGGCACGGAACATCAGCTCGCGTCGGATGATGTCGGGATTCGTACGGGTGTTCCCGATGATGAGGATGTGGTCGACGATGGTCTGGGGCCCCTCGACGATACGGTAAACGAGGCTGGCGCTGGTCCCGTCGTCGGAGAGCACCGGCGCCACCTGGACGTCCACCGACGCGAAGCCTTCGTTCAGGTACTCCAGGAAGACGCGCTCGCGATCATCGGCCAGCCGCGGCACGAAATACGGACTTCCCGGGCCGAGGGTCACGAGCGACTGCAACCTCGAGGCAGTGACGTGCTCGTTGCCCAGGAACGTCACCTCGCCCACGATGGTCCGCGGGCCTTCGGCGATCGAGATTACTGGCCTGACCTGCCCGACGCCCGCCGGGGTGGGATTCGTTTCGTTGGCGCCGGCATCGACCGACACCTGCGCGAACCCCCGGCCGAGATACAGGTTCTCGATAGCGGCAACCGCGGCGTCGAGATGGTTCGAGACAAAGAGGTCGCCCGCCTGCAGACGCGCCAGCATCGGTCGCAGCTCTTCGAACGGGATGGATTGGTTGCCCGTGATCTCGACGTGGTCCGCGACGCGGTATTGGAGCCCGCGGTTGATGGTGAAGACCACCGTGCGGCGGTCGTCGCCTTCCTCCTCCGCCCGGTGGCTGACTGACGCCCGCCAGTAGCCCTGCTGCGCGAGGTAATTCCTGATGCGCTGCTCGGAATCCTCGAGCAGATCCTCGTGGGCCGAGGCTTCCCGCCTGACCGGCACGAGCTCCTCGAGCCGATCGGACGGCAGCGGATCACCTTCCAAGCGGACCGTGACGATCGGTCCCTGCTCGACATCGACGTTCAAGCCGACGACCGTCCGGTCTTCAGAGATGATCGGGCGGTACGACGCACTCGCCTCGTAGCGGCCGGCACGCCTGAGGCTGTCGACGTACTGGTTCATCCCGTCGCTGAGCCTCAGCGGCTGGTAGGGCGCGCCGCTGACGGCGCCCACCTTCCGCAGAAATGCCGGGGCATCGGTCAGCTGGCCGCTGAGGAAAACATCGCCGATCAACGCCCGCGGCCCCGCCTGGATCTCGAAGACCAGCACCATGCGGTCCGGCTCACGGTCTTCGACCGGGACCGCTTCAACGCTGGCGCGCAGATACCCGTGATCCGGGTACAGCTGTTCTTCGAGAATCCGCGCGATTTCGGTCGCGCGGCCGAGCGGGGGGGAGGTCCCGAACCGACCGGTCACCGTTCGGCGCACCAGGCCCTCCGACAGCCCGAGGTCGCCTCGGAACGCGACGCGCGACACCGTCCGCAGCGGCACCAGGTTGTAGACCAGTTCCACGCCGCCTTCGGCATGTCGAGCCTCGACCTGCACGTCCTGGAACCGGCGCAGGCTGAACAGATGGGCTATCGACTGGCGGACGTTCACCATCGAAAGCGGCTGCCCCACCCGGGTCTGCACGAGATCGCGCAGCACAGGATCGTCGGTCAGACGCTCTTCGATCACCAGGCGCACGGCAGCAATCGTCCGGCCGATATAGGCGGACGACGCGGGCTGTTGCGCCGGCTCGGCGACCTGGGCCGAGGCCGGGACACCCGGCGCGACAAGGAGGATGACGCCGAGCAGCAGGGCACGCCCGTCAGCTTTCAGCGCCAGATTTCCGGCTCTCAAAAGAACAGCATCCAGTGCGCTGGTCAATCGTGTCACTCCGCAGCCCTAGAAACTTCGGCGCACCCTGAAGTCGACCGCGAACGTGTGGTCGCCTGTTTGCGTCAGCACCCAGCCGAGCCGCTCGCTCTGATCGTATTCGAGCACGATACTCTGGTCGCGGACGACATTGCCGAGCGCGCGCGCGAATGTCACATACGCGCGGTTCGACAGGCGTTTTCCGATGATGAGCCGCGCCGACGGTGACAAGGGATCGCTTTCGGCTCCGCCGAACGTCGGGGTGATCTGCACGGTGTCGAGGCCCAGCGTCTGCTCGACGACGCGGCCCACGGGTGCCGAGATGGCGCCGCCCAGCAGCCGCGCGCCAGCTGCCCTGAGCAGCTCTTCCTCCGAACGGGCGGCGCTCAGGCTGCGCAGTTCGGCGGTGCCGCTGGCGAACGCGTCGGTCTCGCCGAGCAGCAGCGAGAAAATATCGACGGTCGAAAGCGGAGGATCCGAGCTGAAGGTGACGACAGGCATCGCCGCCGCCCCCATCGCACCGTTGACCGCGACTGTGACGACATAGGTTTGGCCCGGGAAGCGCACCCGGGTTTCCGCCTCGAAGTCGAAGTACGGCTCGATCCTCTGCGGATTCGAAAAGCTGATCGTGCCGCGGTTGACCACGTAGCGGTTGCCCTCGAAGAGCAGGTCGCCGCGCTCGATGTCAGCCTGCCCGAAGAGCACCGGGCGGTCGTAGGTGCCCTGAAGCTGGAGCTCGGCGCTCGAAACCAGGCGCGCGATGTTGTTCTCCACGCGCAGGCTGCCCTGCGGCGCCACGATGCGCACGTCGTAGCGAACCGGCGGACCGGCAGCGGCGGCAGCGGGCCCGCCGACGGCGGCAGGCGTGCCGCGGCCGAAGAGATCCGGATTCAATTCGAAGCGACGCGTATAGGTGGCGTCGAGCACCGTGACGTCGCCGCTCAGCTCGAGCGATGTCAGGTCGCCAATCAGCTGGAGGTCCGCATCAATGCGGGAGCGGAATCCATCGGGATATCGCAGCCGGATGTCCTGGGCGATCGCCGAGACGTTGATCTCGCCTGGATAGAATCCGGTGAGGCCGATACGGCCGGCGAAAACCACGTCTCCCTCGGCGAGCTTCGCCGTGATCCCGTCGATCCGCAGGCCCGTCGCGTCGAACCGCGCGGTGCCGTTGATGACCTCGAGCGAGTGCGGGAGGGCGAAGTGCCGGATCCGGCCGTTGAGAATCTCCGCACTCCCCTCGAAGATCGGCTCGTCGAGGCTGCCCTCGACTTCCGCCTGCAGCCGCGCGCTGCCCGAGCTGCGGATGTCGCGGAAGAATCCCTGGAGGATCCCCAGGTTCGTATCGCCCGACGCCGTGACCGCCAGCGTCGAATCGAACAGGTTCACGGCGCCCCCGACCTCGAGCTGCGTGCCCTCGCCGAACAGCCGGAACTGGAGGATGTCGAGCTCGTGCTGCTGCATCGCGAACTCCAGCGGGCGGTAGGCGCCGGTCGCCGGGTCGCGGTTGCTGAGCGGGTAGTCGAACAGCTTCATGTCGAGCTGGTCCACGCGCGCGTCCACAATGAGATGCGCGATATTGGTCAGCTCGCCGACGACGCGGAGGCTGCCGCCGGCGATGGCCGTCGTGAACGGCGAGAGCCGCGGCTCGAAGAAGCGGACGTAAGGATCGAGCGACGTCTCGGTGAAGCGGAACGTCATCTCGGCGTCCATCTCGGGCGTGAGCGCGATCCGGCCCGAGCCGGAGACCTGGAGACGCGGGGAGATCGCGTCAAATTCCGCCGTCAGCAGCTCCCCGCGCAGCCCGAGCCGGCCCGTTACCTGCCCGATGCCCTCGTCGCCGGCGAACAGGTCGTCGAGCCGCAGGCGGACGTCGTATCTCGGCACCTCGAAGGTCCCGGCGCCGGTGGCATTGAACTGCAGGAGTCCCGACAGCGGGGCGGTCGGAAACTCCAGCGTCCGCAGCGATTCCACCGGGATGCGGCGCCCGTCCACGTTGAACGAGTAGCTGCCCTCCCAGGCCACCCACGCGGCGCCGGTCACGGTGCCGGTACTCTTGCCGATCTCCAGCGCCTCGAGCCGCACCCCGTTGCCTTCGAACTGCAGCGGTGACGTGGCCCGGTCGAATGTCTCGCCGTAGGCGACACCATCCTCGACTACGAGGCGCCCGGTGCCGACAGGGGTCTCGTAGAACCCGGAAATCAGATATTCGCCGGATACGAAACCATCCACCGGGTAGTCGTCGAGCGCAAAGGCGCGGCGCAGGCCTGCAAGCGGCCGGCGGTTGAGGGTCACCGCGGCGTCGATCTCCTGGCCCCCGTCACGCCGGGGATAGCCGAGCGAGAAGCGCCCGGTGGCGGTGATCTCCGAATCTCCCTCGGTCACCGAGCTGCTCTCGACGAGCACGTAGCCGTCCTCGACGATGATGTCGGCGGCGCCGCGGCCCCAGACGACGTCGAACGCGCGCATGCGTTCGCCGCTGAACCGCCCCTCGATGCGCGGCGCGCCGAAGGCCTCGAGCATCACACCGTCGAACTCCCCGAAACCGCCGATCGGCACGGCGCCGGTCGGCGCTCCGAAGGCGGTCATGATGCCGGCCAGCACGCGGTCGCTCTCCTGCCAGTCGAGGCTCGTCACGTGGAACGGAATGTGCGAACGCTCGCCGTAAGCCGTTCGCCCTTCGAACGCGACGTAGGTCTTCTCCGTGGCGGCCCAGCCGGGCGCAAGGGTAATCCACGCGGGGTCCAGCCGGTACTCGACTCGGCCCGCGACGGGCACGTACCCCAGCGGCAGGTTCGGGTTGAATGGCCCGGCCTCTGGCGGAAGCGACGCGCGCAGGGCGACCACCTCCGGATCCAGTTCGCGGGTCATCGGTGTGATGCCGTCGGGCGCCCGCGCCGTCGCGACGCCCTCGCCGCGTCGCTCGGCCCAGCCGCCGAGCGGCCACTCGAGGCGATTGCGACCCGACGCGCGCCCGCTCAGGCGAAGCCCCTCGGTTTCGAGAAAGTCGGTCAGCCGCGCGAGGTCGACCTGTTCGTACTCGACGTCCCAGACGGCCCGCGTCGTGACGCCGGGCTGGTTCAACGGAGCCAGCAGGTAGTCGAAGCGTGCCGTGCCGCCGTAGAGCCCGCTTCGCGCGTTGGTGACGTGCATCTTCTCGGGCACCCACAACACCTCACCGCGCAAGTCGGGGAATCGCCAGTCGTTCACCCCCACCATCGGGCTGCTGAACGTCCCCTTCAGCTCGCGGCCGCCCTTGAACAGGTGGAATGTGCCCTCGAAGTCCGCGTCGCCGCTGGCCATGAAGTCCTGGCCGTGAAAGAAGATCTCCTTCTGCGTGGGAATGTCGACCTTTGACCGAATCCGATAGATCTGCTCCGGCCAGTTGGCCATGTCGAGGTCGCCGTCGATCACCGACCGTGCGCCGTCCGACACCAGGTCGATGCGATCGAAGTGAATGTCTGATCCGTCGAGCGTGAAGCGCCCCTGCATGCCGGCGCTGAACGGCTCGTACGCCTGGATCTCGATCGTGGCGTCGACAAACGACACGGTTCCACGGTAATCGTTGAACGCCCGGCTCAACGTGACGCGCAGGTCGGGCGTCGTAATGCTCCACGGGGTCCCGTGGTCCTCGTAGACCAGGTGCCCGCGCGACGCCACCACCGAGCGAAGGGTGGTAGTCACGTCACCGAACCACTGCCGGAAGCGCCCCGGCTCAGTCCGCGGCCGTGGCTCGGGCCTGAAGCGAGGGAGGTTGTGCCGGCCGTTCGGGTACTCGGGTGTCGAGGGCCACGTCTCGATGACGACGTTCCAGTCGGTCATTTCAACCGATCGGATGGTGAGATCGCGCCGCGCGTCCGCGGTGCGCCTGAAGACACTCCACCACGGAAACTCCAGGGTGATCGTCCTGGCGGTGAGGAACGGACGGTGATCGGGCTCCAGGCCCTCGATGACCACGTCCTCCACGACGAAGACCCCGGGAATCAGCGTCGCTGAGAGACGGCCGATATGCAGCCGGCGGTCCAGGTAGTTCGAACCGGCGCGCTCGGCGTGCTCGCGCAGCTCGGGGCCGACATCGTACGTGAAGAACGTGACCAGCAGCCCCGCGACGATCGCGACGAGCACCGCGAGCACGCGCAGCCCCACGCGCCGCCACCGGCGTCGCTGACGCGGCGCGGGCGTTGGCACCGGCTCCGGGGTCTGGTGTTCTTCTTCCATAACTCAGGGTGCGAGAGGGTGCGGCTGGGTGCGAACTGCGTGCGGCCTGGTAGAGGGTGCGGCTGGGTACGCCCGATTGCGTCTGTGGCACTTTTCAGCACCGTGCACTGCGCCGCACCCTGCGCCTTGCCACGTCCCGCCGCACCCTGTCGCACCCTGCCGCACCCCGATTACTCGATCACGACCAGCGCCCGGCCGGCCTCGACGGACATGCCTGGGGTGACGCTGACGTCCTTGACGCGACCCGCCTTGGGCGACCGGATCTCGTTCTCCATCTTCATCGCTTCGACCACCAGCAGCGCCTGACGTGCAGCGACGTCATCGCCGGGCGCGACCAGGACCCGCAGAACCCGCCCGGGCATCGGCGCCGGGATCGTCACCTCGCCATGCGCCCCGATGGCGTCGGCCGACACCCGACCCCTCCGGCGCCCGTTGACCATCGCCGCGACAGTCCGCCCTTCGAGACCAACGAGCACCTCGCCGGGCGCCCCGCCGGGCGCCACCGACACGTGCCGGCTCACGCCGCTCGCGCCATCGACGAGCAGCGACAGGCCGTAGAGCCCGACGCGCTCGGCGTCTACCTCGTGGGCCCGGCCGTCCACGACAACGCGGTAGCGACCGCCGGCTGTCCGCTCGACCGCGACCGTGCGCGTGCGCCCGTTGACGTCGATCTCGAACGTCACGGGCTGAGTGCCTCGCGTCGTGCCGCGTGTTTCCACATGCCCTGGAGCCGAACGGGACCGTCCCCTCCCGCGACCGCGCGTGCGCGCATGAATGCATCGAGGCCGGTCGCCATGGCCGCCAGTTCCTCGTCGGCCTCCGTCAGCTCGTTGAAGCTCTCGCCCGCCCGGCTGGCCAGCAGGCGATCCAGGTACGTCGTGTCGTAACGCCCTTCGATGTAATCCGGCTGGCGCATCAGCCACAGAAAGAACGGGATCGTCGTGCGGATGCCAAGCACCTCGTATTCCGCCAGCGCGCGCGCCATCCGGGCAATGGCCTCCGGACGATCGGCCGCCCGCGCGACGAGCTTCGCGATCATCGAATCGTAGAACACCGGGACCGTATACCCCTCGCTCACTCCGCCGTCGTCACGCACGCCGGGCCCGGCGGCCGGCCGGATGCCGCGAATGAGCCCGGGCGACGGCATGAAGCCGAGATCCGGATCCTCGGCATAGATGCGGCATTCGATTGCGTGACCGTGCGGTGTCAGCGCGCGCTCGGGATCGATGTCGAGCGGCTCGCCGCGCGCAATGCGGATCTGCCAGTGCACGAGGTCGATGCTGGTGACCATCTCGGTCACGGGGTGCTCGACCTGCAGCCGGGTGTTCATCTCCAGGAAGTAAAACGACCCGTCGTCGTCCAGCAGAAACTCGATGGTGCCGGCGTTCGTGTAGCCGACAGCGCGCGCGACCGCCGCGGCGGAGGCCGCCATCCGGCGCCGCAGGTCGGGCGTTACGGCCAGCGAGGGCGACTCCTCGACCACCTTCTGATGCCGGCGCTGGATGGAGCACTCGCGCTCGACAAAGGGGATGACGGTGCCGTGGGCATCCCCCAGCAACTGAATTTCGATGTGGCGCGGCTTGACGATCTGCCGCTCGAGGTACACCGCGCTATCGCCGAAGGCCGATCCGGCCTCCGACCGCGCGGTGTGGATGGCCGGGATCAACGCCGCCGGCGCGTCCACGACGCGCATGCCCTTGCCGCCGCCACCGGCGACGGCCTTGACCACGAGGGGATAGCCGACGCGGTCGGCGGCGGCGCGCATCTCTTCATCAGACGCCTCCGCGTCGAATGGCGTCTCGGTGCCGGGGACGACGGGCACGCCGGCCTCAAGGGCGATTTTTCGCGCGGCCGTCTTGCTGCCCATCGCGGAAATCGCCTCGGGTGAAGGGCCGATGAAGGTCAGGCCTGCGTCACGACACGCGGCAGCGAAGCGGGCGTTCTCGGCGAGAAATCCGTAGCCAGGATGCACGGCGGTCGCGCCAGACCGGCGGGCGACCTCGACGATGGCGTCGATACGCAGGTAGCTCTTCGCCGCCTCGCCAGGGCCGATGGCAAACGCCTGATCGGCCTCGCGCACGTGGCGGGCCTGCCGGTCGCACTCGGAATACACGGCGACGGTCGGAATGCCCATCTCGCGGCACGCACGGATTACGCGGACGGCGATCTCGCCGCGATTGGCAACTAGAATTTTCACAGCGATTTCCGTAAATTATGGCACGGCGCAGCAGGTTCCGTACCAGCGCCAGGGCTCGACTCGCGCCCCTTCGCAGGGGCGGCGGTGGCGGCCCTGGCAGCCGCCCTGGTGCCCCGGCCTCTACAGGGGAATATTGCCGTGCTTCTTCGGGGGATTCTTGTCCCGCTTGGTTTCCAGACCTGCGAGCGCCGCAATGAGCTTTGCGCGAGTCTGCCGGGGGCGGATCACCTCATCGATAAAGCCACGTGAGGCCGCGACGTATGGGTTCGCAAACTTCTCCTTGAACTCGGCCACGCGCGTCGCTCGGGCGGCTTCCTTGTCGGCGGCGGCGTCGATCTCCCGCTTGTAAAGGATGTTCACCGCCCCTTCCGGCCCCATGACCGCGATCTCGGCCGCCGGCCACGCGAGGTTGACGTCCGTTCGAATGTGCTTGCTCGACATGACGCAGTAGGCCCCACCGTACGCCTTGCGCGTGATCACGGTCAGCTTCGGGACGGTGGCTTCCGCAAAGGCGAACAGCAGCTTGGCCCCGTGCCTGATGATGCCGCCGTACTCCTGACGTGTCCCCGGGAGGAACCCCGGAACGTCCTCGAATGTGACCAGCGGGATGTTGAACGCATCGCAGAACCGCACGAACCGGGCCGCTTTCACGGAGGCGTCGATGTCGAGCGTCCCGGCCAGGTGCGCGGGCTGGTTCGCCACGATGCCCACCGGGCGGCTGCCGAGGCGTGCGAACCCGACGAGGATGTTGCGCGCGTAATGGCGATGCACCTCGAGAAACACGCCGTCGTCGGCCACCGCGTGGACGAGGTCCAGCATGTCGTAGGGCTGGTTCGGGGATTCCGGCACCAGGCGATCGAGAGCGTCATCTTCCCGGTCGATGGGATCGGCCGTCTCGCGGCGCGGCGGGTCGTCCACGTTGTTGCTGGGGAGATATCCCAGCAGGTCACGAATCAGCCGCAGGCACTCGCGGTCGTCCGGGACGGCGAAGTGCGCGACGCCGCTCGTAGCGTTGTGCGTCATGGCGCCGCCGAGTTCCTCCTTTGTCACCTCTTCATGCGTCACGGTCCTGATCACGTCCGGGCCGGTCACGAACATGTAGCTCGTGCCCTCCACCATGATGTTGAAGTCGGTGATGGCCGGTGAGTACACCGCGCCGCCGGCGCAAGGTCCCATGATCGCCGAAATCTGCGGGATCACACCGCTCGCCAGCGTGTTCCGGAGAAAAATGTCGGCGTAGCCGCCGAGCGAGAGCACACCTTCCTGGATCCGCGCCCCTCCCGAGTCGTTCAGTCCGACGACCGGCGCGCCCATCTTCATCGCGAGGTCCATGACTTTCACGATCTTCGCCGCGTTGGTTTCCGAGAGCGAGCCGCCGAACACGGTGAAATCCTGCGCGAACGCATAGACGGGGCGGCCATCGACCAGGCCATGCCCGGCAATGACGCCGTCGCCGGGGATGACGTGCTGTTCCATCCCGAAGTCACGGCAGCGGTGGGTGACGAGCTTGTCCGCTTCCTGGAAGGTGGCCGGGTCGAACAGCAAATCGATGCGCTCGCGCGCGGTGAGCTTCCCCGCCTCGTGCTGCCGCCTGAGGCGATCCTCCCCGCCGCCGAGCGCGGCCCGCCGTTCGAGTTCTTCGAGATACGTGAGCTTGTCCATTGCGGTGTGCAGAGTGGTCGGCCGACGCCACGAACCCCGGCGATCCGAGGAGGGGTGGCGGCACGGGCCGGCTCGATTATCGCAGGCCCGCCTTTTCCCAGTCCTTCAGGAATCGCTCGAGCCCGATATCCGTCAGCGGGTGCTTGAACATGCCCTCGATCACCGCGGCCGGACAGGTACAGATGTCCGCCCCCATCCGCGCGGCCTCGACGATGTGGATGGAGTGGCGGACGGAGGCCACGAGCACCTCGGTCGTGAACTCGTAATTGCCGAAAATCTCGACGATCTCGGCAATGAGGTTCATGCCCGACGTCGCGATGTCGTCGAGCCGGCCGACAAACGGGCTCACGTACGTCGCGCCGACCTTTGCCGCGATTAACGCCTGCGTGGGCGAGAAGATCAATGTGACGTTCACCTTGTTCCCTTCTTCCGCCAGTGTCTTGCAGGCGATCACGCCGGCCTTCGTGAACGGCACCTTGACCACGATGTGCTCGTCGATCGCGGCGAGCTCGCGGCCTTCGCGAACCATGCCGTCCGCGTCGGTCGCCACCACCTCGGCGCTGGTCGGCCCCTTGACGATCTGGCAGATGCGCTTGAGCAGGCCCCGGTAGTCGCCGCCCTCCTTCGCCAGCAGCGACGGGTTGGTCGTGATGCCGTCGATGATACCGAGCGGCACCAGCGCCTCGATCTCTTTCAGGTTTCCGGAATCGATGAACAGCTTCATTACTATGGGCTCCCGTGGATGGCAGGCCTGAAGGCCTGCGCGAAGGTGGTCTCGGGTTCCTGCACCGTGTTGGTCAACTCGCCGACCCCCTCGACCTTGATGGTTACCGTGTCGCCGGCGGCGAGCGGACCGATGCCGGCCGGCGTTCCCGTGGAGATGATGTCACCGGGCAGCAAGGTCATCACCGACGAAATGAACGCGACCAGCCTGTGTATCGAAAAAATGAGTTCACGGGTGGAGGAGGCCTGGCGGCGCTGGCCGTTCACCCAGCCTTCCACACCCAACCCCTCGGCCCGCGTGTAGTCCAAACCGCTGGCGATGCAAGGACCTATCGGCGCGAAGCTATCGAAGCCCTTTGCCCGGGTGTACTGAATGTCTCTTGCCTGCAGTTCGCGCGCCGTGACGTCGTTCACGCAGGTGACGCCGAAAATATACTTGTGCGCCTCGGACTCGCTGACGTGCCGTGCGCGCACGCCGATCACCACGCCGGCCTCGGCCTCGTGGTCCACGCGACCTGCCTGCCCGGGCAACACGATGGGCGCGCCCGGCCCGATGACCGCCGTGGATGGCTTGATGAAGATCATCGGCTCGGCCGGCAGCGGCTTGTTCTGCTCCGCGGCGTGATCCTTGTAGTTGAGGCCGACCGCTACGATCTTCGAGGGCAGCACGGGCGGCAGCACGCGGTGGCCGTCCGCCGCAATGGTCTCGCCGGCTCGGTGCGCGCCGAAGATCTCACCCTCCAGGAGGCGCCACACGCCGTCCTGCTCGAGGACGTGCCGTGGTTCTCCGTCGTGCTCGATGCGGTAATAGCGCTTCATTGTGCCGCAGTCACCTCGACGCGCGTTGAGTGCGCGCTCCTGTTGGGCGGCGTCGCGCGGTCCACCGCGACGACGACGTAAACGTAGCGTACGCCGGGGGTGACCGTGGTATCGCGATACGAGGTCTCGAGGATCGGCTCCGGCGTGAGCAGTTGCAGTGTGTCACCCGCCGCCTCGCCGCGCAAGACCAGGTAGCCGGCCAGGTCCGCCTCCGCATTCGGATCCCAGATGATGGCAATGCCCCCCGGGCTCGCTACCCCTGTCAAGCCGGTCGGTGCGGCCGGCGGGAACACGTCGCGGGGCGTGACGCAGACCGGGGCGGATGCCTCGCTCTCGACGGCAATCGCCGCGACTCGCAGCACCGACCGCACCGCAAAGCAGCGTTCCGTGCCGAACTCCACGCCCGGCACGTCGGCGGTCGGGGTCGCCACCGGTGCCGGCGTCAGCGCCGTGCTCGGCGCCTCGGCGCGGTACAGGTTGAATAACAGCGCGGCCCCGTCCATCTCCGCGACGGGCGGGATCCATGACACGACGAAATCAGACGCCGTGAAATCAACCGTCACCGCGGCCGGCGGAGGGGGCGGATCCACCAGCGGCACGGTGATGCGCGGCGACGGGTTGCCCGGACGGCCCCGGCTTGTCACCCCGCGGACGGAGTAAATGCGCGTGGCGTACGCGGCCGGCGGCGTGGCGGCGGCTGGCGGCAGTGCCGGCGCGGCGCCGGGCACGATCGGCGCACCTGCCGGCGGGGGAGCGACGGGTGGATTCAGCATCTCGGTGGTCAGCGGCTCGACGAACGTCGCCGGCTCCCCGGGCGCGGGCCTGGTTTCGACCGCCGGATCGACCAATGGTTTGCCGGGAGCATCAGGCGGACGCACGTCAACCGTGCCCACCAGGAACTTCGGGGTCAGGAACTCGCGGTTGGGAGGCGCGGGAGCCCCGGCCGCAACGCTGGCCGCGTAGATTTCGACACGATCGATCTCAACCTGACCGGCCACGCCGACGTTCTGCGCGGGCACGACGAAGCGCAGGTGCACGTCCGGCCCGAAACGCGAGGCCGTCACCGTGGTCGGCACGTCAGGCACCGGTCGCAGCGGCGCCAGCGGGGGCCCCTTCTTCCCGCAGGCGATGGCGCCTGTCAGCGCGGCAGCCACCAGGAGCGATGCAAGAACGCGTTGGCTCACAGGACGTAACGCGAAAGATCTTCGTTGGCCACGATGTCGGCGAGCATCCGGTTGACGTAGTCCTCGTCCACGAGAACGTCTTTCTCCGGCATGTCCGGCGCCTCGAACGACACGTGGTCGAGCAGCTTCTCCATGACGGTATGCAGCCGGCGCGCGCCGATATTCTCGGTCCGCTCATTGACCAGCGCGGCGAAGTCCGCGATCCGGGCAATCGCTTCATCTGTGAAGCGGAGCGCCACCCCTTCGGTCGAGAGCAGCGCGGTGTACTGCTTGATCAGCGCGCTCTTGGGCTCGGTAAGGATCCGCACGAAGTCGTCCCGGCCGAGCGCCTCGAGTTCCACCCGGATCGGAAAGCGTCCCTGCAGCTCGGGGATGAGGTCCGACGGCTTCGCGACGTGGAAGGCGCCTGCCGCAATGAACAGGATGTGGTCGGTCTTCACCATCCCGTACTTCGTGTTGACGGTCGTGCCCTCGACGATGGGGAGGATGTCTCGCTGCACGCCCTCGCGGCTGACGTCGGGGCCCTGGCCGCCCTCCCGCCCTGCCACCTTGTCGATTTCGTCGACGAAAATGATGCCGGCCTGCTGGACGCGGTCCACCGCCGCGCGGGCGATGGTTTCCATGTCGATGAGCTTCTGTTCTTCTTCCTGCGCGAGGGCGTCGAGGGCCTCCGGCACCCGCAGGCGGCGCTTCTTCGTCCGTCCCTGGAACATGCCGGGCAGCATGTCCTTGATGTTGATGTCGACCTCTTCCACCGAAGAGCCGGCGATGATCTCAAAGGACGGGAAGCTCTTCTCGCGGACTTCGATCTCGACCTGCTTGTGGTCGAGGCGTCCGTCGCGGAGCTGCTCGCGCAGTTTTTCGCGCGTCCGCTGAGCCTGCTCGCGAATCCCCGCCGCCTGCTCGTCGTAGTCCGCTGCCGGTGGCAGCGGCGGCAACAGCAGGTCGAGCACGCGCTCCTCGGCGGCCTGGCGCGCCTTCTCCCGCACCTCCGCGAGCCGCTCCTCTTTGACCATGTCGACGGCCAGCTCCACCAGGTCCCGCACCATCGACTCCACGTCGCGCCCGACGTAGCCCACCTCGGTGAACTTGGAGGCTTCCACCTTGATGAACGGCGAATGGGCCAGCCGCGCGAGCCGACGCGCGATCTCGGTCTTGCCCACGCCGGTCGGCCCGATCATCAGGATGTTCTTCGGCGCAATCTCCTCGGCAATGTCGGCCGGAAGCCGCTGGCGCCGCGTCCGGTTGCGCAGCGCGATCGCCACGGCGCGCTTCGCCGCCGCCTGCCCGACGACGTGCTTGTCGAGTTCCGAGACGATCTGACGAGGCGTCAGCGCTTCAGTGGTGGAGACGGTTGTTTCGGGCAGATAGATCGGCATGCCTGTCGCTTACAGCGTTTCGAGGGTAATCGTGCTGTTCGTGTAGATGCAGATGTCGGCGGCAATGCCCATCGATTCACCGGCGATCGTCCGGGCGTCGAGTTCCGTGTTGCGCGCCAGCGCCTTGGCAGCCGCCATGGCGAACGAGCCCCCGGACCCAATCGCCACAATCCCGTCGTCGGGCTCAATCAGGTCGCCGTTACCCGACAACAGGTACGTCGCGCGGGCGTCCATGACGATGAGCATGGCCTCGAGCCTGCGGAGCATGCGATCAGTCCGCCAGTCCTTGGCGAGTTCCACCGCGGAGCGCTCGAGGTTACCCCGATACTGTTCGAGCTTCGCCTCGAATCGCGAGAACAACGCGAAGGAGTCGGCAGCCGAACCCGCGAACCCTGCCAGGATGCGCTCGTTGTAGAGGCGCCGGATCTTGCGGGCCGACTGCTTGATGATCGTGTTCCCGAACGTCACCTGCCCGTCGCTGGCCATCACGGCCTGGTCACGGTGGCGCACCGCCAGCACTGTCGTCGCGTGAATCATTGTCGTGGGACCTTGATGGAGTCTATCAAAGGGGCGGCGGCGGCACCGTGCCGCACCCTGAATCCGCGTCACCCTGAATAGGACGGCCTGCACTCGAAAGGTGACAGACAACAGCTGGGGATGGGCGTAGAATGCGGTACGGCTAGGTAATTGCGAGCAGCCGTGCTGGCAGGCCCGTTGCTTGACACTATGGCGTCAAGATGCCTGGCGGGGCTGGCCCGCCGACAGCCTGAACTGAGGAGATTCCATGACCCGTCACTCGTCCATCATCGGCGCCGTGATCGCCGTTTTCGTTCTGAGCCAGGCCCCTGCATTTGGCCAGGCGGGTTCACGGCCGAATACGACCGGCTCATCCACGGGCAGCGCCTCACCGCGCGGTGGCGAGGGCGGTTCGAGCTCGGGCAGTTCATCGGCAGGAACCGCCTCGTCGGCGGGTTCCTCGTCAGGGTCCGCCACACCGTCGCGGTCCGGTGGTGCTGGAACCGGCTCGGCTGCCCCACGCGAACGTGCGCCGCAGCGGCCCGTCGCCGTGCCGCGAAGCGCATCGTCGGCCGGCGGCAGCTCCGAATCCCGGCCTGCGGGTACCCGCATGAGCCCGTCGGATGCCGGGTCCCACGCGGTGCCGACCTACAGCCGCCCGCGTGACGGGCGTACCCCGCTCGCGAGTGCGATCGACCGCCGCGATGCGCCGCCGTCGCCTGGCACGAGCATCATCTACTATCCGTACAATCCCTACACGTACTACGACTGGCGCTACGGCTCGCGCTTCGGATACGGGCTTGGATACGGGCTGGGCTACGGATTTGGATACGGCCACTTCGGCTACGACCCGTTCCTGTTCGGCCCGGGCTACTACGGCGCGCCGAGCTATTCGGCTGGCGGCTACTCGACCCGGCAGAGCGGGGGCACCGGGAACCTGCGCCTGCGCGTGCAGCCGTCGGAAGCCCAGGTATACGTGGACGGCTACTACGTGGGCACCGTGAACGAGTTCAACGGCGTCTTCCAGCGACTCAACATCGATTCGGGTCCGCACCGCATCGAGCTGCGTGCGGAAGGATACGAGACGGTCGAGTTCGAGGTCTTCGTGACCCCAGGCGAGACGATTACCTATCGCGGCGAGATGAAGCCGCTGATTCGGTAAAGCCTGCACGACCACCACCCCTCCACCTCCACGACCCTTCCCCGAGGGTCGTGGAGCGCCGGGATGCCTTGGGATGTCATCGCCTCTGCGAATCTGAGTCCCGGTCCTCAACTCTCCCCGGGACCAGTTGGCCACCCCCATGCGATCTCGGCGAAGCCATTGTCCGCTGCCCCTGTGACAGGGTAGGTCACTCCACCGCCTCGCAGTGGATCCGTTCGTGTTCCTGGCCGCGGCGTCCGGCCGCCTGGGACCCGCGCTCGTACTCCTCGCGGAACCTCACCGGCACCCATGCCCCGCCCGGGACGTATGTGACGCATCACGCTTCCAGGGACTAGCGGGCGAGAAGCAGGCGACGCTCGATGGGGCCCGTGTACAGCTCGGTCCAGCGTCCGGACGACTGCCGCGCCAGGATGCGCACACTCAAGTCACGGAAATCGGCGTGCAGCAGCATGTCGGCGCCCGTCTGGGGCGCCTCGCCCGTGTAGCCGGTGTCGGCACGGACGGTCAACGGCTCGGAGCCCTCAGGGCCAATCGCCACGCGCTGCAGGTAGATGTCGTCGAACTGCTCGTCGCCCGGCTGTCGGCGGAACGTGATGTTCAGCGACACGCGGTCAAGCGGGGTATCGGGCGCGCGCTTCGCCAGCCGGAACGAGACAGTGGGCACAATCCGCGTTTGGCCACCCTTGGCTTCCTGGCTCCAGCCGGAGCCGACGTCGACCAGTTCGAGCGTGGCATCGAGGTCAACGAGGGTGGGCCCGCAGCCTGTCGAGGCAGTCCAGGCAAGAAGCGGAAGGGCGACCGATAGCGCCCGCAGCCAGCGGCCGTGCATCAGCGGATTGTAGATCAGAACTCCCTGACCTCGACCTTCCGGCGAATCTCCTCCCGGGTGATGCGGCTGGCATAGTAGTCGGCGAGGTCGGAAGCTCGCACCCGCAGGATCATCATGGCGCTCTCGACGATCTGGCCGGGATTCATAGGCCCCTCGCCGTCGCGTGCCGCTACCGTAAGCCACTCGGCCGACTGCAGGTCGATCCGGTAGTCGAGCATGGCGTCGATCAGTTTCTGCTGCACGGCCAGCACGTAGGCCGCGTCGGGATCGAAGCCCATTGTCGCGCGCTCCGAGGCGCGCGTGGGCTGGGCCCGTTCACCCTCAAACGCGCTCGGCTCGCGCGCCATGTTCAGCAGCCAGCTCACGCTGGGCGATACGCCCGGAATCTCGACGTGAAAGAAAACCCCGTAGTCATCCAGGTAGAAGCCCTTGGCACGGGCCACGCCCGTGAATAACTGGAGGCCCGGCTCGAGCGCCTGCATCTGGCGCGCTGCGGCGGTCGCGCCGCTCTTGACCGCCGACGTCAGCAGCCCCTCCATCGCCACGATCTGTTCGCGGCGACGCAGGGGGTCGATGGCGCGGGGCGCCTGCTCAGGCTTCATCACCAGCTCAGGTTCGCCGACCGGATCCTGCGCGGCCGGCGGGAAGACCTGAACCGGCGGCGGCCCGGTCGGCGGAAGGGGCGGCTCCTGGGCCCCCGCTGGCAGGGCGCCCGCCGTGAGAGCCCCGGCCAGGACAAGAAAATACACGTGCGCCCCGATGAATTTCTGCTGCATTACCTCTCCTGCCGCGAGGCTACGCGGACGAGCTGGTTAATCACGTCACGCTGCTGCGCGATTTCGGCATTCGTGAGGCCGTGATATTGCCCCATCCCCTGCTGGATGAGGGCGATGTCGCTGCGCCGCTGCCCTTCGAGCTCGCGCACCATCTGAGACATCAGCGCCCTGACTTCTCCCTGCTGTCGTCGCTCGCTTTGCGCGACGATCTCGCGGACCCGTCGCCACACGTCGGCGTCCGAGGGCCCGCCGGGGGTCGCCGCGGCCCGGATGCCCGGTTCCATTCCGCGGGCGGCCAGCTCTCCTTCGAGTTCGTCGAGCCGGGCTTGCAGCTGTGCCACGATCGCGTTCCAGGACTCGGCGTCCTCGGTCGATGCGACGGTCGCCACCTGAGGGGCCGTTTCGCTGGGAGCCGCCGCCTGCGCCCAGCCGGTGCGGACGACGAGACCATCGGAACCGACCCGCACCTCGAGATTGGCAAGGGCGGCCGAGGCGGCGAGCACGAGCGCCGCGGCGGCGGCCAGCCCCCAGGCCGGAAGCCGCAATCGGGCCTGGACCGGTGCGGCGGGCGCCTCGGCCGCGCGCACCAGTCGCAGCCCCGTCCCGGCGACGTCAGCGTCGGGCGGCCCCCAGGCGGCCATCCGCTCGCGGGTCGTCCCCAGACCCGCGACTTCCACGCGGCATGCCCCGCAATTGGCGAGGTGCGCCTCGAAGGCTTTCCGCTCTTCCACGTCGAGCTCGTCGTACACGTAGCCAACGAGCTGCTGGTTTCGTTCGGCGTTATCGCACATTCCGGTTCTCACCGCCTGCCTTCCAGTTTCCTTGATGCCACGCTCACAATGTGCGCCGGCCCTCGCGTGCCCCCGAAGATGGTCTCGACCCCGGCATCCTGCAGTTGCCGCCGCAGCACCGTCAGCCCTTGGTACAACCGTGTTTTGACCGTGCTCAAGGGGCAATCCTGCATCTCGGCAATCTCCTGAAAGGTGAGGCCGTGATACTCCTTCAGGATGATCGCCGTGCGCTGCTCCTCGGGGAGCAGGGACATTGCCTTCCCAACTGCCCGGCCCAGCTGTCGCCGGGCGATGAGATCCTCGACCGACTCGGAGGGTTCCCCCTCGCCTGCCAGCTCGATGATATCGATACCCTCCGGCGCCTGCGACACCGGGGCACGGCGCTGCCGCCGCATCCAGTCGCGGCAGAGATTGAGGGTGATCCGGTAGAGCCAGGACGAAAACTTCGCCTGCCCCTTGAAGCCGCTGAGCGCCCGGAACGCCCGCAGGAATGTTTCCTGCGCGACGTCGCGAGCGTCTTCCTCGCGCCCGATGACCCGGTACGCCAAGGCATAAATCGGCCGTTCCCAGCGCAAGACGAGCTGGTTGAAGCTGTCGAGATCGCCCCCTTTCGAGCGGGCGACCAGCTCTTCGTCGGTTGTCGTCAAATCCGAGGATCCTGGCGTTTTTGCCGTTCGCCCGCCGTCCGATGCTTTAGACGCCACCGGGCGCGCAGCAGTCGGTCGCCATGTTACCTTTTCGAGTCAACGCTTTACGAGCGAGCCCCTCCTCGCCGGTGCGTTCCGGGATTAGAATGAGCCGCGACTCCCCGCATGAACTCTTCCTCGCAGCCACCCACCCTGCACGGTACGCCGACGGCGGACCTGCTGCCGGAATTGCATCGACAGGTCCTGGCCGCCACCGGTGGCCTGGCCTCGGTCCTGCTGCAACGGGACGTCCGATCGGGGGGCTACCGTGCGTCGTCGGGACGTGGGTTCAGCACGCTGGAGGGTGCGTGGGTCGGCGCGGAGTTTTCCGCCGACTTCGCGGCAGCGGCGCTCGAGGGCCCGACTGTCCGCCCCCTGGCCGCACTGCCGGGCCTGGCCGATCGCCTCGAGGGTCACGAGGTCCTGATCGTGCCCCTCGTCGAAGACGGCGGCACCGCCTTCCTGCTGGTGACGGGGGTCGGGTTCAGCGCCTCCGCCGTGACCGCCGCCGCGCGAGCGCGAACCGAGTTCAGCCTGGCGCTCCGCGTGACACGCCTCACCAAGCGGCAGACGCTCTTCCTCGAGCTGCAGGGCATTTTCCGGGTCTTCACGCGCGGCGTCACCGCCACGCGCAGCCTCCGCACTTCGCTCGACGCGCTGGCACTCGACACCAACGCGCTCTTCGGCACGCGCCAGGTAGCGATCTGGCTGCACGATCGCGGCGAGCGCACGCTGTCGCTGGCGGGCTGCTCGGACGCCGCGTGGATCAGCCCACCGGTGGCGGCCCACGCCGCGGACCCGCCCGCGCGTGGACTTCGACTGGAGCGCCCGCGACTGGACCCCGCCGCCGGGACGGTCGAGTTGCTGGCGCCGCTGCGGGGGTGGCGCCGCGCACTCGGCACGGTGGTGATCGAAGGGGCACCCGGGGATCTCGACGATGGAGAGTACCTCGACATCGCCCATGAACTGGCGCGCCAGCTGTCGAGTGCCATCGAGAACGTACAGCTGGTGGGTCAGCTCCTGCAGCACCACCGCCTGCTGGAGGATACGTTCAATTCGCTCGCCGATCTTGTCGTGGTCGTGGACACGCAGCAACGGGTCGTGCAGACCAACGAGGCGTTCGCCGCGAGGGTAGAGGCGCCGCGCACCGGACTGCTCAGGGAGCCTTTCGACGCGCTCGTTGGCGAGGACTTGGCGTCCTGGGTGTCACGCGCCGAACCGGGCGAAGGCCCGGCGGCTGTGCGGACCCGCCAGTTCACCAGCGAGCAACTCGACGGTGTCTTCGCCGCCACGGTCACGCCGCTCCTCAACCAGCACGGTCAGTCGATGGGCCAAGTCGTGGTGATGAGGGACATCACGGCACAAACGCTTCTCGAGCGCGAGCAGGCCGCCTTGCGCGCGCGACTCGCACAGAGTGAGAAGCTGGCATCCCTGGGGCAATTCGTGGCGGGCATCGCGCACGAAATGAACAACCCGCTCCAGGGCGTGCTGGGGCATCTCGAACTGCTGATGACCACCTCCGAGGTGGCGCGGCCCCTCCGCCCCACTCTGAAACGCATCTACCAGGAAGGGGACCGCGCGGCGAAGATCGTCCGGAACCTGCTGGTGTTCGCCGGGTCGCGCAGAATGGCCCGGCGTCGTGTCAGGATCGAACGCGTCCTGGCGCGCGCCGTCGCCAGTCGGGCGGCCGCGCTGCGCAGGGCGCACATCACCGTCGTGCGCCGCGTGCCGGAGGAGATTCCCGCCATCAGCGGCGATCCGTCGCTCCTCCAGCAGGCCTTTCTGAACATTCTGATCAATGCCGAGCACGCCGTCCTCACCCCACGCGCGGGGGAAGGCGCCGCCCCTGGCCGGATCGAGATCACCGTCTCGAGGACCGACACCGGCGCAGTGCGCACTGCCATCCGTGACACGGGCCCGGGGATCCCCGGCGATCTCCTCCCCAGGATTTTCGACCCGTTCTTCACCACCAAGGACGTCGGAGCGGGCACCGGCCTCGGCCTGGCGATTACCTACGGGATCATCCAGGAACACGGCGGCAGCATCCTGGCGGCCAACGCGCCGGAGGGCGGCGCGATTTTAACCATCGACCTCCCGGCCTTTGCGCCTGGCGGCGCGTCGGCCCGGCAGGCCCGCACGTAACACGCAGTATGGCGCGCGTCCGACCCTGAGCACATCGGGCCGTTCGTCGCTGGAGTCTGGTAGAGTACGTTCATCGTGGTTGATGAAGGCTTTCTGACGACCGAGGAGGTCCTCGAGTACCTCCAGGTGAATCTCCGTACGGTGTATCGCCTCATCAAGGCGCGAAAAATTCCCGCGGTGCGGGTCGGGCGCCAGTGGCGGTTCAGAAAGAGGGACATCGACGCGTGGCTCGAAAGCCAGCGCCCGCGTGCCGCGCGCTCGGCGGCTGCAATCACCTCCCGGACCCCTCTCCTCCCAGCCGGACGACCGCGGATTCTTGTGGTGGACGACGAGGCGAACATCCGGGATCTGCTGTCGAAGACACTCGCCTTGGCCGAGTACGACGTGGACCTGGCGCCGGACGGCCGGACGGCGCTCGAGCGGCTGCGCATGGTGCCCTACGACCTGCTGATTACCGACCTGAAGATGCCGGGCGTTGACGGCCTGGCGGTGATCCGCGAGGCGCGCCGCATGAAGCCCGACATCCCCGTGATCATCGTCACCGGCTTCTCGACCGAGGCCAGCGCCATCGAAGCGGTAAACCTGGGCGTCGCCGGGTACCTCACCAAGCCCTTCCGCGTGCCCCGTGTGCTCGCGGCGGCCGCCAAGGCGCTCGGCGAATAGCCTTCCGCGCTGCACGGTCCTTCACACCTTTCCGCCACGGCGGCCACAAGGCTTCGACCGACACGCATCGGAGGAACTCTTTGCGACTAAGTGGCATGTCTGGGAGCTTTAGCTGACGCAGGCCGTGCTTGTGGACACGCGTCGGGAGGGCCGGTGCCGAGTGCGGCTGTGCTAAAATGACACGTTTTAGCGGGCCCGAACCGCACGCTCCTCGCCCTTTCGACCCGTGATCCAGCTTTCGAATCTCACCAAGGCGTTCGGCGACCGCGTTCTGCTCGAGTCGGTCTCATGGCAGATTGTGGATCGCGACCGGGTCGGCCTGGCCGGGCCGAATGGCGCCGGCAAGACGACGCTGCTCAAGATGCTTGCGGGGCTCGACGAGCCGGACCGAGGTGGCATCATCACGCCTGCCGGCCTGACCGTTGGCTACCTGCCGCAGGACGGCCTCGCTCACAGCGGCCACACGCTGGCCGAGGAAGCACGCCTCGCCTTCAAGCCCCTGCTCGACATGCGCGCGGAGATTGCCTCGCTCGAAGAGCGCCTCGGCGACGACACGGTGGCCGAGGGGGAGCACGAAGCGATGCTCACCCGATACAGCGATCTCCAGGAGGCCTTCCGCCGCGAGGAGGGCTACAGCATCGACCTGAAGGTCACGACCGTGCTGCGCGGCCTGGGCTTCTCGCCCGAGGACATGGACAAGCCGACCGAGACGTTCTCGGGGGGCTGGCAGATGCGCATCGCGCTCGCAAAGCTGCTGCTCGGGCGGCCGGGGCTCCTGCTGCTCGACGAGCCGACCAATCACCTGGACCTCGAGGCGCGCAACTGGCTGGAGGAGTATCTCAGTGCGTATCCCCACGCCGTCATCCTCGTCTCGCACGATCGCTTCTTCCTCGACGCGGTCGTCACCCGGATCACCGAGATCGGCCTCCGCACGCTCACCGACTACACCGGCAACTACTCGGCGTACCTGAAGGAGCGGGAGGCGCGCATGGAGCTGCTGCGGCAGCGCAAGCGCGAGCAGGACGACGAGGTCGAGCGGATGCAGGCGTTCATCAGCCGCTTCCGCTACCAGGCGACCAAGGCCGCACAGGTACAGAGCCGGATCAAGATGATGGAAAAGATCGTTCCCATCGAGATCCCGCCCGAGCGCAAACGCGTCCGCTTTGCCTTCCCCGCGTGCGCAAAGAGCGGCCGGACGGTCCTCGACCTCCGCCACATCCGCAAGTCCTACGACGCCCGCCTCATCTTCCGCGATGTCCACCTGCACATCGAGCGCGGGGATCGTCTGGCGCTCATCGGCCCCAACGGCGCCGGCAAGTCCACGCTGATGCGCATGCTGTCGGGGGTCGAGTCCGCCGACAGCGGCACGCGGACCGAGGGGCACCAGGTGGTCATGCAGTATTTCGCGCAGGACGAGGCGACGCGGCTCGACCCCGCGTTGAACGTCTACCAGACGCTGGCCGGTGACTCCCCCATCCACATGGTGCCGCAGATCCGTAACATCCTCGGCGGCTTCCTCTTCTCGGGCGACGACGTGGACAAGCCCGTGCGGGTGCTGTCGGGAGGCGAGCGGACCCGGCTGGCGGTCGCGCGCATGCTGCTCCGGCCGTCCAACACGCTCCTGCTCGACGAGCCCACCAACCATCTCGATCTCGACTCGAAGGACGTCCTGCTGGACGCGCTCGAAGATTTCGGCGGGACGTTGATCTTCGTCTCGCACGATCGCTACTTCGTGGACAAGCTGGCGACGAAGGTCATCGAGATCGGCCACGGGGACGCGCTGGTCTATCCCGGCAACTACGAAGAGTTCCTCTGGAGCCGGAAGAACCAGCAGGCCCCACCGTCGCCCCTTCGCAGCTCCGGCGAAACTGGGGCGCCGGCCGGCGCACTCCGGGCAGGGGGGCCTGCGGTGAAGAAGCGGCCCGAAGCCCGGAGGCCGGCTGCGGCGGTGGCCGACACGCCGGTCCCCACCTACGACGACCGAAAGCGGCAGGAGGCGGAGGCGCGGAAGCTGCGCAAGGCGCAGGACGCGCGGAAGCGCCGGATCGACGACCTGGAGAGCCGTATTGCCGACCGGGAACGCGCCATCCGCGAAATCGAGGAGGCGATGTCCGCGCCGGGGTTCTACCACGACCACGAAGCCGCCAAGCCGGTCGTCGATCGGCACCAGGCGCTGATGTGGGAAGTGGGTGAACTGATGGAGCAGTGGGAGCAGCTCCATCAGACAAATTTGTAATTTTTTACCAGAACCGTCATTAGCTCAGCCTTTCCTGCGGCGCATGTGCGCTAAAATCCTAGGGAATTTCCACGGTATGTGCGCCCTTGCCGGGTACACGCTTTGCGCCTGCGAACTCTGGCCGTGCCCCGCGCTCCTGCAGCCGGCATGTCTCAGATTGCACTCGTAACTTACAGATGGAAAAGCGTTTGGCGGACGACAACCGGTCCATTACAATACGGACGCCCGAGACCCCGGCGGGTCCTGGGGACCACTCCGCCATGCCTGTCCGAAAACCGCGGGCTGCCGGTGCCCGCACCTCGCCGGGCAGGCCCCGGAAGACCGCCTCACACGACTCCGTTCGGCAGACGGCGTCCGACTCCGCCTTCTCGGTTGCCAGCGAGACTTTCTACCGGGACCTGGTCTGGAACCTGCGAAACGGCGTCCTGGCGGTCACGCGCGACGCGCGGATTGCGGTGATGAACGAGGTGGCCTACCGCATCCTGGGTCTCAAGCCGCGGACGACCGACATCGGCCTGCCGCTGGTCGAGGTGCTCAAGGATCGACCCGACGTCGCTCGCATTTTTTCTGGCGCCTTTGAGCTCTCGCACCTCCCGAACCGGGCGGAGCTGCGGCTCAAGAGCACCGGTAAGGTGATCGGCTACACCCTGTCGCAGGTCCGCGACGACGAGGGCGGCGTCACGGGCGCGACGCTGTTCTTCAAGGACCTCACCCGGGTCGAGCAGCTCGAGGAACGGGAGCGGCTGCGGGACCGCCTCGCGGCGCTCGGCGAAATGGCGGCGGCGATCGCGCACGAGGTCAAGAACCCGCTGGCCGGGATCGAGGTGATGGCCGGCGTACTCAGGCGGCAGCTGACCGACTCGCCGGACGCACAGAGCATCCTCCGGGACATCATCAAGGAAGCCAAGATGGCCAACGCCATCGTCCTCGAGGTGCTCGACTTCGTGCGGCCCATCCGGCTGCAGGTCGAGCGCGTGGCGCTGGCCGATGTCTTCCGAGATGCCATCACGATGGCGGAGAGCCACGTGCGACGCGGCGACGTTCAGGTGTCGGTGGCGCTCCCCGAGGAGCTCTCCCCCATCCAGGGAGATCCGCACCAGCTCCGGCAATTGTTCACCAACCTGCTGACGAACGCGTTCGAGGCGCTTGGCGGCGGCGGCACGGTCGCCCTGACGGCCAGCCTGCTGCCGGCCGAGGACGAGACCACCGCGGGCGTCGAACCGCACGCGGCCCCGATGATCCTGGTCGAAGTGAACGACAACGGACCCGGCATGCCGGCTGAGGTCATGGAGCGCGCTTTCAGCCCGTTCTTCACGACCAAACCGAAGGGCTCGGGGCTGGGCCTGGCGATCGTTCGCAAGATTGTCGACGCGCACGACGGCCGTATCGATGTCAGTGCGGAGCCCACCACCGGGGGCACGCGGTTCCGGGTAACGCTGCCGATTAGCGGCAGCCACGAGTTGTTCCGATAGGTTCCTGCCGCAGCGGCAGTTCAGAGAGGCAGTCAATGGGCCGGATTCTCGTAGCAGACGACCACGATTCACTCCGCCGCGGCATCGTGCGCGCGCTGTCAGATGCGCAGCACGACGTCGATGAGGCGCCCAACGGCAACGTGGCCATAGAGAGGCTCCACGAGGGCCAGTATGACGTCGTGCTCAGCGATTTGAAGATGGGGGGCAGCGACGGCATGGACGTGCTGCGCACGGCCAAGTCGCTCCACCCGAATACCGCCGTCATCCTCATGACGGCGTTCGGGTCGATCCACACCGCCGTCGAGGCGATGAAGATCGGCGCGTTCGACTACGTGCAGAAGCCGTTCGAAATCGAGGAGATGGAGCTCAAGATCGCGAAGGCCATCGAGCACAGGCGCCTCAAGCACGAGATCGAGTACCTCCGCCACACGCAGGGAGACATCTATGACTTCGACCGGATCGTGGGCGCCAGCGGCGCGCTCCAGTCGGTCCTGACCATTGTCAAGAAGGTCGCCAAGAGCAACACGACCTGCCTCATCCGGGGTGAGACGGGGACCGGCAAAGAGCTCATCGCCGGCGCCATCCATCACAACTCCCTGCGCGCCGGGCGAAACTTCGTGAAGGTCAACTGCGCCGCGCTGCAGGAAAATCTGCTCGAGTCCGAGCTGTTCGGCCACGAGAAAGGGGCGTTCACGGGCGCCGACAAGCAGCGCGTGGGCCGCTTCGAGCAGGCCGACGGCGGCACGCTCTTCCTCGACGAGATCGGGGACATGAGCCAGAATACGCAGGCCAGGATCCTGCGCGTCCTGCAGGAGAACGAATTCGAGCGGCTCGGCGGGACGCGAACCCTGCGCGTCGACGTCCGGCTCATCACGGCAACGAACCGCAACCTGCAGCAGATGGTTGCCAACGGGCTCTTCCGCGAAGACCTCTACTACCGCCTCAACGTCGTGTCGGTCGAGATGCCGCCGCTGCGCGAGCGGAAGGACGACATCGGGCAGCTGGCCTCCTTCTTCCTGCGCCGCTTCGCCGGGGAACTCAAGAAGCGCGTGGACGGGATTTCACCCGATGCGCAGAAGCTGCTGATGCGCTACAACTGGCCCGGCAACATCCGGGAGCTCGAAAACGCGATCGAGCGTGCGGTGCTGCTGACCGAGGGACCGCAGCTCTCGAGCCAGGACATGAGCCTCGGCGAGCTGACGACCACTCAGCCGTCTGGAGAGCTGACCACGGTCGTCAAGATCCCGCCCACCGGCATCGCGCTCGAGGAGATCGAGCGCCAGGCGATCATCGAGGCGCTCAAGATGTCGAACTGGGTGCAGAAGGACGCCGCCGAACTGCTGTCGATCAGCCCGCGCGTGATGAACTACAAGATCAAGACGCTCGGCATCGACTACGCGCGCGGCGGCCGCCGCGTGATGGAGATGGTCGGGTAGGGCGGGAACCAGGCCCTCCGCAGGGCGGGGCCCTACGCCCCGCCACAGCCCAGAGCAAAACCCAGCGCTCCGCAAACCGCGCCCATCCTGTCCTCCGTCAGCGCCGCCACGCGCCGGTCTACGCGTGACTTGTCCACCGTGACGAGGTTGTGCAGATGGACCAATTTCCTGCAAGCGCCGCGAGAGACTGCGGTCACTGCACGCCGGCGGCCGCAAGGACGATCGTCATCGCCACCTGCACCGCCTGCACGGCCGATTCGATCTCCACGTCTGTCCACTCATCCGGTGCGTGTGCCCGGCCGCCGGGGCCGCGGCCGATGGTCACGGCCGGGATTCCGAGGCTCATTGGCACGTTCGAGTCGGTGCTGCTGATCCCGTAAGACGGTTTCAACCCGAAGGCCGTCACCACCGCCGTCACGGTCTGCACGAGCGGCGCATTCCGCGGTGTTTCGCCGCAGGGTCGATCCCCAATCAGTTGCGGATCCACGACGATCGGCCCCTCGCGTGTCGAGCGCACCTTGTTCTCGGCCTCGACGGCGCTCCGGACGATGGAGTGGAAGGCCTTGTCGACCTTGCCGAGCTCGTCGCAGGATTCCGAGCGCATGTCCACGTCCATGCTGACGTCCGCCGGGATGGAGTTGACCGAGGTGCCGCCCCTCAGGACGCCGATGCCAAAAGTCGTCTTCGGGTTTGACGGCACCTGGAGCTTCGAGAACTCGGCCGCAGCAGACGCCAGCGCGAACACGGGGTTCACGAGGCCGAACGCGCCGTAGCTGTGGCCGCCCGGGCCCTTGAACACTGCGCGGTACCGCTTGCTTCCGACGCCACCGGTGGTGATGCTGCCTTGCGCGCCGCCGTCCACGGCGATGAACTGCCGGATCCGATCCTTGTACGTGCCTTTCTGGAACAGGAACTTCACACCTCGGAGGTCCCCCTCACCTTCCTCGCCGACGCTGCCGACATACAGGACGTCCAGTTCGGTCTGGAACGTCGCGGCGTCCATCGCGCGAATGATCGCGAGAATGAGGGCGAGGCCTCGCGTATCGTCGCCGATGCCGGGGGCCATCAGCCGCGTCCCCTCGCGCCTCACCGTGACGTCGGTGCCTTCGGGAAACACCGTGTCGAGATGCGCGACGACCGCCACGAGCGGGCCACCGGGGGCCCCCGTGCCGCGGCGAATCCCCATCACGTTCCCTTCCGCGTCCATCTCGACGTCCGACAGCCGGTGCTGGCGCAGCATCTCGAGATACGCCGTCGCGCGGCGCTCCTCTTTGAACGGCGGCGCCGGAATCTCGGTGAGCGTGATCAGCTCCCGCACGAACCGGTCGTAGTCGCTGCGGATGAACGCGGTCGCCTGCTTGAACTGCGTGCTGGTGATGATCCGTGGCACGCCCATGTCGGGCGCCTGTGCGGCCGGCGCGGCCGCGCCCAGCGCGAGACACAGCATCAGGTGGAGACTCTGTCGCAACACGTGGTGCCCCTTCCTTTGTCCCTTGACCCTGCCCTGTCAGGCCTTCGGGTGCGCCTTCCGATATGCCTCGAGGATCTGTGCGCTGTTGACGTGCGTATAGCGCTGCGTCGTGCTCAGGCGCGTGTGGCCGAGCAGCTCCTGGATCGCGCGGAGGTCCGCGCCTCGCTCGAGCAGGTGGGTGGCAAACGAATGCCGTAGCGCATGCGGGCTGATCCCGAAGCGAGTGCTGCAGGCCGCCACGTACTTCCGGACGAGCCGATCGACGCTGCGCGTCGAGAGCCGCCCTCCCTGATAGTTCAGGAACAAGGGATCCCGCTGCGGCGGCCGCCGCCGGACCGGCTTTGACTTCGCCGATGCCCTGCCCGCCTGCGCGGCGGACGCAACTGCTTCCGCGCGCACGGGATACCAGTCTTTCATCCAGGCCCGAAGAGCCTCTTCCGTCTTCCGGTTGAACGGCACGAGACGCTGCTTGTTGCCCTTGCCGAGCACACGCACGACCCGCGTGCTCAGGTTTACGTCTTCGATGCCGAGGCCCACGAGTTCGCTCAGGCGGAGCCCCGACGCGTAGAACAGCTCGAGGATCGCCCGATCGCGGCGTCCGAGCGGCGTGGTGCCGTCCGGCACCTCCAGCAGCCGCGCCATCTCGGCCTCCCCGAGGTGCGCCGGCAGCCGCTGCTCGCGCTTGGGCGTTCCCACCATGGCCGCCGGATCCCCGTCGATCACCCCTTCGCGACGCAGGTACCTCGCGAACGTCCGGATGGCCGCCAGCTTGCGCGCGGCCGATGCGCGCGAGTTTCCCCGCGCATGCAGGTCGCCGAGGAACGCCCGGATGGTCAGCCGATCGATCGCTTCCACCGCGACGTCCACGCGCCGCCGGCCGCCCGCGGCGGCCAGGAACGCCAGCAACTGCGACAAGTCGCTCTCGTAGGCCCGGACGGTGTGCAACGAAGCGTTCTCGTTCAACCGCAGGTGCTCGAGGAAGTCACCGAGGAGCTGTTTCATGTGGCACGGCCATCCAGGCCTCGAGGTGCGCCAGCGCGCGCGCGGAGTGCGCGGCCTTCCGATCCGCCTTCTTCCGTGGCACACGCCTGCCGCCCTCAGGGACCAGCGGCGGCATGATGCCGAACGTGATATTCGTCGGCTGATAGTGTTTCGGCTCGGCGTGCGACACGTAATAGGCCAGCGCCCCGATCGCGGTCGTCCGCGGTGGCACGCGCGGCACCTGGCCGAGCACGAGCGCCGCGGCGTTGCGCCCCGCGATCAAGCCAGACGCCGCCGACTCGACATACCCTTCCACGCCGGAAATCTGCCCCGCGAAGAACAGGTCATCGCGTCCGCGCACCTGCCACGTGTCGCGCAGCACGGTCGGCCCGTTGATGTAGGTGTTGCGGTGGATCATGCCGTAGCGGACGAACTCGGCGTTCTCGAGCCCCGGAATGAGCCGGAGCACGCGCGCCTGCTCCCCCCACTTCATCTGCGTCTGGAAGCCGACAAGGCTGAAGTGGTCGCCGGCCAGATTGTCCTGCCGGAGCTGGACGACGGCGTATGCCTCCCGCCCGGTCAAGGGATTCGTCAAGCCGACCGGCTTCATCGGCCCGAACCGCAGCGTATCCACCCCACGGGAGGCCATGACCTCGATTGGCAGGCACCCCTCGAAGAATCGCGGGTCGTCCAGTTCGCGCAGCGGCGCCTTCTCGGCCGCCATGAGCGCCTCGTAAAACGTCGCGTACTCCGCCGCCGTGAAGGGACAGTTCAGGTAGTCACCTTCCCCATCGTCGATCCCGCACGCGGGGCCAGACACGTGCAGGGGCGCTTCGCGAACGGCCCCTGCCGCGTCGCCATCGCCCCGTAAGTGGCGTCCCCAGCGAGAGGCGCGGAACACCTTTGACATGTCGATGGTGTCCGCAGAGACGATGGGGCTGATCGCGTCGTAAAAGTACAGGTGGTCCCTGCCGACCATGGCGGCGATGTCAGCGGAGAGGGAATCGGACGTGAGGGGCCCGGTGGCGATGATGAGGGGGCCGTCGAGGTCGGAGGGCATGCGCGGCACTTCCTCTCGCACGAGGGTGACGAGCGGATGCGATCCGACCAGTCGCGTGACCTCGCCGGAAAAGCGCTCCCGATCGACGGCGAGGGCGGCGCCGGCGGGCACGCGCGCAAGATCGGCCGCGCGCATGATGACGGACCCGAGCCGCCGCATCTCCTCCTTGAGCAACCCGACCGCGTTGTCGAGCTTGTCGCCGCGGAACGAGTTGCTGCACACCAGCTCGGCCAGGCCGTCGGTCTTGTGCACGGCCGTCGCCCGCACCGGTCGCATCTCGTGGAGAACGACCGGAACGCCGAGCGCGGCCGCCTGCCAGGCCGCCTCGGACCCGGCAAGTCCGCCGCCGATTATGTGAATAGGCATCTGAAGTATGCGACGTTGCAGCCACGTAGCACGTGGCACGTCCCGGTTACGCGGTCGTCAGCTCTTCCGTCCGCACGTCGTCGCAGCCCTCCGTGTTACACAGTAGCTGCCGCCCGTGGCGCTTCGTCACCTTCTCGACCAGGAACGTCGACTGGCACTGCGGGCACGGCTCCAGCACCGGTTTGTTCCACAGCACGAAGTCGCAATCGGGGTAGTTCGCGCAACCGTAGAATGCCGTGCCCCGGCGCGACTTGCGTTCGACGACGTCGCCGGCGTCCTTGGGGCAGACGAGCCCGGTGGATTTCTGTGTGACGTACACCTGACGTTATCACCGTCTGGCCAACACCCGGGTAAACCGGCCGTCGCCGGAGCGGGCGACCTGCCCCCGCAGCTCGAACTCGGTGAGCCGCATCAGCAGGCGCGAGGGGGCCATTCCGGTCAGCTCCACGAGCCGGTCGAGCGGGTAGGGTTCGCCGGGGTCCATATGGGCCAGCAAGGGATCTACTGGCAACGACTTACCTTCGAGACTCTTCGGGACAGCCGTGGACCATGTGCCGAGATCCTCCAGGACATCCTCCGCCGTCTCGACGACCTTGGCTCCATCCTTCAGGAGCGCGTGCGATCCGCGGTTGCGCCCAGACAGCACGCTGCCCGGCACGGCCATGACGTCCCGCCCCTGCTCCATTGCGTAGCGGCCAGTGATAAGCGACCCGCTGTTCTCGCTGGCTTCGACGACCACCACGGCCAGCGAGATCCCGCTGATGATGCGGTTTCTGAGCGGAAAATGCTCCGGCAATGGAGCGGCGCCTGGGGCCAGCTCGCTGATCAACGCCCCGTCTTTCTCGATAGTTGCGGCGAGAGCGCCATGCTCAGCGGGATAGATCCTATCGAGCCCGGACCCCAGGACGGCCACGGTTGAGCCGCCCGCATCCAGGCAACCCCGGTGAGCTGCTGAATCCACCCCGCGAGCCAGACCGCTCACGACAACCGCACCACGTTCGGCCAGCTCCGAACCCAGCCGAAAACCGACATCGAGGGCGTAGCGGGTCGCCGCACGGGAGCCCACGACGGCAATGGCGCGGCGCGCCAGCACGTCGGTGCTCCCCTTGATCCAGAGCACCGGCGGCGGATCAGCAATGAAATTGAGCAGCGCGGGATAACAGGCGTCGAACCACGGCACGGGCACGATACCGGCGCGGGAGCCTGCCTTCAAAGCGACGTCGGCCGACCGCAGCGCCTCGGCAGCGGCCTCGTGGCCATGTACCCCCACCGTGCCAAGAGCGTCAAGCACATCAGCAGGGCCGAGGCCTGACAGCTGCTGTCGGAGGGTCTTGAACACAGCCGCCGCGCGAGACCGAGAGGCGGGTAGCATCGAAACGGCAACGGCGACCTGTAAATCCATCGGGGCGGCTCCTTGTGCACACCCGCCCCGACGCCAGACGCAAAAAGGCCGGCGCCGCGGCTGCACTCAGCAACGCGGCCCGACCTCAGTGTCCTTAATTATAGCCACGGATCACACGGATTCACACCGATGCTACAAGGTTGCATCCCGATAACCTTCAGCCGGCTGCCACTTAACCTCCTGAATCCAGGGTTTTGGGCCTGGGATCCGAAATCCCGGAGTGCGCGTCCATTTGGTATGCCCATTGCTCCCGGTTGGGTCACCGGGCTGGGCCGGTGTCCGTAGGTTCCGGTGTCCCCGACCGTTGGCAGTATCCGTGGGAAACTGCTTGCGGCCTCCCGGGCAGGTGGCTATAGTGGGCGAATCACCGATGATGCTGAAAGCCTTGGCACTCGCGGCGGCTGTAATCGTGTCCGCGCCGGCGGCGGCATTGGCGCAGCGCGGCGACGCGAAGGCCCACGTGGAGTTCGGGATCAAGGTCGCGCAGAACAACCTGTGGAAGGAGGCGATCTACCGCTGGGAACGTGCGGTGCAGATCGACCCGGAATACGCGCAGGCCTGGAATAACCTGGGCATTGGCTACGAGCAGGAGGGGCGTTTCGACGATGCGCGAGCGGCGTACGAAAAGGCCATCCAGCTGGAGCCGAAGAACCAGATGATTCAGCAGAACTACGATCTTTTCAAAGAAATCAATGACCGCACGAAACGCCGCAGCGACCGCTAGCCTCGTGCTGCTTCTGGGCGCGGCGGCTTGCACCAATTTCTTCGAGGTGCCCATCGAGACGCCCATCGCGCCGAAGATGGATGTGGGCGCCTTCCAGCGCGTCCTCATCGCCGGCTTCATCAGCGGCGGGACCGACGACGTGGATGCGAACCTCGAGACGGTGCGGCTGCTCCGCAGCCAGTTGCGCTCGCGGTCGAACCTGCGCGTGATCGAGGCGGAAGTGCTTCCGCTGGCCGAGCTGGCGCTCGACCAGGCGCGCGGGCAGGCCGTACCCGCCGGCGACATGCCCGCCGGATCGCTGTCAGCGACCGACAGCCAGCCGCCCGTCCAGGCGCCTGCCCAGTCGCCGGAGCCCCAGGACGTCCGGATCTACAGCGAGCGGGATCTCGAGCGATTCAACCCGATCTTCGCCGACGTGGAGTTCTGGAAGCGCGTCGGCGAGGAGTATCAGAACCCGCTCATCGTCACCGGCACGATTCTCTTCACGCCGCACCAGACGTCCGGCTTCGTCACCCGCAACCAGGAAATCTACGACAACCTGGGCCGTCGGGAAGTCCGCCCGGTGCGGATGTGGATGGAGCGCAAGGGCTTCGTCCTGGCGCCACGGTTCGTCTTCATCGACGGTCGCACCGGCACGGTGCTGCACTCCGAGGCGATGCGGGACGAGCGTCTCTATCCCACGCAGCAGAATACGCCGCCGCTGTCGGCCTACTTCGAGATGATGGACGGCATCATCCCGAGCTTCCTCGGCACGCTCAGCATGCAGAAGATTCGCGGCACGCGGATCCTGCTGCGGTAACACGGCCGTCCGACGTGCCGGGCCGGCGCCCTGCCCTTTGCCTTGCCAGAGGGTCCGTGGTAGGCTTATTGCTTTTGTAATAGAGCCAGATAGGCCTCTGTACGGGCCTCGGCCGGAGGGTGGAACGTGTTCGCAATCATTCAGAGCGGCGGGCGCCAGGTCAAGGTCACGCCGGGGGAGACCGTCACGGTCGACCGCTTCGACGCCGAGCCGGGCCAGGAAGTCACGATCGACCAGGTCCTGTTCCTCGAAAAGGACGGCGGCGAGTTGATGGCCGGTGCGCCGTTTGTCGCCAACGTCAAGGTTATGGGCGTGGTGGATGGCGAGTCGCGCGGGCCGAAGATCCGCGTGTTCAAGAAGAAGCGCCGCAAGGGTTACCGGGTGACCAGGGGTCACCGCAGCACCTACACACGTATTCGCATCACCGATATCGTCGTCTAAAGGCTGAAAAGCGCCTGAGAGGCGTCGCAGCGCGTGGGAGTGGGCCCCACGCGTAGTGAGAAATGATTGACTGGCGGGGCCGTCCCTTGCAGGGTTCCCACCGAGGGCAAGAAGAAGCAATGGCATCCAAAAAAGGTCAGGGCAGTTCACGCAACGGGCGCGACAGCAACGCGCAGCGCCTCGGCGTCAAGCGCCACGACGGCAACGTCGTCACCGGCGGCTCGATTCTCATCCGGCAGCGCGGGCGCAAGTTCCGGCCGGGCCTCAACGTGGGCCTCGGCAAGGACGACACGCTGTTTGCAAAGATTGATGGCAAGGTCCGCTTCGAGGACCATGGTGCGCGGGGCCGGGTCATCAGCGTCCTGCCCCTGGAATCGTAGGCCCGACCGTCAGGTCGGGCGCGCGCAGTTCTGAGCGCGCGGTGCGCCGGTACGGCCGGCGGCCATCAGCCAAGCATGTTCGTAGACGAAGTCGACATCCACGTCACGGCGGGCCACGGCGGGCGCGGCGCGCTGAGCTTCAGGCGCGAGAAGTTCGTTCCGCGGGGCGGGCCCGACGGCGGCAACGGCGGCCCTGGCGGCTCTGTCTACTTCGTCGCCAACGCCAACCTCAACACCCTTCTCAACTACCGGTTCCAGAGAATCTTCGAAGCCGGCGGGGGCGGCCACGGCGAAGGCTCCACCCGCACCGGGAAGAACGGAGCCGACGTCGAGCTACAGGTCCCCACCGGCACCGTGGTGTACGAGCGGCAGGAAGATAGCGAGCTCGTGCAGATGGCCGATCTCACCGAGGATGGCCAGAGGGTGCTGGTGGCAAAGGGGGGCCTCGGCGGGCACGGCAACGCGTATTACACCACCTCCACGAACCGCGCGCCACGAAAGACACAGGCCGGCTTGCCCGGCGAGGAAAAGGACCTTCGTCTTCACCTCAAGCTGCTGGCTGACGTCGGCCTGGTCGGCTTCCCCAACGCGGGCAAGAGCACGATGATTGCGCGGATCTCGGCGGCGCGCCCCAAGATCGCTGACTACCCGTTCACGACACTCGTCCCGAACCTGGGCGTCGTCGGCCTCTCCGGGGAACGTACGTTCGTCGTCGCCGACGTGCCGGGCTTGATCGAAGGCGCACACGCCGGAACAGGTCTGGGGCACCGCTTTCTCAGCCATCTCGAGCGTACGAAGGTGCTCGTCCACCTCGTGGACGTGTCCTCGCTCAGCGGGCGGGACCCGGTCGAGGATTTCGACGTCATCATGCGCGAGCTCGAGCTGTTCCCGGGGCGCGACGCGACGGGCGAGCGGCTGATCGACAAGCCGATCCTCGTCGCGGCCAACAAGATCGATGCGCTGGACGACCCGGATCGCCTGGCACGCCTCGCGGCGCACGTCCGCTCGCTGGACCTGCCGTTCTTCGCTGTGTCGGCCGCCGCCGGCACCGACATCGGTCCCCTGCTGGAAGCGATCTGGCGGGAAGTTGCCGACGCGCGGGCACGCGCCGTCGCCGCGCCGGCCGTCGACGCCCACGCCGAATGAGCGGAGCCGTACGGATGGGGATCCTCGGCGGCACCCTGGACCCCATTCACCTGGGCCACATCGAAGCGGCACTGGCGGCTCGTGCGGCCCTCGCACTCGACCAGGTCGTGATCCTGCCGTCCCGGGTGCCGCCCCATCGCTCCACCCGTCCCCACGCCTCGGGCTACCATCGGTTCGCGATGGCATCGCTGGCGGTGAACGGGATCGACGGCCTGGTCACCAGCGATCTCGAACTGTGCGCCTCCGCCCCGTCCTACACCGCCGACACGCTCGAGCGGCTGCACCGGACCGGGTTGTCCGCGTTGCAGATTTTCTTCATCACGGGGGCCGACGCGTTTGCGGAAATTGAAACGTGGAGCCGCTATCCCCACGTGCTCTCGCTCGCCCACTTTGTCGTCGTTTCGCGTCCGGGGGTCGCCGCGGCGGAGATGCGGACACGGCTGCCCGGGCTGACCGCGCGGATGGTGTCGGCGGCCAGGAGCGACGAAGGCTCTGGCGACCCCGCGATTTTCCTTCTGGACGCGCGTACTCCCGACATTTCGTCCACGGAGATCCGCAGGCGGATCGCGACGGGCGAACCGCTCACCGACCTGGTTGCGCCCGCGGTGGAATCGCACATCCTGCGACACGGGCTCTATTCCCTACAACCCGTCATCCCATCGGCAGATCACTTGCATGGCTAAGACTGAACGAAAACGCAGCGTGGCAACCGGATCGAAGCGGCTCCCCACCGAGGTCTCGAAGGCGGTTGCGGCGGCCCTCGACAAGAAGGCCACCGACGTCGTCGTGCTCGACCTGCGGAACACGCCGGCGTTTACCGATTGTTTCGTCCTGTGCTCGGGGCAGTCGCAGCGGCAGGTCAAGGCGATTGCCGACGGGGTGGAAGAGGCGCTGCGCGCGGCGGGAGCGCGCCCCAACCACGTTGAAGGGTATGACCGGGCTGAGTGGGTGCTGCTGGACTTCTTCTCGTTCATCGTGCACGTCTTCACGCCCCAGATGCGCACGTTCTATTCGCTCGAACGGCTTTGGGGCGATGCCGAGCGCATCGAGATGACAGAGCCATGAAAGGCGCAGGGCCGAAGGGTGAAGGCTGAAGGGTTCCGCCGCATCGCAGACGGAGCCCTCGCCGTCCTTCTCGCCCCCGCCTGCGCGGCGTGCAAACAGGCGCTCGATCACCCCACCGCGGGTCCCGTGTGCGGTGCGTGCTGGGCCGCGGTGGCGCCCATTACCCCGCCGATGTGTGACAGGTGCGGGGATCCGCTGCCGTCGTGGCGCATCATCAGCCTGGCGCATTCCCGTTGCGCACGGTGCCGCCGGCGCGCCAGCCATGTCGTGCGCACCCGCGCCATCGGCGCCTATGAGGGCTCTCTGCGTTCCATCGTTCACGCATTGAAGTACGACGGGCGGCGATCGGTGGCGCGCGCGCTCGCCGACGCCATGCGCCGGCATGGCTCGGAGGTGCTCGACGGCGCCGACCTCTGCGTGCCGGTGCCCCTCCACCCGTTGCGACGCTATTCCCGCGGATTCAACCAGGCGGACGAACTGGCCCGGCATCTCGGCGTGCGGAGGGCGCCGGCGCTGAAGCGCGTGCGCCGCACGTCCGCACAGGCGGACCTGCCCGAGGCGCAGCGGCACGCCAACGTCCGCGGCGCATTTTGCGTCCGGCGGCGCGTCGCCGTGCAGGGGCTCGTCGTCGTGCTGATCGACGATGTGAGCACGACGGGTGCGACGATGGACGCGTGCGCGCAGGCGCTGCTCGAAGCGGGGGCCGCCGAGGTTCGCGGCCTTACGGCGGCAAAAGCCGTGTCGCGACGGTCCTGATGACGTCGGCCGCCACCGCGTCCTTCGGACGCTCGCCGTCGAGCCGCAGCCATCCGCCCGCGGCCGCTTGCCGCCGGTAGCTTTCGCGCACGCGCGAGAGCAGCGCAAGATCCCGCTCGTACCGATCCCGGCCAGCCGACTTCCGCCCGGCGGCGGTGTCCGGGGCGATGTCCAGCAGAATCGTGAGGGCCGGTCGGGGAAGATATCGCTGGACGTCACCGAGCCACGCGGCGTCGAGCCCCTGGGCCTCGCCGTACGCAATGCTCGACGCCATGTAGCGGTCGCACACGATCACCACGCCCTTCGCAAGCCACTGCTCGATCTGCGCCCGCCTCTCGTAGCGGTTGGCCACGTAGAGCAGTTGCATCACGTCGGCCGCATACTCGCGCTCGCCGTGCAGCGCCTTCCCTATCTCGGCCCCGATGGTCGTCTCGTAATCGGGAAACGACAGCAGCCGGCACTCACGCCCGGCCGACGTCACGTGGTCCCGCAGCGCCTCGGCCTGCGTCTGCTTGCCGCTCTGGTCGAGGCCCTCGAACGCGATCAGGAGTCCGTGCATGATTCAACGTCACTGGCTTGTTTCTTACAGGAGATCAGGAGATCAAGAGAATTCTTTTTTTTCTTGTCTTATGAACGCTTGATTCTCTGATATACCCGGGCACTCGGCGTCCGGACCAGCTGAGTCCTACGTAGAAGACCAGCAGAATGTTTGTGATCTCATGAACTCCTGATCTCCTGTAAGACCCCAGTGTCAGGCCTCCAATGCGAGCAGATCGTCGATGGTCTGCCGCCGGCGAATGACCCTCGCCGTGCCGTCCTGGACGAGCACTTCGGCGGGCATCGGGCGGCGGTTGTAATTCGAGGCCATGACGGCCCCGTAGGCGCCTGCGTCGAGGACGGCCATCAGGTCGCCGACCCCCGGGCGCGGCATCGGCCGATCCTTGCCGAGCGTATCGCTGCTCTCGCAGAGCGGGCCGACGACATCGCAGACGGTCTCGGGCCCGGAGGCGGCCTCCACCGGCTCGATCCGGTGGAACGCTCCGTAGAGCATCGGCCGGATCAACTCGGTCATTCCGGCATCGAGGATCACGAACAGTTTGCCGCCCGGCTGTTCCTTGATGTCGACGACGCGCGAGAGCAGAACGCCGGCGGGCGCGACGATGTTGCGTCCCGGTTCGAGCACCAGATGCAGGCCGGAGCCCCGGACGACGGGCAGGAGCGCGGCCGCGTAGTCGGCGGCACTCGGCACCGGGCTTCCGTCGTACGAAATTCCCAGCCCGCCACCGAGATCCACGTGATCGATCGCGATCCCGTCGTCGCCGAGCTCGCGCGCGAGCCGGACGATGGCGGATGCGGCGCGGGCCAGGGGATCGAGATCGGTGATCTGCGAGCCGATGTGCATGTGCAGGCCGACGATCTCGAGGCCCGCGCGGCCGGCCATCCGCTGACAGATGCCACGAACGTGGTCGAGGCCGATGCCGAACTTGTTCGTCTTGAGCCCCGTGGAGATGTGCGGGTGGCTCTTCGCGTCGATGTCGGGATTCAGCCTGAGGGCTACGCGCGCACGGGTCTGCCGGGCCCGGGCCAGCGCATCGATGCGCTCGAGTTCCCCTTCCGATTCGGCGTTGATCGTGCGGACGCCGAGGTCGATCGCCTGCGCCAGTTCGCCCGCCGTCTTTCCGACGCCGGTAAAGACGATCTGGTCAGGGATGAAGCCCGCGCGCAGCGCCACGTCGATTTCGCCGCCGGAGTTCGCGTCGGCGCCGGCGCCGAGGCTCCGCAGCAGCCTGGCGACCGCCAGCGTGGAGTTGGCCTTCAGCGCGTAGTGCAGCGAGTGCGGGTGCGAGGCGAAGGCCTCGTCAATCGCCCTGTAGCGGCTGATAATGGTGGACGCGCTATAGACGTAGAGCGGTGTGCCTTCGCGCGCGGCAATGTCGGAGAGGGGCACGCCGTCGCACGTGAGCGCGCCGCCGGTTCGCTGGATACCTGACACGTGAAAGGAATTCTATCATCCGCCATTGCCCTTTCGACGCGGCGGCCGGTTGGAGCAGCAGCCGCCTCCCCCGGGCCTTTTGTGGCCGGGCCATGGGGAAGTGGCACGTGATATCATCACCGTTACTCTGCAGCCATGTCCGTTGATTCACCCCCTGCCCGTCCGGTCACGTCAGATGCCCTGATCGCCCAATGCCTCAGCGGCGACCAGGCGGCGTGGGAAGCCATCGTGCGCCAGCACTGGCGCAAGGTGTTCAACGTCGCGTACAAGTTCGTCGGCCGCCACGAGGAAGCCGAAGACCTGACGCAGGACATCTTTCTGAAGATCTTCAAGGCGCTGCACACGTTCGATCGCCGCGCGAACTTTCAGACGTGGATCATCAGCATCAGCCGTAACCTCTGCATCGATCACTACCGGAGCGTGCGGAAAGAGCGGCAGACGATGGCGCGGGACGTCGACGCGTCGAACCTGCAGCCGGCATCGAAGGAGCGCGGGCCGTACGCGTTCGCGGAGCACCAGGACCTGCGCGAGCTGCTGCGCCAGGCGCTGCAGACGCTGCCGCTCACGCTGCGAACGGCCGTGATCCTGCGCGATCTCCAGGAGCTCTCGTACCAGGAAATCGCCGCGCGCCTCGACCTCCCGGAGGGGACGGTCAAGTCGCGCATCAACCGCGGCCGCATCGAGCTGGCGCAACAGCTCAAGCGGCTGGAGCACAAACAACCGGCCCTCCCCCGCAGGCGCGGTGCGCCCGCCGGGCGCCGGGGTCGGCGTTCCGGAGTATCTGAATGAATCTCAGTACCGAACATGCGGACGGCGTCGCCATCGTGCGGGTCGGCGAGTCTCGGCTGATGTACCCGCTGCTGTCGGAGTTCTCGACCGCCGTGACCCAGCTCCTCGCTGCAGGCGAGCGCCGGGTCGTGGTGGACCTCTCATCGGTCGGCTACGTCGACAGCGCCACGATCGGCTGCCTGATGGACCTCTACCGGCAGGCGACCGCCGCCGGCGGCGCGCTCAAGCTGGCCGGGGTCCAGAAGCGCGTCGAAACCATGCTCACCATGACCGGGGCGCAGAATTTCATCGAAGTGCACCCCGACCAGTCCACCGCCGTCAAAAGCTTCGGAGCGTCGTGATGCGCACGATAACCCTGACGAACGGATCCAGCGTGACGCTCGACGGCGATCTCCTGACAGTGCTCGAGACGTTGTACATGGAGCTCACGGCCAAGCACGAGCTCGCGCGCACGTTCGAGGACATGAACCGCGAAATCCAGCACCTCATCGAGCAGATGAGCGACGAAGAGCGGCGGCAGTACCTCTCCGAAAGCCTGTTCCTCAACATGGTCTCGTACGAGAACGAACGGCTCGGCGCGTACATGAAGAAGCTCTCAGAGACCGAAACAGAAAAGGGATAACGGGCTCACCGTCACCTGTGTCGCTGAACTACCTCGCGACTCGTTTTACCTGTTCCTGGCCGTGGAGCACGATGGTCATGCTCTGCGACGGCCGGATGGTGTGCGGCTGCGCGGACCCATACGGCAAGCGGCCGCTCGGCGACGCCGTGATCGACACTGTCTCCGCCATCTGGACCGGCAGCACCGCATCGTCGCTCCGCAGCGATATCAATGGCGGCGGATCCAGATTCTGTGGTGACTGCCCGCTGAAGCTCCCCTTGAAAAAGGAGGACGCGCCGCCGCAGCGCGGGCTGGACGTCGGAGGGCTTCCGTCGCGGCTCTACATCGAGTGCACGGCGGCCTGCAACATCTCGTGCGCCCAGGCCTGCTGCGCGCCCGAAACCGGCATCACGCGCACCCGGCAGGCTGGCATGCTCGACTTCGAGGTGTTTCGGCGGGTCATCGACGAAGCCGGGCCATCGCTCGTGCGGGTCGACTTCTTCAACTACGGCGAGACGTTCCTGCACAAGCGCGCGATCGAGATGTGCGAGTACATCAAGACGCACTTCCCGCACATCTATCTCTACACCAGCACGAACGGCCTCGCGTTCAAGGACCACGACCAGGTGCGGCGCCTGGTCTGCTCGGGGATCGACGAAGTCACCTTTTCCATCGACGGCGCGACGCCCGGGTCCTACGCCAAATACCGCCAGCGCGGGGACTTCGGAAAGGCGATCGCAAACCTCAGGGCTGCCGCCGCTGCGAAGCGAGCCGCGGGCCGGGATGTGCCGTTCATCAACTGGCGCTACATCCTCTTCACGCATAACGACAGCCCTGACGAGATGAGCCTGGCGCAGGCGATGGCCGACGAGATAGGCGTGGACCGGCTGTGCTGGGAGTTGACCGACCACCCCGAGGACATGTTTTCGCGACGCTTTCTGCCTGGCACCGAGGCCCTGTCGGCGATCCGGCACCAGGTCTGGGACGCCAACAACCTGGGGAATGCCATCCCGGGAGCCACGCCGCGGGCCGAGATCGCGGTCCAGGGGCCCCTGCCTGGCCTGCCAGTGCTCGCCAGGCGCGGAGGCAAGGCCACCGTCAGGGCGAGCATAAGGAATGCGTCCACACGCCCTTTCCCGGCGCAGGCCAGCTACGGCCGCCGTCTCGTGCGGCTGGGCGCCCAGCTCTGCGGACCCGACGGCACGGTCATCAACCGCGACTACGAGCGCACCTGGCTGCCCGACACCCTGCAGCCAGGCGCGGCCGTCAGCGTCCCCGTCACTATTACCGCCCCCGCTATCCCCGGCCGCTACGCCTTGAAGTTCGACCTCGTCAGCGAGGGAATCGACTGGTTCGAGGCGTGCGGGTCCCCGACGACGACCAAGACGCTGATCGTGATCTAGGTCCGGTCCACATCGGAACCCCTTCTCCCGCAAACCGTGGGGCGTGCAGTGTGACCACAGAGGGCATCGCCCGACAAAAAAGGCCCGCCGCCTTTCGGCGACGGGCCCAAGGGAGGAGGACAGAGGTGGTACTTACGCGTGCTGGCGCGCGGCTGCTCTGACCGGGGCGGCACCGACAGGGACCATGCCCATGTCGGGCGACTCGACGAGCTGCCAGGCGTCGGTCTCTTCGAGAATCTTCGCGGCAAACGCGGTGTGCAGCGCGTGGCCGCCGCGATGGGCGACGAGGTGGCCGACGACCGGGTAGCCGACGAGCGACAAATCGCCGATGACGTCCAGGATCTTGTGACGAACGAATTCGTCCTCGAAGCGGAGCGCGCTGTTGAGCACGCCAGTTTCGCCGAGCACGATGGCATTGTCGAGCGACCCGCCCAGCGCGAGGCCGCGCTGCCGCAGCATCTCGACTTCCTTCAGGAAGCCGAAGGTCCGCGCCGGCGCGATGTCTTCAACGAAGCTTTCTTCGGTAATCCGCATCGTGCGCGACTGGTGGCGCAGGAGCGGGTGATCGAAGCTGATGCTGTAGGTGACCTTGAAGTGGTCCGACGGGTAGAGCGCAATGCGCTTGTCACCCTGGGTCAGGGAGATCGGGCGCAGAACCTTCAGGTACCGCCGCGGGGCCTGCAGCCGCTTGACGCCAGCCTCGTTCAGGATCAGGTAGACGAACGGCGCCGCGCTGCCGTCCATGATCGGCACCTCCGGCGAGTTCAGCTCGACAATCAGGTTGTCGATGCCGAGCGCCGTCAACGCCGCCAGCAGGTGTTCAACCGTTTCGACCGATACCGCTTCCCGGGTGAGCCCGGTCTGATACTGGTCGATACCGCCGAGGTGTCGGACGGTGGCCGGGATCTCAAGACCACCTAAATCCGCACGTTGAAACCGAATTCCGTAATCAGCCGGAGCCGGTTTGAGTGAGAGATTGACCTTGCTGCCGGAATGGAGACCGATTCCGCTGCAAGAGACAGTGCGACGAAGGGTACGCTGAGCGCTCATGACCTCTCTGATGGGGCCTGGGAAAGCCGCATCGAGCTCAGCAAAGCCCCTGCCAGCCGTAGATCGCCAGAAAAGCACCTTGTAAACTGTTGACTGGCTTGACGTTTGGCGTGGGAGTACACAGAGGCAGGGTCGGGAATGGACGGCGCCTGTGGCTGCGCAGCCACAGTGAAGAATGACGGAAGTGTGGCCATCATACCACAGCCCCACAGGACGCGATTCTCAGCGATTGGCGCATGTCCCGCCCTCCTTCATGCCGATTGCCGCCTCTCACGTTGCCGCCGCTGCGGTTCGGGCAGCCCGCCGAACAGGCGGGCGAGAAACTGCCCTGTAAAGGATTCTCGGCTCCTTGCGACATCTTCAGGAGTCCCCTCCGCCACGATCCGCCCACCCCCCGCCCCACCCTCGGGGCCGAGGTCGATGACGTAGTCGGCCGATTTGATGACGTCGAGGTTGTGCTCGATGATCACAACGGTGTTGCCCTGGTCGGTCAGCTTGTTGAGTACGTCCAGCAGTTTGTGCGTGTCTTCGAAATGCAGCCCCGTCGTGGGCTCATCGAGGATGTAGAGGGTCCGGCCCGTGCCCCGGCGAGACAGCTCCTTCGACAGCTTCACGCGCTGGGCTTCCCCGCCGCTCAGTGTCGTGGCCGACTGCCCCAGCTCGATATAGCCGAGCCCCACATCCTGGAGTGTCCGCAGCTTGTTCGCGATCGCCGGAAAGTTCTCGAGCAGGGGCTGCGCCTGGTCCACCGTCAGCTCCAGCACGTCCGCGACCGACTTGCCGCGATACCTGATCTCCAGCGTTTCACGGTTGTAGCGCCGCCCCTTGCACTGCTCGCACGTCACGTACACGTTCGGCAGGAAGTGCATCTCGATCGCGATGACGCCGTCGCCCTGGCAGGCCTCGCAGCGGCCCCCTTTGACGTTGAAGGAGAACCGCCCCGGTTTGAACCCGCGCGCCTTGGCGTCTGGCAGCATCGCGAACAGTTCGCGGATGAAGGTGAACAGCCCGGTGTAGGTGGCGGGGTTTGACCGCGGGGTTCGCCCGATAGGCGACTGGTCGATCTGGATCACCTTGTCGAGCTGGTCGATCCCCTCGATCGACGAGTGGCTCCCCGGCTCGTCGGCCGCCCGATAGAGCTGCCGGGCGAGCGCACGATACAGGATCTCGTTCACCAGCGTCGACTTGCCCGATCCGCTTACGCCCGTCACCGTCGTCAACACCCCGAGCGGGAGCTTGACGTTGATGTCTTTGAGGTTGTTCTCACGCGCGCCCTTGATGAGGAGGTGGCCTCGTGTGGCGGGCCGGCGCGAACGCGGTGTCTGGATGGCGCGCTCGCCGCGCAGGTAGGCGCCGGTCAGCGAGCCGTTGCCGCCCTTCAGCAGGTCGGCCGGCGTCCCCTGGAAGATGACCTCGCCGCCGTGCTCACCAGCCCCGAGCCCCAGGTCCACCACGTAGTCGGCCGTGCGGATGGTTTCCTCGTCGTGCTCGACCACGATCACCGTGTTGCCGAGATCCCGCAGCCTCGCAAGGGTGGTCAGCAGCGCGCGGTTGTCACGCTGGTGCAGCCCGATGGAGGGTTCATCGAGGACGTAGAGCACCCCGGTAAGGTTCGACCCGATCTGGGTCGCGAGGCGGATGCGCTGCCCTTCGCCACCTGACAAGGTGGCCGCGCTGCGCCCGAGCGCGAGGTACCCGACCCCGACGTCGTAGAGGAAGTGCAGGCGGTCACGGATCTCGCGCAGGATGCGGCTGGCGATCAGCGCCTCGCGGTCGCTGAGCTCAATCTCGTCGAACAGGCGGACGGCCTCGGAAATCGGCAGGTTCACAAATTCCGAAATGGTGCGCCCCTTCACGCGCACCGAGCGGCTCTGCGCCTTTAGCCGCTCTCCAGCGCAGGTCGGGCACGGCCGCAGCGCGCGGTACGGTTCCAGGTTCTCCTGCTCGAGCCAGGACCCTTCCTCGTAGCGGCGGCGAAAATTGGGAATGAGCCCTTCGAAACCGGCGCCGAACGGATCCCCGGCCTTCTCGCGCGCTTTACGCTTGCCCGTCTCGGCCGGTTCGACCTTGCGCGCCGTCCCGCCCGCCCCGTAGAACAGCAGGTCCCGGATCTTTTTGGGCAGCCGGCGGAACGGCACGGCCAGATCTATCCCGAACGTCCGGCTCAGCGACCCAAGCGCCTCGCGCACCAGCTTCCGGTCCCCCTTGGCCCAGGGCGCAATCGCCCCTCCCTGTAGAGACAGTGACTCGTCGGGGACCAGCCGTGCGGGGTCGAAGTCGTAGACCGCGCCCAGCCCCTGGCACTCGGGGCATGCACCGTGGGGCGAGTTGAACGAGAAGGCACGCGGCGTCATCTCGGGCATGCTGACGCCGCAGTCGGTACAGGCAAGGCGGCGCGAAAAAAGCCGATCCCCGCTATCGAAGGTGTTGATCACGACAATGTCGTCGGCCAGGTTCAGCGCAATCTCGACAGACTCGGCCAGGCGGCGTTGGATGCCCGGCTTGATGATCAGCCGGTCCACGACGACTTCGATGGTGTGGTTGCGCCGTCGGTCCAGCTTGATGTCGTCGTCGAGAGATCGCAGGTCCCCGTCGACGCGCACCTTGGTGAATCCGCGGGCCCGCAGCGCGGCCAGTTCCTTCTTGAACTCCCCTTTGCGGCCGCGGACGATCGGGGCCAGCACGTTCACGCGCTCGTCGTGCGGCGCCAGCATCACCATGTCGACGATGCGCTCGAGCGACTGGGAGGCGATTTCGCGCCCGCAGAGGTGGCAGTGCGGTACGCCGATGTTGGCGAAGAGCAGCCGGAGGTAATCGTAGATTTCGGTTACGGTCCCGACGGTCGAACGCGGGTTGGACCCCGTCGTCTTCTGCTCGATGGCGATCGCCGGCGACAGGCCCTCGATGAGGTCCACGTCGGGCTTTTCCATCTGCTCGAGGAACTGGCGCGCGTACGAGGACAGCGACTCGACGTAGCGGCGCTGCCCCTCGGCGTAGATCGTGTCGAAGGCGAGTGACGATTTGCCGGAGCCCGACAGCCCGGTGATCACGATGAGCTGATCGCGCGGGAGGTCGACGTCGATGTTCCTGAGGTTGTGGACGCGTGCACCGCGCACCGCAATCCAGTCGTGCGCCATACCTTCTACTGCCCCGGTTTGTGGGAGGGAACCAATCGGTCATTCTAGCACGCGGTATTCAGCAGCCCGCTGAGCTGGAGCAGCTCCGCGTGCTAAGATTCCGGCCACAATGGAAAGCCCCACTCCGCGGCAGCCGTCACTGCTGCAGTCCCTTATTCCTGTCTTCTTTCTGATCGGGATGCTCGCGGCCTCGGTGTACCTGTTCGGCGACGATTCGTCGGGCGGCCCCAACCAGATTGCCCTCATCCTCAGCGCCGCAGTCGGCATCCTCATTGGCCTCTTCAACGGATACGACTGGAAGACCCTCGAGCGGGGCATCGTCCAAGGCATCTCGCTGGCGATGGGCGCCATCCTGATCCTGCTGATGGTGGGGGCGCTCATCGGCTCGTGGATCCTGGCTGGCGTCGTGCCGACGATGATCTACTACGGCCTGGGATTGCTGACGCCGGCCGTCTTCTATGCCGCCGCCTGCCTGATCTGCGCCGTGGTGTCGCTCGGGACGGGGAGTTCGTGGACGACGGCTGGAACGGTGGGCGTGGCGCTGGTCGGGATTGCCGCGGCGCAGGACCTGCACCTGGGGATGGCGGCCGGCGCCATCATTTCGGGCGCCTACTTCGGCGACAAGATGTCGCCGCTGTCGGATACGACCAACCTCGCTCCCGCAATGGCCGGCACCGACCTCTTCACGCACATCCGGCACATGACGTGGACGACCGTGCCGAGCCTGGTCATCGCACTGATCCTGTTCGCGATCATCGGGCTGCGCGGCACGACGCCCACCGATACCGCCACGGTCGAAGGGATCCGGCAGGCCATCACCGGGGCGTTCGTCGTCGGACCACACCTGTTGATTCCCATGGTGGTGGTGCTCGGGCTGGTCGTCGCGCGGATGGCGGCGCTGCCGGCGCTGCTCATCGGGGCGCTGACCGGGTGCCTCTTCGCGCTGCTCTTCCAGCAGCAGGCCGTGCTCGGGTACGTGGATGACCCCGCGCTGCCCACCCTCGTCGCGCTGCTCAAGGGCGTGTGGATCTCGCTGTTCGACGGCTTCAGGCTCGAGTCGGGCAACGCCGCTCTCGACGAGCTGCTGTCGCGCGGCGGGATGGCGGGGATGCTCTCGACCGTGTGGCTGATCCTGTCGGCGATGATGTTCGGCGCGGTGATGGAAACGACCGGGATGCTGCAGCGGATCGCCGCGTCGATCCTGAGCGCGGTGCGCGGCACCGGCAGCCTCGTCACGGCCACCCTGGCGACCGCCATCGGGATGAACATCGTCGCGTCCGACCAGTACATCGCGATCGTGCTGCCCGGGCGGATGTTCCGCGCCGAGTACGAGCGGCGCGGGCTGGCGCCCAAGAACCTGTCGCGGGCACTCGAGGGGTCGGGGACGGTGACGTCGCCGCTCGTGCCATGGAATACGTGCGGCGCGTTCATGGCCCAGACGCTCGGCGTCGCGACGTTCGCCTACCTGCCCTTCGCGTTCTTCAACCTGCTGGTGCCGCTCGTCAACGCCGTCTACGGCTTCACGGGGTTCACGATCGAGAAGATCGAGCCGGAAACCGAGACGGTCTGAGCGCTTTCGCAGGCTGGTGATGGAGGGGCGATTCCTCGGGTGACATGACGCCACGGCCTGCGCCAGGGCGGAGACCCGCGCCCCCTCCGACGAGGACGCCGAGGCCACCTAACACGGCGGATATCCGCGCCTGGCTCCGCGACCACCCGCGTGTGCACTTTCATTACACGCCGACCAGCGCCTCGTGGCTGAACCAGATCGAAGGCTTCTTCGGCATCCTGGCGAAACAATCGCTCTCCGTCACGGACTTTCACTCGAAGCGAGCGCTCCAAGACCATCTCAGGGCCTACCTCCGGGCCTGGAACAAGAACCCCACGCCGTTCGAGTGGACCAAGCCGGCGCGAGCCATCATCAAGTCCCACAAGCGACTGCTTGATCGCATCTCGACGGCGGTGCACTCGTCCCCCGGGAAGCGCCTCGTAGGGCTGATCTCGCCTGTTTCGGCGGGAACAGGTACTTCAGCATGTCGCCGGCTCGCCTGGCGAACGACGGTTCGTCATGCCTGCCGCCCGGCAACTCGAAGTAAATCAGGTCAGTGCCCACCGTCCAGCCCTTTCGGATGAGTGCCTGTCGCAGCTCTTTCGTGTTGGCGACCATCGACTTCGGCTCCGCCAATCCGACATCGAGCCAGATCCTGCTCGCCGGGCGCGACTCGAATCGGGCAACTTCCCGGACGATCACCTTGTCGTCCCACCACACCGCAGGCGACATGACGGCCAGCTTGCCGAAGACGTTCGGGTACTTCAGCCCTAGATAAAGGGACACGATGCCCCCAAGGGAGGCACCTCCCACCGCGGTATCGGCGGCCCCGGACAGGGTTCGGTATGCTTCGTCGATCGACGGCTTCAACTCTTCGACGAGCATGCGGCCATACACCTCCGCCTTGCCGCCCGCCGGCGCCTCGGCCGGCTTCGTCCATGTGTAGTCCTCGAACCGGTCCTGGGCTCTCCCGCCGTTCGATACGAGAACCATGATCAGCGGCTCGATCTCCTTCGACGCAATAAGAGCCCTCGCAATCTCATCGATGCGCCAGTCGACGTACACATTCTGTCCGTCATGCATATACAGAACGGGATAGCGCCTGTCGCGCTCTGACTCGTATCCCGGCGGGAGCCAGACGATGACCTGCCGCGGCCTGGAGACGAACTCGGACGCGATCTCGTGCAACCGGACGTCCGGCCCGAGCTTGCGCTCCTGGGCCCAGGCGACCGGCATCGTCATCACGAGAGCAAGCGCGAAGGCGATCGGCCTGCCTGCGTCATGTCGCCACCGGCAGGGCGCGGTGAAGTAGGCCATTCCTCCTCCTCCGAATTGCCAGGAGAAGTCAGTTCATATCATCGGAGGACGGCATCACGCAAGGCTGTGCTCGCCGGCTCGGCGGGGTAACGCATCATCGCGGTAAACTCCACCTATGCCTCTCGAGACAGTATTCCTGGACGCCGGCGGCGTGCTCATGCATCCGAACTGGTGGCGCGTGTCGGACATCCTGGCAAGCCATGGCGTTTCAGTACCGGCCGAGGCGCTGATGGCCGCGGATCCGCCGGCGAGGCGCGAGCTCGACGACCTCCAGACCATCGGCTCGACGACCGACGCGAGCCGTGGATGGCTGTTCTTCGACCTGGTCCTTGCCCACGCGGGCACTCCGCGGTCTGAGGCGACGGGGGCGGCGCTCACCGAGCTGCACAGGTATCACACGACCAGCAACCTCTGGGAGTACGTGCCCGACGGGGTCGTGCCCGCGCTGGAGGCGCTTCGTGCCCGAGGCCTGCAACTGATCGTTGTTTCCAACGCCAACGGCACCCTGCGCGCGCACTGCGATCGCCTGGGGCTCACCGACCGCTTCGATCTCGTGCTGGATTCCGCCGACGAGGGCGTCGAGAAGCCGGACCCGCGGTTCTTCGAGATCGCACTCGCGCGCGGCGGCGCGCGGCGGAACACGACGATTCATGTCGGGGATCTGTACTACGTGGACGTCATCGGCGCGCGCAGCGCCGGGCTGCGAGGCGTCCTGGTGGACGAGGCGGACCTCAGACAGGACGCGGATTGCCCGCGGGTCCGATCGCTCGGCGAGCTGGTGACACGTATCGGGGACGGCGAATTCGACTGAACTCGGCGGCTCGACGCTGCCCCGCTACCCCCCGGTGCGGACGTTCAGCTTGTAGACCGTATCGTTCGACGCGAGCGCGACGCCGCCGCGCGGATCGAAGGCGACGCCGATGAGGTTGCTGCAGTCCACGATCTGCTCGGGTATCGGATCGCCGGTCGTGCGCAGCCGATACAATCCGCCCCCGCCCGCAAGAGCGTCGACGACGAACAGGTGCCCGTGCGTGTCGAACGCGAGCCCTTGTGGCCGGCCGAACCGTTCGTAGAAGACCTCGACCTTGCCGGCGCGCGAGATGCGGAACACGGCGTCACGCGTGTTGAGCGTCGGCACCGAGACATAGAGCCAGCCGTCCGGCCCGAACGCCAGGTGGTAGGCTGCCACGCTGGCGGGCAGGCGCGCAAACGGCTCGGCGTCCCCGTTGAGCACACGCAGCACGGTGCCGGATCGGTCGCCGACGTACAACGCACCGTCGGGCCCGAATGCGATCCCGCACGCCACGCCCAAATCGGTGGCGATTTGTACGGCGCTGCCGTCGGGCTCAATCCGGTACACGCTGCCGTCGAACCGGCTGGACACGTGCAGCCGCCCCTCGTCATCGAGCGCCAGAGACGTCGCGTTGGGTACTTCCGTCACAAACGGCTCGCGTGAGCCATCCGGGCGCACAATGAAGATCGAGACCGGGGACTCCTGCCCCCGTGAACCGCTGAACGTGACGTAGAGGTTGCCCTCGGCGTCGAAGATCGGGCTGTCGACCAGGTGCAGCCCGGTCGCGACCGGCGCGCCGACGTCCAGGTACGCAGTTTCGCCCGCGGCCGCCTCAATCCGTACGGGTACACGCCCGCCATCCAGGCCGCCGGGCACGATCGCCGTGATCGATCGCGGGGAACTCGACGCCACACGCGCCTCGACTCCGCCGATGAACACGCGTGGCAACTCTGGGTCCACCGGAAAGCCCGCCCCCTGGAGCGTCACACGTCCCCCTTCAATCGACCAGAGCGGACGAACAGAGGCGATGCGGGGAGGGGCAACAGTCATGGGAGGGAGAAGAACGCAAGAGCGCGATGAGGTGGGGCCGTGCCCCGCCAGACCGTGTAAATCCGTGTGAACTCCGTGGATCCCAGAGGATCGTGAATCGGCGGCCTCGCAGCCCGTGGTGAAACGCGGGCTGCTAGTCCCCTAGGTCTCGTCGAGTTCCATGTTCCAGTAAAAGTAATCCCGCCAGCTGTCGGGCGCATTCTTGCGCCCGACGGTGATGCGGATCGCCGGCGCGCGCTCGGGGCGCTTCGGCAGGCGGACGAGGTGCATGCCAGCCTCGGCAGGCGTGCGCCCCCCCTTCCGGCGGTTGCACGCCACACAGCAGGTCACGATGTTCTCCCAGTCCTTCCGGCCGCCCTGGGCGACCGGCACTACATGATCGAACGTCAGATCGGGGGTGGAGAACACCTTGCCGCAGTATTGGCAGGAGTGATCGTCGCGGGCGTAGATGTTCGCGCGCGAAAACGGCACGTAGTCAATTGTCCGCTTGATCTTGATGTAGCGCAGCAGGCGAATGACCGAGGGAAGCTTGAAGCTGAACGACACCGATCGGACTTCCCGATCGTACACAGAGATAACCTCGACCTTCCCCTGGCACCAAAGCGTGATCGCTTTCTGCCAGTGGACGACCTTGAGGGGCTCGTACGTGGCGTTCAAGAGGAGCGTCTGCTCCATAAACTTGAGGTCATTTTGTCCGATGGGCAGGAAAGTGTCAAGATTCCGGCCTTTGTAAACGGCGCATCGTCAGTGGCTTACGGGATTGAGGCTGGTCTGCGGGCACCGATGAAGCGGGAGGACCAGTAGGGCGCGCTCAGCCGCTCGACCCGAACGACACCGGTCGAGCTGGGCGCGTGCACGAAGTCGTCCCCCCCGATCAGGATGCCGACGTGCGACGGCCCGGGCGCCACCGTGCTGAAGAACACCAGGTCCCCGATGGTGAGCGGGCCCCGCGGCGCACGCCCGGCGCGGAACTGTTCCGGCACGGTGCGCGGGAGGGCCACACCATGCTGCGCGAAGACATACCAGACGAAGCCGCTGCAGTCGAAGCCCGATGGGTCGGTACCGCCGTTGCGATACGGCACTCCCCGCAGCGCCAGCGCCGTGCCGATCAGCGAGTATCCGTCGACAGCGCCCGGCGTCGGCGCACCAGGCGGACGCGAGGGTGAGCCGGAGCCCGGCACCGGGAAGGGGCGCGGCGTCGCGCCCGTGGACGCACACGCCCCCGCACAGATGGCGATCAGCAGGATGACGAGACGGTTCATGGCCCAGGAGGAGTATCGGCCCGAACGGCGCGGCCGTACACCGGGAGGGCCCGGGTTCGGTCCGACGTCAGGCCGCCCGGTGGTGACCAGGCGCCGGGAGCCGCCGCACGCCTGTCTCGGTGAAGTGACGGACGACGAGGTCTGCTTCCGTATACAGCACGGGCTGCGTGGGCGCCTTCAGTGGTTCGATTTTCACGATCGGATCGGCCGGCATGTCGACCGCTTCCTGGTACCGCTGCGGGAAGGACGGAAAGTTCCGGAAGGTCGTGCAGGTGATTTCGCGGTGCCGCGTGCCGAGCGTGTCGAAGTCATCGCGCAGGAACGCGAGCAGCGACGGGTCTGGATTCGACGCGAGGTAGGCCTGCACCATCTCGGCGACCGTCTCATAGTAGAGCGGTCCGTGCGATCGTGGTGAGTGCGATCCATCGGCGCGCGTCACCCGCCGGAGGCCTGTCTCATCCGGGTCGATGTGATACAGCTCGTGCACGATCGTGTCGAGCTTGGCGACCCACGGCTCGGTCCTCTCCGGATACAGCTCGGCCTTGCGTGACCGCTCGAGGCTCTGGTTGCAGAAGCGCGGCAGCGCAAACGACACGAGGTACTTGATCTTCGTCTGAAGGATCCGGACCTCGGGCGACTTCGTGACGAACCACTGCGAACGACGCGTCAGCTCACCGGTCGTACGATCGCGCCAGAAAAAGTAGCCGGGCTCGCTCTCTGGCAGCGTCAGACAGTGGCAGGTGGCGAATGCTCCCTCGGCGTCCGAACGGCCGAAACGGCCGAAAACCAGAATCTCACGCAGGTCGATGAAGGACAGGCGGGGCGTGCGCGCCACCACATCCTGCATCAGCAGCGTGATGCGCTCGGTGTAATTGATCATGCGACATTACGCCGCCCGAGGCAGGAGCTATCGCCCGGGCGCGTTCCTGGCGCTTCAGAGGGGAGCTGGAAATGCTGAAACGTGATGTGACTATAGTGAGTTGCCCGCGCACCTGTCAAGGTGAACAGAACAGCGCAATACAGCAGAGTCCGCGCAATTGCGTGCAATTCCGGGTCACTCGCCGGCGCCTCCGTGCGCCAGGCCGCCGGGAAGCTCAACAGCCCGTGGTGAAAGTTTGGCTGCATTCGACGGGCGATGCATCCCCGCGGGCTGCGTTGCTCCTCCCTCAAATACGCGCAGTATTCTCGGTCGTCGCGCCTTGCCCGCGGGGCGCCTCGCCCGTCTCGGTGCGACGCCAGACTTTCGTCGCGGTAGGGACGACGGTTACCCGCCGCCCCCCGCACAGATCCGTACGTGCAGGATTGCTGCATACGGCTCCTACCTTGGATGCAT
>JACCRT010000049.1 GCA_013813355.1 Acidobacteriota bacterium | reverse complement strand
CGGGCGAGGCGCCCCCGCGGGCAAGGCGCGACGACCGAGAATACTGCGCGTATTTGAGGGAGGAGCAACGCAGCCCGCGGGGATGCATCGCCCGTCGAATGCAGCCAGACTTTCACCACGGGCTGTTGAGCCCTGAGCGCACGGACGTTATCGATTCAGGGGCTGCCTGCTCCGGGTTTCCCGCCCGGGTCACCGTCGAGAACCCTGGGGGGGAGCGGGAGCGGTGCTGCGGCGGACGTCGGAAGGCGCCGAAATTCGCCTGTTTCCCTCCCGTACGACCCTTCGAGCGCCCCGGTTTACGCCCCTTGCTGTGTTATATTTTCGGTGGCCACAAGAACTTAGAGGGAATTGTCATTCCAACAGGACGCAGAGCCGATTGACCGGGACTCGTCGGCAGCCCCGCGTTCGTCGTCCATCGAGCAGCAGAGCCGCGCCAGGAGCACGCCGTGATTTCGCGATGCGGCTCCGGCCGCTTCAGGCAGCCTTGAAGCGTCGGCTTGGCCGCGCTGATGTGTTGGCGGAAATGGTACGCGCCGTAAACGCAAGTCTCGAGCCGGAGCGGGTGGCCGAAGCGGTCGTCGCCCGGCTGGCCGACTGGGTTCCCGCACCGGGCTGGCTGGTGCTGGCGGTCGACGGGGGGGGAGCTGCGCGCGTCATGGCGGCGACCGGCCTGGGCCCGCCGCTCGAAGCCACGGCCGCGAGCGTGGCCGCCTGGGTGATGCGCAACGGCGAGGTGTTCGCCGCCGCGGATGTAGCGGCCGATCGGCGGGTCCCCGCTACCGAGCCCGTTGCCGCCCTAGGCCTGCCGCTCGGCTGCCGCGGGCGCACGGTCGGCGCGGTGGTCGCCGTCGACCGGATGGCGTCGGGCGCCGCGCCCCGGCTGACGCCGGGCACGCAAGGCGCGGTGCTGGCCCTGCTGGAACCGGCCGCCTTTGCCCTGGAAAGCGCACTCCGCATCGAGCGGGCCGAGGCGTTGTCGGTCACCGACGATCTGACGCAGCTCTACAACTCGCGTTACCTCTCGCAGGTGCTACGCCGCGAGACGAAGCGCGCGTCGCGCAGCGGGCGTCCGCTGTCGCTGCTGTTCATCGACCTCGACGGATTCAAGGCGATCAACGACACGCACGGGCACCTGTTCGGCAGCCGCGCCCTGGTGGAAGCGGCAAGGGTCATCCGCGCCAGCGCGCGTGAAACCGACATGGTGGCCCGCTTCGGCGGCGACGAGTTCTCGCTCCTGCTGCCCGATACCGGCAGCGACGGTGCGGTGGCCGTCGGTGAACGGATACGCGAGCGGATCGCGGCGACGCCGTTCCTGGAGGGCGACGGCCTCTCGATCCACCTGACGGTGTCGATCGGCGTCGCGACGCTCCCGGACGTCGCCGCTTCCGCCGATGGGCTGGTGCAGGCGGCCGACGAGGCGATGTACTGGGTCAAGGACCGCGGAAAAAATGGCATTCACGTCGCAGGCAGTTGATGCGCGGCAACACGCTGCGCCCACCCGCGATCACTGCAAGGAGTTACTGATTGAGCCTTCGGTCTCTGTTTTCTCTGTTCTCGAGCGACTTGGCGATCGACCTGGGCACGGCGAACACCTGTGTCTACGCGCGCGGTAAGGGCATCGTCGTCAACGAACCGTCCATCGTCGCCATCAACAAGGTGAATGGCCGGATCGAGGCGGTCGGCCGGGACGCCAAGGACATGCTCGGGCGTACGCCGGGCAACATCGTCGCGATCAAGCCGATGAAGGACGGTGTCATCGCCGACTTCGAGGTCACCGAGAAGATGCTGACCTACTTCATCAAGAAGGCGCACAACCGGAACGTCTGGGTGCGGCCCCGCATCGTCATCGGTGTGCCCTCCGAGATTACGCAGGTCGAGAAGCGCGCGGTGAAGGACAGCGCCTACCGCGCCAAGGCCAGCGAGGTGCACCTCGTCGAAGAAGCGATGGCCGCCGCGATCGGCGCCGGCATGCCGATCACCGAACCGGCAGGTAACATGATCGTCGACATCGGGGGCGGCACGACCGACATCGCCGTCATCTCGCTCGCCGGGATCGTGTACAGCAAGGCCGTGCGCGTCGCGGGCAACGAGATGGACGAAGCGATTATTCAGTACATCAAGAAGACGTACAACCTGCTCATCGGGGAGCGCACGGCGGAGGCCATCAAGATGGAGATCGGCTCCGCGTACCCGCTCGAGGAGCGGATGACGATGGAGATCAAGGGACGCCACCTGATCGAAGGCGTGCCGAAGACGATCACGATTACGGACGAGGAGATCCGCGAATCGCTGGCCGAAACCGTCAACGTGATCGTGGATGCCGTGCGGGTGGCCCTCGAGCGGACGCCGCCCGAGCTGTCGGCTGACATCGTCGATCGCGGGATCGTGCTGACCGGCGGCGGCTCGCTGCTCAAGAACCTCGACAAGCGGCTTCGGGAGGAGACGGGTCTGCCGCTCGCCATGGCGGAGGATCCGCTGTCATCGGTGGTGCTGGGCGCAGGCAAGATGCTGTCGGACTTCAACCTGCTGCGGAAGATTTCGATTGACTAGCTGAAGAGCTGAATCGCCGATAGCCATGCTGGACATCCGGCAGCGCACTGGGTACCTGTTCCTTGCCGTGCTCGTTGGGCACGTAATCCTGATCTCTGCCCAGGTGCAGTCACGTTCGGGCGTGCGGGTGCTGGAGGCGGTGACATTCGGCTTTTTCTCCCGGGTACAGGCGGTTACCTCCGGCGGTATCAACGGCGTCCGCGGTGCCTGGGGCAATTATTTCGCGCTCCTGGATGTGCGTGAAGAGAACGAGCGGCTGCGGCAGCAGATGGCCGAGCTCGAGGTCAGGCTCCACGAACAGCGCGCGCTGGCCGCCCGGACCAGCCAGTTGCAGGAGCTGCTGGACCTGCAGGCGGCAACGACGCTGCCGACGATTGCGGCCCAGATCATCGCCGGCAATCCGAACCCCGGTGTACGGACGGTGACGATCGACCGCGGTTCGTCCGATGGTCTGCAGGAGAACATGGCCGTGATCGCACCCGGCGGGGTGGTGGGGCGCGTGATCGGCCCGCTGGCCTCGCGCGCGGCACGCGTGCAGTTCCTGGTACATGGATCGGCTGCCGCCGGGGCGCTGATCGAGCGGACCCGTGTCGGCGGGATGATCGTGGGCGTCAACCGGGAGCCGCCGCTGATGCTGGAGCTCATCTCGAATCTGGCCGATGTACAGGTGGGGGACCTGGTCGTCGCCTCCGGCGTGGACGGCATCTATCCGACGGGTTTTGCCATCGGCACCGTAGTGTCAGCCCGGCGGGGCGATGGTTTATACCAGGACATTACCGTCCGCCCGGCGGTCAGTTTCTCGGCCCTGGAAGAGGTCCTCGTCGTGCTGGTCCCGGCTCGCGGCGTCACGCCGCTCGGCGATCCTGAAGGCGGGCGATGAGGGCTGCCGGCGTGCTGGCAGGGCTCGTTCTGGCCCTGCTGCTGCAGACCACCATCGCCGGGATGACGATGGCGGGGGGGGCGCTGGTAAACCTGGTGCTGGTCGTCGTGGTGTTCGTGGCGCTGGCCTACGGCGCGGTGGCCGGGCTGATTGCCGGGATGGCGGGGGGGCTGGTACAGGACGCCCTGGCCGGCGGGATCATCGGCATCGGCAGCCTGTCGAAGAGCGTGGCCGGCTTCCTGGTGGGCGTGCTGGGAGCCCAGTTCATCGTGTCGCAGCCGCTGCCGCGATTCGTCATGTTCCTCGGCGCCACGGCCGTGCACGAGCTCTGCTACCAGGGGCTCTTCGCGTTGATCGAATTCCGGCCGTTCAGCCTGCAGTATTCCACCCTGGCGGTCCAGGCGCTCATCAACGGGGTGGTCGGGATTCTGGCGTTCCAGGTGGTTGAAGGAGCTCCGGGGCTCGTCGAGCGGCGGCGCATGCGGCGGGCGTCGATCCGGCGCCGCTTCTGAGGCCACGGACTCAACAGGAACCCGTGTAAGCCCGTGCGAATCGGGGGTTTCTTAGCCGGGGCCCGAGCTGGAGAGTACAATCGGAAGGAACCATTATGGGTAACACGGGGATGATGCCGGACGATCGCCGCAACCTCACGTTGCGGCTGTCGGTGCTGCAGGGGATCATTGCGGCCGTTTTCGGCGTGCTCGCCGTGGGATTCTGGGTGTTCCAGATCGTCCAGTACGAGGAGTTCAAGGACCGCGCCGACAACAACCACCTTCGGCGCCTGGCGCTACGCGCGCCGCGTGGCGTGGTGCTCGACCGGCACGGCGAGGTGCTCATCTCGAATCGGGTCACCTTCAACATCGCCCTCGTCCGCGAGCAGGTCAGGGATCTCGATCGCACGCTGCGGATCCTGTCGGACGCCACCGGAGTCGACGAACAGGAATTCCGCGACCGCATCACCCGGTTCAGCCGTGAGCCGGCTTACAGGCCTGTCGTGCTCATCCCCAACGCCAGCGACGAGCTCCGGATTGCCGTCTCCGCCCGTGCGCTCGAGTTGCCGGGTGTGATCGCCGAGGAAGTCCCGACGCGCCGCTACCCGACCAGCGCCCTTGCGGCCCACATCTTCGGCTACGTGACCGAGGTCCGCGAGGAGCAGCTCGCGCGGCCGGAGTTTACCGGCATCGGCCCGGGGGCGATCGTGGGGCAGGCGGGGGTCGAGCAGGCTTACAACACGCTGCTGATGGGCGTGGAGGGACGCCGCGAGGTCGTGGTCAACAGCATCGGTCGAGAGATCGAAGTGCTCGGCACGGAAAAGCCAATCGAGGGGCGCAGCCTCCAGCTCACCATCGACGCGGACGTCCAGCGCGCGACCGAGGAAATGTTCCAGCACCTCGGCTACAACGGGGCGGCGGTCATCCTGGAGCCGCAGAGCGGCGAGGTCCTCTCGCTCGTGAGCCTCCCGGCATACAATCCGAATCTCTTTGCGACCGGCATCGATCGCGCGAGCTGGTCCGCGCTCAACACCGACACCCTGCGACCCCTCAGCAACCGGGCGCTGCAGGGCCGGTATTCGCCGGGCTCCACCTTCAAGATCGTGGTGGCGGTGGCGGCGCTCGAAGAAGGCGTGTCGACCCCCGAACGGCAGATATTCTGCCCCGGCAGCGCGACGTTCTTCGGCCGATCCTTCAGATGCCACAAGGCCGGTGGTCACGGCAGCCTTGACCTGCGCCGGGCTCTCGAGCAGTCGTGTAACGTGTACTTCTACACCCTCGGCAACATGCTGGGGATCGATCGCATTCACAAGTGGGCCGACGCGCTCGGCATGGCCGACCGCACCGGCATCGACCTGCCGAACGAGGTGCAGAGCATCATGCCCTCGACCGCGTGGAAGCTGCGGACGCGCGGCGAGCGCTGGTATCCGGGTGAGACAATCTCGGTCGCCATCGGTCAGGGCCAGGTGTCGACGACGCCGCTGTCGATGGCGGTGATGATGATGACACTGGCCAACGGCGGCACGCGGCACACGCCGCACCTGCTCAAGGCGATTGACGAGGGGCGGGGGTTCGAGCCGGTACCCGTCCCGGCGCCGAAGTCGGCCGTGCAGATGAAGGCCTCCACCATGAAGGCTGTGGGCGACGGGCTGTGGATGGCTGTGCACAGCGGCACCGCACGGCGCGCGATGCTGCCCGGGCGGGACATCTCGGGCAAGACCGGGACGGCGCAGGTCATCTCGCTCGGTGCAGCCCAGGCAGCCAAGGGCAAGATGGACGTGCGCCATCATGGCTGGTTCGTGTTCTTCGCGCCGCGCGACAACCCGGAGATCGCCGGCGTGATCTTCGCCGAGCACGCGGGCGGCAGCGGGTTCAGCCTGCCAATCGCCAAGCACGCGATCGAAACGTATTTCGCAAAGAAGGAAGGGCTGCCGCTGCCGGTCATCGAGAAACCGGTCACCGCGCCCGTCGTGATAGCCGACGTGGCCCCGGCGACCGCGCCCGTGGCCCCGCCGCGCAGTGGCGGAAACCCCTGACCATGTTCGAACGCCGCCTGTACTTTCACATCGACTGGGCGCTGCTCGCCGCCGTGCTGCTCATCGTGGCGATCGGCCTCGTCATGATCTACAGCACGACCTACGTCACCGTCGGCGGCGTGAGCCGCGCCGGCCCACAGGTCAAGACCCAGGTGTACGCGTTGGTGCTCGGGCTGATGGCGCTGGCCATCTGCATGATGGTCGATTACCGGATGCTGGCCGAGCATTCGCTGTTGCTGTATTTCGGGCTGCTCGGGTTGTTGATCTACGTCCTGGTCAAGGGGTCCACCCAGTTCGGCGCCCAGCGCTGGATCTCGCTCGGGGCGTTCAACTTGCAGCCCTCCGAGTTCGCGCGGATCGTGCTGTCACTCATCCTCGCCATGTACTTCGGCGAGAATCGACGCGGCGCGCGCAATACCGGTGACCTCCTGGTCGGCGGCATCTTCGTGGCCGTGCCGCTGCTGCTCATCGCGAAGCAGCCGGACCTTGGCACGGCGGCCACGCTCGTGCCGGTGTTCCTCGGCGTTGCCTACCTGGCCGGGCTCCGGATGCGGCTGCTCGGAGCCATCGCGTTGATCGCCGTTCTCGTCGCGCCCGTGGCGTGGCAGTTCGCGCTCAAGGACTATCAGAAGTCGCGCATCCAGACCTTTATCGACCCCCAGCAGGATCCCCGCGGTGCGGGTTACCAGACCATCCAGGCCCGGATCACGGTCGGATCGGGCGGTCTGACGGGCAAGGGCTTCATGGAGGGCACCCAGGGGCAATACAAGTTCCTGCCGGTCGCCCACAACGATTTCATTTTCTCGGTGTTGGCGGAAGAGCAGGGCTTCCTCGGCGTGCTTGTCGTGCTCGGGCTCTATCTCTTCGTGGTTTTGCGATCGCTCGAGGCGGCCAGGCTGGCGAAGGACCGGCTCGGGGTTTACCTGGTTGGAGGCATCATCGCGGGATTCACGTTCCAGGTCGTGTACAACGTCGCCATGTCGGTCGGCCTCGCGCCGGTCAAGGGGATCACGCTGCCGCTCATGAGCTACGGCGGGTCGTCGCTGATCGCGACGCTTGCCGCGTTCGGCCTGATCCTCAACGTCAGGATGCGGCAGTTTACGAATTAGGGCCACGGATTCACAGGCCACGGATTCACACGGACTACACGGATGGTCATGGTATCGGCCTCCGGAGCACACGGGCGCGCCTCTGGCGCCTTTTACTGACAACGCGGTCAACGGCCACCCAATGATTGAATGGCTCGTCCTCGCGCTCGCAGCGTGGCACCTCGCGGCCCTCGGGGCAATGCGGGAGCTCGTCTGCGTCTGCGCCCGGGCGGAGGGCGCCGTGCCGCAGTGGAGTATCAGACATGAACAAGGAGATGATCATCTCCTCCGGCGCCCACGATACGCGGGTCGCCATCCTCGAGGACGACCAGGTCGTCGAGGTCTTCATCGAGCGGGAACGACAGCGGGGGGTGGTCGGCAACATCTACAAGGGCCGGGTCTCGAAGGTGCTGCCCGGCATGCAATCCTCCTTCGTTGACATCGGCCTCGAACGCGACGCCTTCCTTTACGTCACCGAGGTTGTCAACACCGTCGAGGAGTTCGACCGGCTCGAGTCAGGGGACGAGGAAGATGAGCCGGTCGCCCAGGCCGTGCCGCTCCCCGCGGCGGTCGAGGCCGTGGTCGCCGAAGCCGGTGCGCCCCTCGAGGCTGACAGCCCGGCCAACGGCGCACCCGCGGTGAACGGCGGCCCCGCCAGGGCCCAGGACCGCCGTGGGCGCGATCGCGACAGGGAAAGAGAGGACCGCCCGGAGGCGAAGATCGAAGACCTGCTGAAGGAAGGGCAGGAAGTCCTCGTCCAGGTCGTGAAGGAGCCGCTCGGCACCAAGGGGGCGCGGCTGACCTCGCACGTGACGATGCCAGGGCGCTTCCTTGTCTTCATGCCGACGGTGGACCACGTCGGCGTATCGCGCAAGATCGAGTCGCGCGAGGAGCGCGCCCGCCTGCGCGGCATCGTGAAGGAGTTCCGCGAGACGCACGGCTTCACAGGCGGCGTCATCATCCGCACCGCCGCCTCCGGCCGCTCCAAGGAGGACATCGTCAGCGACCTGTCGTACTTCCACCAGGTCTGGACCGAGATCCGCCAGAAAATGGAGGCGGCGCGCCGGCCCCCCGCCACGCTCTTCCAGGAGCAGAGCCTCGTCACCAAGCTGCTGCGGGACCTGCTGACCGACGACTACACGGCCATCCGGATCGACAACGAGCTGGAACACCGCCGCGTGGTGGCGCTCATCGAGCGCATCATGCCGTCGCTGTTGCCGCGGGTGAAGCTCTATACGAAGGACTACCCGATCTTCGAGGAATACGGCATCCAGGCGGAGATCGACAAGGCGCTCCGGAGTAAGGTCTGGCTGAAATCCGGCGGCTACCTGGTGATCAACCAGACCGAGGCGCTCGTGGCGATCGACGTGAACACCGGCCGGTATGTCGGCAAGCGCACCGGGCGGCTGGAGGACACGATCGTCAAGACGAACCTCGAGGCGGTCAAGGAGATCGTCCGGCAGCTTCGGCTGCGCGACCTTGGCGGGATCATCGTGCTCGACCTGATCGACATGGAAGAGAAGAAGAACCGCCAGAAGGTCTTCCAGGAAGTGGAGCGGGAGCTGCGCAAGGATCGCTCGCCGTCCAAGGCGCTGCAGGTCTCTGATTTCGGGCTGGTGATCGTCACGCGCAAGCGCGTGAAGCAGAGCATAGAGCGGCAGTTGACCGATCCGTGCCCGTACTGCTCGGGTTCGGGGTCGATCAAGTCAGCCTCGACGGTCTGCTACGAGATCCTGATGGAGATGAAGAAGATCGTGCCAGACCTCGAGGGCCAGGGCGTGCTGTTACGCGTGAATCCCGACATCGCACGGGCGCTCAAGGAAGAGGAGAGCGCCGTGCTGCGCGAACTGCAGCAGTTGCTCGGCCGGCAGGTGACCATCAAGCCCGACAGCCATCTGCACCACGAACAGTTCGACGTGATGGCGGTCTAGAAACTCAGCACTCAGAATGTTGAACTCAGCATGTTCTGATTCTGAGTTCTTCATTCTGAGTGCTGAGTTTTTCAGTTCGCGCCGACCGGGAAATGGATCAGGTAGTGGTTCCCACCACGATTGATCCACACCCGCATGTACTCGTTGCCGCGGAGCATCTGGACCTTCGACCCGCCCGAGGGAGGCGGGGCGTCCTGGACCACGAACTTCGATTCGCCCGCGGGTACGATCGTGACGACCTCCCGGCCGCGCACGTTGCCCCCCTGGACGAACTCGGCCCAGCGCGACAGCTCTTCGGTGGCCCCCACCGCGTCCGGCTTGGCCGGATCAGCCGTCAGCCGCACCTGGTAGGTTCCGGCGGCCAGGGGTTTGCCATCGGCCATCACTGAGCGCGGGATGCGCACGTTGCCGAGCGCCACTTCACCGGCGGGCGCCTTGGCGGCCTCGGCCGTGGTCGGCTGCTGATTCGGTGCCGTATGCTGGGCGAAGGCGTCGCTGGCCGCCAGGGCAGCCACGAGCACTCCGACGAAAACCCACTGATTCTTCATGAGTCGCTTCTCCTCTGACTATCCATCCCGGCATTATAGCTCCACCACGGACGGGTGGCGTCAACATGCGAGCAGCAATCAAGATGCCAGAGGAGGAGAGGCCCGGCAGGCTGGCGGAAGCCAGAACGTCCGAGTTCCGACTCGAGTAGCCCTCTCTCGGGAACCGCGGCAGCTTCGACGTGTTGGCAAATCAGACAGGCCCGGCAACAATGTCACGGTCGAGCCGGCCCGGTTGCGGTCCGTTTGTGCGGGGTGGTCGCGAGCCGCGCAGGCGATCAGCGCGTTCCAATCAGGACGCTGCCGGAGAAACTGACGATGTTGATCAGGGCGCTGCCGTCGCCGTAGGCCCCGCGGAACGCCCGCCGCCCGGGTCCGTTCATGGTCTGGCCGCCGCGCGTGGTCAACGGGAGGTCGGACTTGATCGAGCCGCTGAATGTGCTCGCGTCGAGTTCGAACCCGACGCGGCCGTCCACCCGGAGCCGGACGTCGCCGGAGTGTGACTTCATGTCGTACCGGCCGCTCTGCGCGAGGGTGCCGGTGTAGAACACGTTCCCGCTCATCGACTGCGCCTCCGCGCGCTCGCAGGCGACGTTCTCCATCACGACATTGCCGCTCACGGAGCTCAGGCTCAGGCGTCGGGCTTGGACATCGCGCAGCGTGACGTTGCCACTGATGCTCGATGCCTCCATGCCGGCGTCGCTCGTCATCCCCGTGATCGTGACGTTGCCCGAAACCGACTTCGCGCCGGCGATCCGGGAGGCGCCGCTCACGTCCACGTTCCCGCTCGTCGTCTCCAGGGAGAGATCGCCGTGAATGTCGGTCACCTTGATGCTGCCCGACAGCGAGCGGACGGTCAGCCTCGTGTTGGCCGGGGCGCTGACGGTGTAGGCGACCGTCACGTGGAGCCTCCGCTGGGCCGGATACTGCGTCTTGATCTCGGCCCGGCTGCCGCGTCCCAGAACGCTCACAGTGACGAACCGGAGCATCTCGCGGGCGTCCTCCGGAGATGCACCCCGGGCGGTCTTCACGATCTCGATGATGGCCTCGTTGCCGCTCCCCCGGGTCACGGTGGTCGGGCCCGCAAGGTTGAACAGATCGAGTTCGCCATTGGCGCCGATCTTGAGCGTGTGCGTGACACGGTCGGTCTGTTCGTGGGCGCCCCGCTGGTAGCCCGCCGGGCGCGGCGCGGCGGCCTCCCGAACGACGGCGCGGCCGCGATCCTGGGGCGTGTGCGTCTGGGCCCCGACCGGCGCTGCCAGCAGGGAAAGCGCGAGGAGCGTGCTGAACGTTGATCTCATGGTCATCTCTGTCTCGTGGCCGCCGGCGTCCGGAGATGGTTTACGACTTGTTGAGGCTGTCCATCACCTGCGCCGCGCCGGCCGCATTGCCGCGACGCATTTCGTTCATCAGGACGACCGTGTCCTGTAACACGGCGACCTTGCGGCGAAGTGCCTCGAAGAGGCTGTCGCGTGCCGGTTCGTTCTGCGGCTCGCTCCTGAGGGCGGCGCGGCTCTCCGCGATCGCCTGGTCGATCACCAGGAGACTTTTCTGAAGGGTGGCCGCCGTTTGCGGGTCCAGCGTGGTCTGCCCGCTCGACTGATCCAGCCTGGCCACTTCCTCGAGCTTGCCGATCGCGTTCTGGTAGTGCATCTCGGCCAGCCGGATGTCCTCGGCAATGGCTTGGACGGGGTCCCCCGGAACGGCGTCGCCGGCCTGTGCGGGCCGGGCGCCTGGCGTGTCGGCGCGGTCGTCGCGCAACAGGAAGACGAGCGAGGCGCTCACGGCGAGCAGGAGCGCGGCCGCCAGCGCGAAGAGCGCCGCATGTCGCTGCAACCCGTGCGCGGCCACGGGCGCGGCACCGTGCTCCTTGTGCAGGCGTCCGGCGATCTGCAGCCACACACGCGCGGGAGGTTCGACGGCCTCAAGCGATCCAGCCGTGTCACGGACGAACCGCAGATCGTCCGCCAGCACGCGGCACGCCTCGCACGCGTCGAGATGCTGCGCGAGCTCCGCGCGGCGGATCGGCCCCAGCGTGCCGTCGACGAGTTCGTGAATCGATTCCCGGTACCGTGTGCAATCCATGACAGTCACTGGCGTCGTGTGAAGACCTTCCGACCTCAGCGCCGCAGGAGCGCGCGCAGCCGCAGGCGGGCCTTGTGAACCTGCGACTTCGACGTACCCTCGGCGACACCCAGCACCTCGGCCACTTCCCGGTGCTCCAGCCCCTCGACGTCGTGGAGCACGAACGCGGCGCGACAGCCCGGGGGAAGTCGTGTCAGTGCGCGTTCCAGGTCAATCTTCGACACCGTCTGCTCGGCCAGGCCTCGCTGTCCCGGCTGGTACCACCCGGGCTCCTCGTCCAGCGTCTCGGTCACCTGGTCGGTCCGAGCCGCCCGGCTCCGCAGATAATCCAGGCACTGGTTGGTCGCGAGCCGATACAACCACGTGCTCAGCGCCGACTCCCCCCGAAACCCATCCAGTTTCCGATGCGCGGTCAGAAAAATCTCCTGCAGGAGATCCTCCGCCTCCGTCGGGCTCCCCACCATCCGGCACGCGAGGCTGAACAGTTTTCGCGAGTGCTGCCGGTAGAGGTCCTCGAACGCTCCGAGATCGCCGGCCCTGCAGCGCTCGACCAGCGCCCGGTCGGCTGCACGACCCGGCGGGACGAGCGCAGGGACGGCGTGGTCTATTGGCTTGGACGTAGACATGGGGCGCTCACGTTGCCCGGCAGGCAGGCTCCCCCCTGAATATCGCGGAATCGTGGGAAGTCGACACCCTGAACATAACGGAGAAACGTGCCCCGAGGTTCGGCGCCTGCATAGCTGCCCTCTTCCAGGAGCGCCCGCGCGTGGCCCGAGCCGACTACCCGATCCGCGCCGTTTGACCGCCTCGACAGGGCCCTCGCGGGTATAAATCCGTGTGCGGCCCTGGTCAGCGGCGGCCGGCGGAAGTCCGTCGCCCCGGCTGCCAGCGGCGCACGGCAAACTCCCTGATCCTCGAGCCCGCGAGCACCACCCCTTCGGCCTGCAGCAGCGCGCGCTTCATCGCTTCGCTCCCGCCGTAGCCGCCGAGCTGCCCCCCGGCGGCGACCACGCGGTGGCACGGCACGCCGCGTGCGGCGCACGTGCGCATGACACTCCCGACCGCCCGGGCCGCCCCGGGCGCCCCGGCGAGTTCGGCCACGTCGCCGTACGTGGCCACCTGGCCTGCTGGAATGCGGCGCACGACCGCAATGACACGCGTACGGAATCGGCTCATTCACGTGCAAGGGTAGCTAGAACGCGACCCGTACCGCCGCTCCCGCCTGCACGCCGCCCGCATCGAGCGACAACCGGTCGCCGTCGGGGCGCATCAGGGCGATTGAGGCGCGAGTGAAGCGCACGAGGCCGACGACCCCCAGCGAGCGCGTGAACATGTAGGTAGCCTCGGCGCCGGCATTGAAGCCTGGCGCCGACGCGCTCAAGGCACGAGTGTCGGCCCGCTGGAAGGCAGCGGTATCGAACGGAAAGGCCTCCGTGAACTGCACACGTGTGACGGTGTCCTGCCGTGCCGAGATCCGGGACGGGCCCGCCGACAGCATGAGCCCCACCCGGCCGGTGGTCGGCACGATGTAGAGCACCTGGAGGTGCAGGCCTGTTTCCGAACGCGAAAGGGCGCCAGTCTCTCCGCTGATGTCTCGCGGCTGCTCGTAGTGGAACGGGTGAGGAATGCGGCCTTCCACCCCCGCGGCGCCCTCGTGGCTCGCCGACGTGAAGGCCACTCCCGCGCCGAGCTGCCGCCACAGGCGCACGCCCACGCTCCCCCCAACCAGCCGCCTGGCGCCACTGCCGTAGCTCACGTTCGCCACCGCGATCTCGACGTGCTCCAGCCACTCCACCCTGTCGGTGGCCTCGGTGCCCGTCAACGCGCCCGCCCCCACCGTGACGAACACCCGCGGCTCACGCGGCGCCCGAGGCCGCCGCGGCTGCGCGTCCGCCGCCGAAGCCCCCAACGCCAGCACCAGCATGCCCGCCGCACCCTGGAAGAACCGGCCCCTCGCGCCCCGCCGCACGCTAATGCACCCCCACCGCGGTCCACGCCTCGGTGACGGCACGCTCCGGGCTGCTGTTGACCCCGTAGAGGTCGCGCGCCGCCTGAATGGTCGCCGCGCGGGCGATGCTGAACGTAGCGCTCGAGGGCAGCAGCTCCGTAAAGGCCCGGTAGAACACGTTCTCGATTTGCTGCCGGTTCACGCCGCCGACGCCCAGGACGGCCATGCCGGACGTCCGGTTGGTGCCCCCCTCGATGGCAAGGTAGAACGCGTGGTTCGCAATTCCAGAGTTGATGTGCACCCCGCCGTTGTCGGCCGTGCCCGTATACCGGATGGCGTAGTGATCCGGATGGCCGAACATGCCCGGGTCGGCCATGGACCTGATCCCGTTCGGCCGGACGACATCTTCGCCGAGCAGGTAGTCGGCACGCAGGGGACCCGTGCCAGCAGGCTGATAGAAAAACTCCACGGATGTGCCCACGATGTCGGAAAACGCCTCGTTGAGGGCGCCGGGTTCGTTCAAGTAGATCAGATCGGACGTGTAATCGGTGACGCCGTGCGCGAGTTCGTGCGCGACGATGTCGAGTGCGCCGGACATGTAGTCCCAGGTCCGCCCCCCGGCGGTCACACCTGGCGGCAGCCCCACGCCGTATGCCACGACGCCGCTGCCGAAGTACGCCGCGTTGGCAAAGAACAGCGGCCACTGGGAGCCGAGCGGCGTGGAAAAATCCTCCCGGCGAGCGGGGTGCACGAGGCTGACGATGCGGACGTCGCCGTTATCCAGGCCGCGCCGGTTGAAACGCTTGAACAGGAAGTCGTACGTCCAGCCGGAGTATACGTGCGCGTCCACGGCCATGACGTCGGTCCAGTTGTTGTCGGCATCGGCGGCGAGCTCGGTGGCGGGGTTGAGGTTCACGCGTCCCGAGAGAAAGTCCACGGTGCGCGTGATGTTTCCCTGCATGTCGTAGGTGCGAAGGGTGGGGGGGCGGCGGCCATCCTCCGCCACGTACTGGCCGTTGACAGCCCTCCGGACGCTGAGCTTCTTCTGGTCGCCCAGCACGCCGGTTCCCGTGCCGATGATCGGGACCTGCGATTTCACATCGCTGAAATCGAGCAGGACCGCTCCGGTCCTGGCATCGACGAAGAACTGCCGGATGTCCCCTGGCAGCGTCGCGCGGATTCGCCAGGCCAGCAGATAGGCTCCGGCGTCCCGCGGCAGGACCACCAGCTCCGGCGCGTCGAGATGTGGCTCGGCCCCGCGGCGCTCGACTGCCGCGAGCGCCCCCGCCTCATCAATCACCGGCGCCGTGTCGAGATCAACCCCGCGGTGCAGCGTGCCGAAGATCGAAAGGACCTGCGCGCTTTCCATCTGCAGCACCACGTCTCCGCCGAAGACCCGGACGCCGCGATGATACTGGTCGGCCCGATCGTGGGACCGCACGCTCATCACGCGATCGGGCCGCGGCGGCCGGCGCCGCAATTCGCCACCGCGGAGCATGCCCTCGAGCAGGGGCGTCCATTGCCGGATCTCCGCGGGCGCTCCGGCCGTGATCTGGACCGGGCCGCGCACCTCGACCTGGGCTTCGGGGTGCGGAGCCAATGACGTGGTCAGCAGCAGCCAGGCGGCGGCCGCGGCCATGACGGGACGAAGGCGACGGAGCATAGATTCCCCCCTGGCGGACGGGCTGGTGCTGGGTGGCGGACCTATTCTATTTGGCCGGCGCGGCAACTGCCACCGCGTCGGTCAGCACCCGGCCGTCGATGGCCGGCACAGGCAGGCGTGCGAGTGCCCCGAGCGTGGGGGCGATATCCGCGGGTGTTGCCTCCCGGCTGTACCGGCCCGCCGCGACGCCCGCGCCGTAAAAAATCACGGGGACCCGTTGATCGTAGGGATGCAGCGTTCCGTGCGTCGCGGCGGCGGTGGACAGGATCCAGTTGATCCTCGGCACGACGACGAGGTCGCCGCTGCGGCCAGGATGGTAGTTGAGTGCGGCCGCGCGCGTCGCCGGGTCAGCATCCTCCCGGGCCTCGGCCGGGATCAGCTCGTCGCCGTTCAGCGCATGCGTGATCCCTGGCAGCTCCCGGAGGGCATCCAGGACCGCCGCCAGCGCTTTTGGTTCGCGCCGGAGGCGCTCCATTGTCCCGTCCGACAGGTAGAGGTCAGTATAAGCGCTGTAGGCCAGGTAGCTCGCGCGCGCCGCCGGTGCTGCTGCCGGAGGGGCGTCGGGCTTCGGCGCCGGAGCTGGCGGCGGACCGAAGAACGGCTCGAGCGCGCGGTCGACCGCCGCGCGAATGTCCGCGGACGTCAGCCGCCCGCCCCCCTCGGTGTGCTCGGGAATGCCCGACACGCCGTGGTCCGAGCTGAAGCCCAGCACGTAGTTCCCTTTCCCCACGGTGCGGTCGAGATGATCCAGGAAGCCGCCGAGCGTCCGGTCGAAGCGCAGGACGAGGTCCTGCACCTCGTGGCTCTCGGGGCCGAAACCGTGGCCCGCCATGTCGAGCGTGGAAAAGCTCACACCGAGGAAGTCTGTACCGCGACCCTGCCCGAGGCGCAGGCTGTCGACGGCATGCGCGGCCATCCGCGCCAGGTACTCGTCGGCAAACGGGGAGCGCGTCCACTGTGTATAGAACGCGTCGTCCGGCTTCCCGTCCGGCGTGCCCAGTTGATGCGGGAAGGTACGGCTCCAGCCGGCCGGCGGGCGTTCGAACTCCATGTCGTCCTCGCCCGTGTATGCGTTTCGGTCGAGGAGGCGGTCCCAGGTCCTGCCGTAGTCGGCGGTGATCGGGTTCTGCTCGAAGAAGCGCTGGAGGAACGGCGTCGGCCGGCGAGTGTAGGCCGTGGACGTGGAGAAGCCCCCGCGTTCATCGAACCACAGCACCGCGTTCCCGCTCTGCCCTGCCAGGCCGATGGCGGCGCGGGCCTTCAGCGACAGCGCGACCACCTGCCCCCGGGCCTGGGTCCGCAGCCGGTCTGCCAGTGTGGGCACGAGCAGCCGCCGCGCGCTGTGCCCGCCGGCGGTGAGTCCCGCGTAACTGAGGTTCTTGACTTCGGGATCGTCGGTGCAACTCGTCGGGGCCCTCGACGCCCGGTCGTACCAGGTGTTCAGGATCATGCCGTGCCGGAAGGGGAGCGCGCCCGTGCCGATCGTCGCGTGTCCGGCGCACGTGACCGTGTTCAGGTACGGATAGGCGCCGTTCTCGAATACCGCGCCCTCATCGAGCAGCCGCCGCAGTCCGCCCGTAAAGTGCGTGCGATGGCGCTCGAGGTAATCGGGGCGCAGCTGGTCGACGACGACGATGACGACCAGCCTCGGCGGGGGACCGCCCTGCGCCGCAGCGGCTGGTGCAATCACGGACGCGGCAAGAACCAGGACAGCAGCCAGAACGGAGCGGCGGAGTATCGGCATTTGATGATCCGGGGTCTCGAGCAGGTCCTCGGCACGATTGCCGGGCTCCACTTGAAGTATACCGGGCCGGGCGCCGCCCCTCACGCGAGGTAGCTGAGCGGATCGATGGCGTAGTCCGCTGGATCGATGGGCGCCGCAATCGAGTCGAGCTCAGCGCCCTCGTGCGGCGGCTCCCACAGATTGCGCTCGTAGGGCAGGTCCAGTCGTGCGCCGGCACGCTCGAAGAGCACTTTTACGCGCGGGCGGTAAGGGTCCGGGGCGTGTACGTGCATGACGACCGCCACCTCCCCCGTGCTGAGCCTCACGAGGTTGCCCGCCGGGTGGATGCCGAGCAGCTGCACGAATCGCCGCACGAGGTGCTGGTCGAACTGCGTGCCGTCGTTGCGCTGGAGGACGGCAATGATGCGGTCCGAGGGGAACGCTTTCTGATAATGCCGCTGGGAGCGCATCGCATCGTAGACGTCCGAGATTCCGCAGAGCATCGTACCCAGGTTGAGGGCTTGCCGCCTGGCCTGCTCCGGGTAGCCGGTACCGTCCAGACGCAAGTGATGCTCGAACGCGACCACCGGCGCGAGGATGGGCATTTCCGGGGTACGCCTGAGAATCTCGGCGCCGTCCACGGTATGCCGCTTCATGATGGCGAACTCGTCGTCTGTGAGCTTGTCCGGCTTACTGAGGATGTCCTTCGGCGTATGCACTTTGCCGATGTCATGCATCAGGGCCGACAGGCCGAACTCGCGCAGCAGCCGCCCTTCGATCCCGAGGGCCCTCGCCTGGCCCATCGTGAGGATCGAGACGTTCACCATGTGGGTGAAGGTGTAGTTGTCGTAGTTCTTCATCGCCGTGAGGGCCACGAGCGCCGTGCGATTCTGCGTCACCGCCTCCGAGAGGCCTTCGACGGCTTGAAGGGCGGTCGGCAGGTCTGGTCTTCCTTCGACCTCCGCGCTCTCCCACGCGACCTCGGCCGCCTGGACGGCGTTGGAGTAGAGCTGCCGAATGGCCCCCATGTCACTGCCGCTTCCGTCGGACCGCCGCTCCTCGCTCGTGATCTGCCCCACCCGGATGTGCGGGAAGTCCCACGCCGCGGCTACCTGACCCTTGGGCCCGAGCGTCGCCACCGCCAGCATGAAGCGC
>JACCRT010000047.1 GCA_013813355.1 Acidobacteriota bacterium | reverse complement strand
GGTCAACGATGTCCGAAGGAGAAGCAGCTCCCCCCCGTCTCTGAGCAACACCGAGCTGGCACCACTATGGTCGAGGCTACCCCCGGACAACCGCGAACGCCTACTGTGGCTGATGAGTCATCTGCTGTCGAGCAGTACGGGCTCTCTTCCAGGTTGAGGCAGAGGACGTGAGACGTTGATCCTCGAGACTATTCAGCCAGGGACAAAAGACGGCGAGCAGAGCTAGGAGAAGTGGTGGTAGAGAGAGAAGCGGTAATAGTGGCCGAAGAAGGCCTCCACGCCCGACCGGCGGCGGAGTTCGTAAAGGTCGCCCGGGGCTACAGCTCGGAGATCAAGATGATAAAGGGCGAGACCCAGGCCAACGCCAAGAGCACGCTGACCCTGATGACGCTCGGGGCGACCAAAGACGAGAGGGTCGTGATCCGGGCCGAGGGTGAGGACGAGGCGGCGGCCGTCGAGGCTCTGGCCGACCTTATATCCAAAGGATAGTCGTACCCAGTCGTACCAGATAGCGGAGGGATAGTCATTATGGAACTCAGAGGCAGGCTCACGGGCATAGCAGCTTCGGAGGGGGTGGCGGTAGGGCCGGTCTTTGTCCACGCCCCGGGCGAGCCCAGGACCGAGCGCCAGAGCATCACAGAAGACGAGGTCCCCCGGGAGCTCGAACGCTTCGAGGCTGCGGTGGAGGCCGTGGTGCCGAAGCTCTCTGCGACGGCCCAGAAGATGCGCGAGGCCGGCAACGAGGACGAGGCGGCCATCTTCGAGGCCCACATAGAGCTTGCCGGAGACCCGGAGCTCGCAGAGGGGGTGGCCGGACGGGTGCGGGGCCTGCAGAGCCCGGAGGCCGCAGTACTGGCGGTGGGAGAGGAATACGCCGGGCTCTTCGCCGGTATGGAGGACTCCTACATGGCCGCCAGAGCCGACGACGTGCGCGACGTGGCGCGCCAGATAGCGGTGGAGATGACCGGTGAAGCCGAGGCGGGCCTTGAGGCTCTCGAGGTACCCTCGATAATACTGGCCCCAGCCCTCGCCCCCTCGGACACGGCCCGCGTACCCCGGGGCATGGCCCTTGGCTTCGTGACCGCCGAGGGCTCGAAGACCAGCCACGTCTCCATCATGGCCCGGTCTATGGGTGTTCCGGCCGTGGTCGGCGTGGGTGGCGCAGCCCTCGAAGAAGCCTTCGGCGCCGACACTGTAGCCCTGGATGGCGGCCAGGGCTACGCCATAGCCGACCCCGACCCGGAGACCGTGGCGGAGATGGAGCGCCGGCAGGCGGAGCTTGAGGCCGAGCGTCTCTCTCTTGAGGAGTACCGCCACAAGGAGGCCCGCACCTCCGGCGGCCGCCGCATCGAGGTCTCTGCGAACCTGGGCTCCTCGACAGAGGCCGAGGGGGCCCTTGAGTGGGGAGCCGAAGGGGTAGGGCTCTTCCGCACCGAGTTCCTGTTCATGGAGCGCGACGAGCTACCATCGGAGGAGGAGCAGTACGAGGTCTACTCGCGGGTAGCCGCAGCCTTCGGGGAGAAGCCCGTGATCTTCCGTACCCTGGACGTCGGCGGGGACAAGGACCTGCCCGGCGTAGAGCAGCCCGCAGAGGAGAACCCGTTCCTCGGCTGGCGCGGCATCCGGATGTGCCTGGAGGTGCCCGAGCTCTTCAAGCCCCAGCTAAGAGCGCTCCTTCGCGCAGCAGCCCACGGCAACGTCAAGACCATGTTCCCCATGATAGCCACCGCAGACGAGGTCCACGCCGCAAGAGCCGTGCTGGAGGAGTGCCGCAAAGAGCTCGCCGCACAGGGCACACAGACCGGCCCGATGGAGGTCGGCGTGATGATAGAGACACCCGCAGCAGCGCTGTGCGCCCGGGAGCTGGCCCCCGAGGTGGACTTCTTCTCGGTAGGCACCAACGACCTGGTGCAGTACACCCTGGCCGCCGACCGGGGCAACGAGCGGCTGGGGCACCTGCAGAGCGCCGGCCACCCAGCGGTACTCGAGCTGATCCGGCTCACCTGCCAGGCCGCCGAGGAGGCCGGGATATGGGTTGGGGTGTGCGGGGAGGCCGCCGCCGACCCCGACCTCATGCCGAGGCTTATAGAGCTCGGGGTCAAAGAGCTCTCCATGAGTGCTCCGTCGATACCACGGGCAAAGAAGGCCATCTCCGAGGTGTAACGCCGCTCTGACCGAGGGTCCCGGGGGTCGCCGGCGGCTACCCGGCCAGAGTCGGCGGATGGCCCTGCTAGAAAAGGAGGTACAGGAGTATCAGGGAAAAGTACTGATTCGATGCTGTTGGGCTTGCCGGGGTAGGGAAAGGATCATGACCGTGGCGAAAGAGATGTTTGTGTACGAGTTTTCCGAGGGTTCTAGTGCCTCGAAGGAACTGTTAGGTGGCAAGGGGGCCGGGCTGGCGGAGATGAGCAGCCTGGGTCTGCCGGTGCCGCCGGGCTTCACCATCACCACCGAGGCCTGCCGGGCCTACATGGGGAGCGGCGAGCTTCCTGATGCGGTCGTGGAACAGATCGAGGAGTACCTGGCAAAGCTGGAAGCGTCCAGCGGCAAGAAGCTCGGCGACCCCGGAGACCCCTTGCTCGTCTCGGTCAGGAGCGGTGCGGCGGTCTCCATGCCGGGTATGATGGACACGGTGCTCAACCTGGGCCTCAGAGAAGAAGCAGTCGAGAGCTTCGCGCGGAGGACCGGTGACGCGCGCTTCGCCTACGACTCCTACCGGCGCTTTATCCAGATGTTCGGCGACGTGGTCCTGAGGGTCGAGCACGAGAAGTTCGAGGCGGCCCTGGAGGCTCTCAAACGGGAGCGTGGGGTGGCGGATGACACGCAACTCACGGCCGAGGACCTTAAAGGCCTGATCTCGACCTACAAGCAGACCGTGGCGGATGAGTCGGGTGTTGCATTCCCGGAGGACCCGAGAGAGCAGCTGCGACTCGCCATCCGGGCGGTCTTCGACTCGTGGAACAACCCCAGGGCAGCCTCCTACCGCAGGGAGTTCGGGCTGCCGGACGATCTGGGCACCGCGGTTACGGTGCAGGCGATGGTCTTTGGGAATATGGGTGACACCTCGGCTACCGGGGTCGTTTTCACCCGGGACCCCTCCACGGGAGAGCAGGGGCTCTTCGGGGAGTTCCTCCTTAATGCCCAGGGCGAGGACGTCGTGGCCGGCATCCGCACCCCGAGGCCCATCTCTGAGATGCAGGAAGTCTTGCCCCGGGCTTTCGGCGAGCTTCTCGAGACCATGCACCGGCTGGAGAACGAGTACCGGGACATGCAGGACATCGAGTTCACCGTCGAACGCGACAAACTGTACATGCTCCAGACCCGTAGCGGCAAGCGCACGGCCGTCGCGGGGCTCAAGATCGCGCGGGAGATGGCCGACGAGGGCATCATCAGCCGGGAAGAGGCCGTGATGCGGATCGAGCCCCGGCAGTTGAACCAGGTGCTCCATCCTTACATAGACCCCGGGGCCGAGCTGGAGGTCCTCGCGGAAGGCCTCCCCGCCTCCCCGGGGGCGGCCACGGGGAAGGTAGTCTTCACCGCCAGCGAGGCCGAGGAGCGCGGCGGAGCCGGAGAGAGCGTTATCCTGGTGCGCAAGGAGACCACGCCCGACGACGTGCACGGCATGGTCTGCGCGAAGGGCACGCTGACGGCCCTGGGGGGCATGACGAGCCACGCCGCCGTGGTCGCCCGGGGCCTGGGTATCCCGGCCGTGACCGGCTGCAAGGCGCTAGAGATAGACGCCGCCGCACAGGAGTTCAGCATAGACGGCAGGACCTTCGGGGCCGACGACAGCATCACCATAGAGGGCTCTACCGGCAGGGTGGTGGAAGGTGAGGCTCCGCTGGTGGACCCCGAGATGAGCGAGGACTTCGAACAGGTGCTCGCCTGGGCGGACGAGTTCCGTACCCTGGGAGTAAGGGCGAACGCCGACACCCCACAGGATGCGGAGAGGGCCCGGCATCTCGGCGCCGAAGGAATAGGGCTGTGCCGTACGGAACACATGTTCATGGAAGACGGACGCCTGGAGATCGTGCGCGAGATGATCCTCTCCGACAGCGAGGCGGCTACGTCGGCGGCGCTCGCCCGGCTTGCTCCCCTTCAGCGGGGCGACTTCGAAGGCATCTTCAAGGAGATGGACGGCCTGCCGGTTACCGTGCGGCTGCTCGACCCCCCGCTCCACGAGTTCCTCCCCGACTCGATAGAGCTGCGCGAACGGCTTGCGGGATTGGAGGACGGAGACTCCGAGGAGGCGCTGGAGATCCGTCGGCAGCTCCGGGTCGTCGAGAGCCTGGAGGAGGCCAACCCAATGCTGGGCCTGCGGGGATGCCGCCTCGGTATCGTCCGTCCCGGGCTCTACCGGATGCAGGCCCGAGCCATCGCCGAGGCGGCAAAGGCCGTAAGAGCCAGGGGCTGCGCTCCCGTCGTCGAGATCATGGTACCTCTGGTCGGCTTCCGCACGGAGCTAGCGGAGATCCGCGGCGAGATCGAGGCCATGGTCCAGGAAGTCCTCGAACCGGAGGTGCAGATCCGCATCGGCACCATGATAGAGTTGCCCAGAGCCTGCACGGTTGCCGATAAGATAGCCTGGGAGGCAGACTTCTTCTCTTTCGGTACCAACGATCTCACCCAGACCACCTGCGGCCTCTCCCGGGACGATGCCGAGGGGGCCTTCCTCGCTCATTACCTTGAGCAAGGGTTCCTTACAAAGAACCCCTTCGAGAGCATAGACGTAGACGGTGTCGGCCAGCTCGTCTCGATGGCCTGTGAGAGAGGACGGGAAGCAAACCCTCACCTCAAACTGGGCATCTGCGGGGAGCACGGCGGAGACCCCGAGAGCATCCGCTTCTTCCACGAGACCGGTCTAGACTACGTCTCCTGCTCTCCCTACCGGGTTCCGGTGGCGCGTCTGGCCGCGGCCCAGACCGCGCTGGAAGAGAGAGGATCTCGAATAGAAGCATGATTCTTTTCCGATCTGTTGGCGGCACCGGAGAGACCGGGGCGCCGAACGGTACCGAGCTTCTAGGGGTCACTGCATGATCGCGGGATTTCTGTACGGTAAGAAAGCCTCTGAAGGAGCTCCGTTGGCCCCGTTTTCGGTTTCTGTTGCGAGTTTTTAGCCCTCATTTCGTCCGATCTAAACCTTCAAGAGCTTCTTGAAGCCAAAACTCGTAGGAGAATGCTGATTCTGTTACGAGTTCCGCGAGTTGACGGCATGCGGGCAGTCTTCTCTGAGAGTCCACGCTGCATATCTGACCCACAATGAGGGTTCTGAAGGCTCCTTATCGTACAGTTTTCCCGCAGCGTGTTGAGAAACGCTGTGAGTAGCGTCCGGGCAAACGGAAGTGTACAGAGCCGACCTGCGATGATCGAGGCGGAGCGGTGGCCGCTCCGGAGGCCGCAGAGCCACCACCTGCGCCGGTCTCCGAGGTCCTCTTGAGCCGAAGGTGAGCAGCCTCTTTATGTTCTGCCCACTGGCGGTGATCAAGGCCTCGCAGTTCACTCTTTCGAGCATCCTGAGCCTCATCCTCTCCATGTCATGCCATTGTTTGGCTTCGCCGAACAGCGGCTCTATCCACACCTTTCTCTTCCTCATGGCCTTCTTGTACGCTTCTAGCTCGTAGTAGCCCTTGACCTTCTCGAAGTACTCCTCGTCGAAGTTCCGGTTGACGGCACGCCCGCTCTTTCCGTTGGTGCATTTGCTCTTCAAGGCGCAGGCGTTGCAGACCTCGGGATCGGCGACGTAGCGAGTGAGCTCGAGCTTGGAGCGCCCGCCGGTGTTTTTGAGGATCTCTCCGGCCGGGCACCAGTAAACGTCTCGCTCGCGATCGTAGGTGAAATCGTCTTTTTTGAAGAGGGCTCTTTTGCCCCAAGTGTAGTCGATGACCGGCATGTAGGCTCTTATCCCGGCCTGCTCGACGGCTTTCACGTTGGGGATGGTTCCGTAAACGGAGTCGCCGGTGACGTGGTGGGGACGGAGCTTCCAGCGGAAAGTGGTGTGCCAGAGGAGGTCGAGCATGGGCTGGTTGTCTTTGACGTCGGACTTGGTCACCAGGGTGGTGAGGATCACCCTGGCTTTTCCGCCGTCCACCACGTAGTGAACCTTGTAGCCCATCCGGGCCGTGGAACCCACGTGTCCCGTGAGGCAGGCGTCGGGATCGGTACGGTTGACTGTGTGATCGCTAATTTTCTTTGGGTTTGGAGTGCGGGAATTGGTCCCATACCTCCCGGCGCTGGAGATGAAGTCCTCCCGAGCAGCGTTGGCGTGGGCGAGGCTCTCATCATCCGCACCTGGCAGAGCCGCATCGGCCATGTCTACCGACACGCTGATGGGTTCGGCAGTGTCCTCGGGCTCTTCCTCGAACAACTCCTCGAGATGATCCAGGACGGCGAGTTTGGGGATCAAGGCTGCTTTGGCGGCGTTCGCCCTGACTGTGGTGGAATCCACGAACAGTTCCTCGCCCCACACGAGGCCCGTCTCGATGCACATCTCCACGAGCCGATCAAAGAAGTTCCTGAAGATTTCGAGGCCGTATCGCTCCCGGATCCTGGTAAGGCTGGAATGGTCGGGCAGGGGTTCGAGGAGATCGTAGCCCAGATACCATCTCAAGGAGAGTCGGTCTGCTACAACCTCCATGAGCTGCCTCTCGGAGCGCAAATCCTCGAAGAAAAGGATCAGTTCGAGCTTGAAAAAGACTACTGGGTCAACGCTGGGGCGGCCAGAGGGAGCGTAGAGGTCCTCGACCAGTTCCCTGACAAAGGAAAGGTCGAGCCGCTCCTCCAGCCGACGGTAGAAATTGTCCTTCGGGACGAGATCTTGGAGGGAGATGTCGTCGGGGAGTGAGTGAAAATTGCGCTCCTTCTTACCCATCATGGCGGTGCCTCCTCCTGCCGGAACGGACCTGAAGGACAATGCTACCGATCAACCGGCCCCAACACCCACTCCTGACCCGAGGAGGCACGCGAATTTCAACAGGCTGCCCGGAATGGTGTCTACGCGCGGGGTAACGCCCGCCGACCCGCAGCCCGGTGAAGTCGGCGCCGCTCACGAGGGGCCGTCCTCTGCGAGGCTCTGCTCTATGAGTTTGTGTGCTACGCGAAGGTCCTCCTCGGTGGGTGGCTCGTCGGAGACGACAAACGACCAGAATGGTGCGGGATTTCCTTCGCCGGCGGCTCTCTTTGCAGCGGCATAGGAAACGCCGCACTCCTGTTCGATGAAGGCCACCTCGCGGGGGCCGAGCATGATCATCGCTTCTGGAACCGGGGTATACGAACGCATCTGGACTCCTCTGTGGGGTTGGGTTCAAATCCTGCCTGGTTAGGATGCCCGGTATGCTTTACCCACGGGCTCAAGCTCCTCTGTGCTCCCGCAGGCCAGATCAGAGCGGATGTGCTCGAAGCGCCTGACCGTATCTTGCGGGTAGAGTCTCTCGCCGCAGTGCAGGCATACGAGGGCGTCTACCTCCAGGCTCGCCGTATCCGTCCCGCCGCGAAGCAGCTTCTCTACCTTTTTCTCCACCAGCTCTCCGCCGCAGATCGGACATAGCTCGAAGGCGTCCCGGAAACTCTGTTGTAGTGCCATGGTTCTCTACCTCCTAGTCCTGTAGTCATCATACCAGCGCCCCGGGTCCGGGCGGTATACGGTTATCAGCACCGCGAAGCCTGTGTGACGGTTGTAGGCCCAGACACTATGCACCGGGTCTCCCTGGGGACTGGCTCCCGACACCAGACAGCTCGGGTACGGACTATCGGCCGGATAGTCCTCTACTATTTCGCCGGAGCGTAGGGAGGCATAGATCTCATCAAGGGAGAGCCCGTCGGCGTTCGCCTCTTCATCGGCGTGGCCGGTGACATGGACGAGCCCGTTGTGCAAGGCTTCTCTCAGCGCCTCGATCTTCATTTGCCCATCTCATCTTCTCCCGGTTTCTACGGCCCGTGTTCGGCGACTCTGTCCTCCCATTCTCCGGCGGCATCCTCGAAGGCGATCCTGATGACCCTCTCCGGGGAGGGCCCCAAGGCCGAGAACACGAAGGCCTCCACGGTGGTGCCATCGGGGCGCACCAGCAACAGGAGCTTTCTATCATCGGTAGACATCCGCATGGAGTATCCTTCGGGAAGGTTCATATTGGCGTTCACTCCCTTCTTCTAGCGACCACTGCGGCTCGCTTGTAGCGCGCCCTCCCATCGGGAACTAACGATCCTCGATGATCCGCCGCTTGCCCTGTCGGCGGCGGGCCTTCTTTGAGGCCTGCTTGAGCACGGCGGTCTTTGCCGAACGTCCGCGCCCCGCGGAAGATCCCGCCATACCGTCCTTGAGGCCCACGTTCTCCTCGGCCACCTGGCTATGTCAGCGGCCATGAGAAAGTGCCCATAGACGGACAAGAAAGTGCCCGCTCGTGGCCACGAAAAGTGCCCACAGGCGGCCACCGGAACTGCCCGCTCAGCCAGACATAGACGCTCCTTCACCCACCCGGATGGGTGGTGAAGGCCCCTCCTCGAGGGTTTACTGCTCGGCAAGGTTTCGCCACCGATGCCGAGTAGTCGCCAGCCACCGAGGAGGGATGACCTGAAGTCTAGCGGGGAGATCATGGAGATACTCGAAGCTTACGACCTTACCGGTTCTTACCGGACCGCGGCAGAGCTCGCCGGCTGCAGCCACCACACCGTTTTCCGGTATGTGGCCCTGCGCGAGCATGGCACTGGCCCTAAAGAAGGCCAGAGTAGCCGCCAACGACTCATCGACCCCTATCTGCCCAAGATCGAAGAGCTGGTGGAGCGCTCGGGAGGCAAGGTTCGCGCCGACGTAGTCCACGGCAAGCTTGAAGCGATGGGCCACGAGGGATCACAGAGGACTACCCGTAGGGCCGTTGCCGCGGCCAAGGGCGCCTTTGCGGAGGGTCGCAGGCGCCTCTACCGGCCGTGGGTAACGGAGCCTGGGATGTGGATGCAGTGGGACTTCGGCGAGGGACCGAGGGTTCATGGCAGAAGGACCTACCTGTTCTGCGCCTGGCTGGCCTGGAGCCGCTACCGGGTGGTCTACCCGATCTGGGACCGATCGCTGCCGACGGTCATAGGCTGCCTGGACGCCGCTGTAAGAAAGTTCGGCGGGGTGCCGACCTACGCCTTGACGGACAACGAGAAGACGGTGACCATCACCCACGTCGCCGGGCTCCCGGTAAGGAACCAGCAGATGGTCGAGGCGGCACGCCACTACGGCATCACGGTAGCCACCTGCGTGCCGGCGGACCCCGAGAGCAAGGGAGGATCGGAGGCCACGGTCAGGATCGCCAAGGCCGACCTGGTGCCCACCGAGGCCAATCTGCGTCCCGGGTACGAGGGCTTCGCCGAGCTCAAGGAAGCCTGCCAGAGTTGGTGCGAGGAGGTCAACGAGCGTCCCCACCGCCAGACGAGAAAGCCCCCGGCCATGCTGTTAGCCCAGGAGAAGGCAAGGCTGCACCCCGTGCCGGACACACCCTTCACCGCGGCCTTCGGGCAGACCCGGAGGGTGGGCTGGGACTCTACCGTCTCCTTCGAGGGGGCCCGCTACTCGGTGCCGCACACCCTGGTGGACAGGAGAGTGTGGGTCAGGTGCAGCGCAGACGAGGTGGTGGCGGTACATGCCGACCCGGCCCGCGGCCCCGTGGAGGTCGCCCGCCACGCCGTCCGTACGCCCGGCAACCCGAGCATCGCCGACGAGCACTACCCACCGGCTCCTCCCGGGGCGTTAGAGCGCGAGCCTCGTCCGAAAAGCGTCGAGGAAGAGGCATTTCTGTCCATAGGCGATGGAGCGAAGCTCTGGTTAGTAGAGGCAGCGGCGGCCGGCACGCACAAGATCCGCTTCAAGATGGAGCGTGCTCTTGGGCTCTCCAAGCTCCACGGCAGAGAAGTGGTAGACGAGGCATTGGAGGTGTCCGCCACCTCGGGCCGTTTCGGTGAGGAGGACCTCGCCTCGATCCTGGCCTACCGCAGTACTCATCCCGAGCATAATGGCCACCAGGATACGGACACGGTACTGCTGCAGGCCGACGCCCACACACTGCAGCGAGGCACCGCCTCGTGGAGGAGGTACGGCGGATGAGCGTAGCCACAGACACTTCCCAGCAGGCCCACAGAGAGGTCGAGGCGCTCACCCGCCGCCTGAGGATGCCCTACATCCGCAAGGCCGCTCCAGAGGTCCTGGCCACGGCCCGCTCCCAGCGATGGGACCCGGCGGAAGCCCTGAAGGTCCTGCTCGAAGAGGAGGCCACCGGCAGGGACAAGGCCACGATCTCCAATAACCGCTCGAAGGCCAACCTCCCCTCCGGCAAGACTTTCGAGAGCTGGGACGAGGCAGCCAGCTCCATACCCGCTCCCACCCAGCAGGCACTGCAGACTTTGGAGTGGGTAGGGCGCCGGGAGAACCTCTGTGTATGCGGACCTTCGGGAACCGGGAAGTCTCACTTCCTCGAAAGTTTGTCCAATCTCACGGTGGATCGCGGCATGAAGGTGAGCTGGTTCAGCCTGGAGGACCTCGGAGCCCTGGTCAGACGCTACCAGGCCGATGACTCCGTGGCGAAGGCCATCTCCCGGGTGTGCCGGGCGGATCTGATCGTAGTGGACGATATAGGGCTCCTACCCGTAGCCAACGACACCGCCGAGGGCTTCTACCGGCTGGTAGACGCCGCCTACGAGAAGCGGTCTCTGGCCGTCTCCTCAAACGTCCACCCTGCGGGCTTCGACGAGCTGATGCCAAAGAACCTTGCTGGAGCCACGGTGGACAGGCTAATGCACCACGCTCACGTCGTTCTCACCGAAGGAGAGAGCTACCGGCTAACCGAGGCCACTGCTGGAAAGGGGGTGATGCCGTTGAACTAAAGCAGCGAGTGGTGGGAAGTTTCGATGGCCGCCAGTGGGCAGAAGCCTTGTCCGTCAGTGGGCAGTTTTGGTGGCCGTCAGTGGGCAGTTCTCAATGGCCATTGACACA
>JACCRT010000045.1 GCA_013813355.1 Acidobacteriota bacterium | reverse complement strand
TCTCGCCATCCGCGACGTGGAGGGCGAGATCGACTTCCGGACGACAAATGGTGCCGTGAGCCTCGCCAATCTGGCCGGTCAGGTGAAGGGCTCGACGACGAACGGGGCGGTACGGGTGGTCCTGGACGGCCCCACTTGGACGGGCCCGGGACTGGACGTCGAAACCCGCAACGGAGCCGTGCAGCTGGCCATTCCGGAGGGTTACTCGGCCAGGCTCGAAGCCCGGACGGAGAACGGCCGGACCCGTGTCGACTTCCCGATGACTGTGCAGGGACGGATCGATCGCGGTGTGGAGGCGGACCTTGGCAGCGGTGGCCCGGTCATCCGCGTCGGCACGACCAACGGCGGCATCCAGGTCACCCGGAGGTAGGGCAGGGCTGGAGGTTCACGGGAGACGGCTCAGGATTGTTGCGGGCGGGCCGGGAGCAGCTTGCCGGGATTCATCAGGCCGAGTGGATCGAGGGCCTGTTTGATCGTGCGCATCACGTCGAGCGCGTCCGGGCCGTGCTCGCGCTCCATGAACTTCATCTTGCCGATGCCGACGCCGTGCTCGCCGCTGCAGGTTCCGCCCATCGCGAGCGCACGCTCGACGAGGCGATCGGTCAATCGAGCCGCTTCGGCCATTTCGGCTGCATCGTCGGGACGCACGGGAAAAATCAGGTGGAAGTTGCCGTCGCCCGCATGGCCGACCAGCGGACCCACGAGTGGCGATGACGCGAGGTCAACCTTGGTTTCGCGGATGCACTCGGCGAGGCTGGAGATCGGTACGCACACGTCCGTCGTCCAGCCGCGCGCGCCGGGCCGGAGCGCCAGCGCGGCGTAATAGGCGTCGTGCCGCGCCTGCCAGAGGAGCGCGCGGCGCTCGGGTGATACGGCGCGATCGAACTCGCGAGCCCCGTTCTCGCGGGCGATCGTCGCCACCTCTTCGGCCTGTGCGGTGACGTCCTGCTCGCTGAGGCCGTGGAACTCGAAGAACAGCGTCGGCGCGACCGGGCACGACAGGTTCGAATGCTTGTTCACGGCGCCCATCTGCACGTCGTCCAGCAACTCCATGCGCGCCACCGGCACGCCGAGCTGGATCGTCGTGATCACCGTCCGAACGGCACTCTCGATGTCGTCGAAGCAGCAGGTGGCGGCGGCGATGGCCTCCGGCCGGCCGACCAGTCTGAGCGTGACCTCGGTGATGATGCCGAGCGTGCCCTCGGCGCCGACGAACAGCCGGGTGAGGTCGTAACCGGCCGACGACTTCCGCGCCCGTGTGCCCGTGCGGGTCGTGCGCCCATCGGCGAGCACCACCGTGAGGCCGAGCACGACCTCCCGCATGGTGCCGTACCTGACCGCGGTGGTGCCCGACGCGCGGGTCGCGGCCATACCGCCAATCGTCGCGTCGGCCCCCGGATCGAGCGGGAACGTGAGGCCCGTCGACTGCAGGTGCTTTTCGAGCTGCTTGCGGGTGACGCCAGCTTCGACAGTCACGTCCAGGTCATCGACGCTGGTGCGCACGATGCGCGTCATGCGGGACAAATCAATCGTCAGGCCGCCGTGCAGCGGCACCACGTGGCCCTCGAGCGACGATCCGGCACCGAACGCGACCATGGGGACTTGGCCTTTCGCGCAGGCGACCACGATACCCTGCACGTCCTCCGTGGTGAGCGGAAACGCGACCGCGGCCGGGAGGTGAGGCGCGTGGTGGGATTCCCCCCGGCTGTGATGGTCGCGGACCGAGGTGGCGGTGGACAGCCGATCGCCAAGGAGGGCTCGGAGGTCGTCGAACACCGTCCCCGGCAGGACGTCATTACCCTGGGCCATGAGGCTCCATCATGCCATGACACCATGCGGAAGGGCGCGGGGCTGGCCCGGTGGCGTACGGCGACGGGCACGTATCAATGCAGCACCAGCGTCGGCAGGAACCCTGGACCGCGGCGGTGGCGCGTCGCCTGTTCGAAGGCATAAGCCAATTGGATCAGCTTCGCGTCCGACCAGGCAGTGCCGAAGAACGAGATGCCCACCGGAAGACCGAACACCTCGCCCGCCGGAACAGTGATGTTCGGGTACCCCGCAACCGCCGCGGGCCCCGAGCTTGCGCCGAGGAAGTGATCGCCGTTCACCAGGTCGATGGGCCAAGCCGGGCTGCCCGTCGGTGCGACGAGCGCATCCAACTGGTGCTGCTTCATCACGGCGTCGATCCCGTCGGCCCCAGCTCTCTTCGCGCACGACTCCAGGTGGGTCCGGTACTCCCTGGAGGTGAGCGGGCCCTTCGTCTCGGCCATCTCGAACAGCTCCTGCCCGAAGAAGGGCATTTCGCGTTCCCGCTCGCGCCGATTGAACGCGATGACGTCAGCAAGGGTCCGCACGGGAGCGTCCGGACCAAGGCCTGCCAGGTACTCGTTGAGACCGGCTTTGAACTCGTAGAGCAGTACTTCCAGCTCGCATTCGAAGATCTGCTCGACGGTCGGGATCTCCACAGGATCCACGATGACGGCGCCCTGCGCCCTCATCGCTTCGATGGCAGCTTCGATGACCCGGTCGGCCTCGGGGCTATAGCCGAAGTGCCGCTTTCGGGAGACGCCGATGCGCGCGCCCAGCAAGGCGTCGGGGTCGAGCCCTGCCGCAAAATCCTGCGCACGGTCGGCCGCTGGCCCGGTTGCCGGGTCGCGCGGGTCGCGGCCCGCCACCGCGGAGAGCAGGATCGCGGCGTCCGTTACCGTCCGAGCCATTGGCCCCGCGGTGTCCTGCGTGTGCGAGATCGGGATGATGCCGGACCGGCCGACCAGACCCACGGTCGGCTTGATCCCGACGATACCGTTCGCGCCTGCCGGGCAGACCACCGAACCATCGGTCTCGGTGCCGATGGCGGCAGCGGCAAGGTTCGCGGCGACGGCGACTCCGCTGCCTGAACTCGAGCCGCAAGGGTTGCGGTCCAGCGCATACGGATTCTTCACCTGTCCGCCGCGCGCGCTCCAGCCGCTTGACGAATTCGTGGAGCGGATGTTCGCCCACTCGCTCAGGTTGGTCTTGGCGAGGATGACCGCACCCGCCGCGCGGAGCCGTTCGATCACAAAAGCGTCGCGCTCGGCGATCGAGCCCTCCAGTGCCAGGGACCCGGCGGTCGTCGTCATCCGGTCCGCCGTGTCGATGTTGTCCTTGACGACGATTGGGACGCCGTGCAGCGGGCCTCGCGGCCCGCGCTCGCGGCGCTCCGTGTCGAGTTCGTCGGCAATGCGCAGCGCGTCGGGATTCGTTTCGATGATCGAGCGGAGGGTGGGGCCGCTCCGATCGAGCTCCTCAATGCGCCGAAGGTAGAGTTCCACCAGCTGCCGTGAGGTGTAGCGGCCGGCCGCCATCTCGTTCTGGAGCTCGGAGATTGTCAGTTCGTCGAGTTCGAACGCCGCGCGGCCGGGCGTTGGCGCTTCCCGGTCGTGCCGCGCACAGGTACTCGACACGCAGACCAGGCACACGAGGGCCGGAAGGAGCGCAAGGCGTCGCATGGCGAAGAGCCTAGCACGGGGCGGGTCCCGCTGATTGCGGCTGTACCCGGGCGGCGGGTGGTCCTACTGCACGCGGGGCCGCGAAGCCTTGGGCGCCCGCTGGGCCCGTGACACCCTGCGGGTCGTCGGCCGGCGGTCAGGCGAAGGTCGATGGGTGACGCGTGTTTCCTCCGCCGGGATGGCGCTGACGGCGGGCTCGTCGCCGTCGACCTTGATGGCCGGATCGGGCTCGGGCTGATCCGAGAGCAGGGCGACCATCGGGCTGGTGCCCGTGAGCAGGACGCCTATCGCGTAATACAGCGAGATGAACAGCACCGGCCACAGCAGGCGCGAGCCGGCGGCGGCACTGCCGAGACCGAGGACGACCGCAACAGCCAGGTCGGCCATGGTGCCGAGCAGTCGCGCGCGCTGCGGGATGCTGGCCGCCCACATGGGCTGATGCGGTGGCGACACAGCGGGTGTTGCGGATACGGCGTGAGCGGACACCGGTGCCTGCAGCGCCGCGGCGTCGTCAGGCTGGGCCGGGTGCTCCTCTTCGAACCGGTGCAGCACGGCGTCAGGGTCCAGCCCCAGGGCTGCGGCGTAGGACTTCACGAATGCCCGCCGGTAGATTCCGCCGGGCCACCTCGACAGGTCGCCTTGTTCCAGCCCGTCGAGTAAGGGGACCGCGACCTTGGTCTGATCGGCAATCTGTCTGAGCGTGACGCCGCGCCGCTCACGCTCGCGGCGCAACCAGAGGCCAACACTGAGTTCGTTCATTCGGTGGCTTCGGATCGGTTCAGTCGCAGGGTTTCCGCAGTATGTGGGATAGGATTCCCACATGCAAGCTCAACATGGCATCTGGTCAGCAGCTTGCAGCGGCGACGGCAGATGGAAGGGGACGGCCACTGATGGGTATTCTCGCGTGGATTCTGTTCGGCCTCGTCGTCGGCATTATTGCCAAGCTCCTGATGCCCGGGAAGGATCCCGGCGGGTTGATCGTCACGATCCTGCTCGGTATCGCCGGGGCCATGATCGGCGGGTTTCTCGGCCGCGCGATGGGCTTGTATCGGGAGGATGAAGCGGCAGGGTGGATCATGTCCATCCTGGGGGCCATAGTTCTGCTGGTTTTGTACCGGCTGCTGGTTCGTCGCCGCGCCTGAACCGCGAGGCCGGAGACGGCGTGGGCGTTGAAGCGCATGGGAGACGATCTACCTATGCGTTTCGCTATGCACGCCGCCAGTCCGGAGGGGTTAGCTTAGCCGTTACAGTTGGGGACGTTCTGTGGCATTGGTGGTGCCAGCCGCGCCAACGGGAGATGACCATGTTCCGCTCGTTTCAGCTGGCCGCGGCGGTCCTCGGCCTCGTGGCATTCTCTCAGCCCGGGCTGCTCGCGCAAACCCTTGAAGAGGTGGTCGCCAAGAACCTTGCCGCGAAGGGCGGTGCCGAAACCTTGCGGGCCACCAATACCGCCCGGCTTCAGGCGAGGGTCAGCATCCCCCCCCCGCGGCCGGACGCTGATCCCCTGGTGATGCGGATAATCGTCTGGACCCAACGGCCGAACCTGGTGCGCCGGGACATGACCGTCGGCGACGAAACGCGGACACTGGGCTTCGATGGCAAGACGGTCTGGCAGAGCACCCCAGCTGGCGTCGCGCCGGTTACGGGGCCGCAAGCCGATGCGTTCAGGTCCGAGGGGGAGTTCGACAGCGTCCTCCTGACGTACCAGGAACAGGGGCACCTGGTAGAGCTGCTCAGTGACGAAACACTCGACAGCCAGAGAGTGCATCGCATCCGGGTGCAACGCAAGGAGGGGCCGATCCAGACCTACTACCTCGATGTCGAGACTGGCCTCGAGCACAAGGTGACCACCGAATCCAACATCGCCGGGCAGCGGGTGGTGTCTGAGATGCTTCTGTCAGACTACCGAACGATCGATGGGCGGCGCGCGCCCTTCAAGGCGCGGCAGTTCGTCAACGGGCAGCTTGCGGCGGAGATCAGTTTCGAGGAAGTGGTTTTCAACGTCCCGTTCCGGGAGAACCTGTTCAGCATGCCTGGCAGGTAGACAGGGTCCTCGATACCGCCTCGAGGAGGTCGTCGCGCGTGAAGGGCCGCACAATCAGTCCTTCGCATTCGGGGGTGCCCGCCTTGGCGACGAATAGCGTCTGGAGTGCGGGGTGGTGGCGGCGCAGGCGGGCGGCCAGCGTCGGGCCCGACAGGTCATCCATTGACAGATCCGCAGCGAGGATGTCGATATGGCCGGCCGAAAACGCCGCCAGGAGCGCGTGACCGGAGTGCGCGGCCGTCAGCACGTCGAAGCCGGCCGCCTCGAGGGCGCGCGCAGCCCCCAGCCTGAGATCCGCGTCACCGATCACGAGCAGCACCGTCATGCGCGCCGGCCGGCTGAAATTCTCGAGCGGAATGTTTACCCGCCGCACCGTCTCCGCGTGCATCGCCCGTCTCCCGTCCTGAAGTAATGGAACGCGGAGGCAAGAGGCAAGAGAAGTGCCGCCACGATTCGCAGGAAATCAGCCGAGACTCATCCGGTGCCCGGGCCGCCGGATCACGGTTTTCGCGCCCGATCACACTTCTGGACGTCCGTCGCCGCCACGGCCGAAGGTGCTGATCACAGGCTCCGGGAAAGTCTCTCCTGGAGCTTCTCGCGGCAGCCCCGGCTGAGCGTCAAGCGGGTGCCGGTCTGGAGCAGCACGGCGTACTCGCCGTTCAGCCACGGCTGCAGTTCCTGGATCCGGTCCATGTTGACGATGCGCGAGCGGTGGATTCGGAAGAATTTCTCGGGGTCCAGCCGCCCCTCGATGGCGTTCATCGTTTCACGCAACAGGTGCGACGTGGTGCCAACGTGCAGCCGTACGTAGTTGCCGGCGGCCTCGATCCAGTCGATTTCGTCGGCGCGAAGGAAGAACAACCGGCCGCCCGACTTCACCACGAGCCGCTCCGTCCGCGGCTGGTCGCGCCGCAGATCCTTTACCAGCGCCAGCAGCCGGCGTCCGATATCCCCCGTCTCGTCCCGCTCGATCTGTTTCCGCGCGCGCGTGAGCGCCTCGGTGAACCGTTCCCGGTCGAACGGCTTGAGCAGGTAGTCGAGCGCCCGCACCTGGAACGCCTTGAGCGCGTGCTGATCGTAGGCGGTCACGAAGATCACGAGCGGCATCTTCTCAGTCCCGATCGCGTCGATGACCTCGAAGCCGTTCATCTGCGGCATCTGCACGTCGAGAAAGACGAGATCCGGGGAATGGTCGTGGATGGCCGTGGTTGCCTCCTCGCCGTCGCGGCACTGCCCGATCACATCCATGTCCGGCTCCGCTTGGAGCAGCGTGGCCAGCCGCTCGCGCGCCAGCGGTTCGTCGTCCACGATGAGCGTTCGTATCTTCTTCATGAGGTCTTCCAACTCCATAATGGCCGGCCGGCTGTCGGCCGGCTGACGGCGCCTGGTTCGGTTGCGTGCATGGCCCCTGGCTCGGCGCGGCGCCACGGGATGGCTACCACCACCGCCAGCCCCTGTGGCAGGCGGTGGAACTCGAATCTGTACTCGGCGCCAAACTGGTGCTGCAGCCGGGCGCGGGTGGTCGACACCCCAATCCCTTTCTGCAGCGCGTTGAGCGCCGTCTCCGATAGCCCTGCGCCGTCGTCGCGCACCTCGATCCAGAGTTTGTCGTTCGAGCGCCGCGCGGTGATGTCGATATGGCCGGGACCGGCTTGCCGCGCGACGCCGTGCTTGATGGCGTTCTCGACCAGGGGCTGCAGCAACAGCCTCGGCACGAGGATGTCGAGGGTTTCTGGCTGTACATCGAGGCGGACGGAGAGCCGATCCGCGAACCGCGTGCGCTCGATGTCGAGGTACTTGCCCAGGAACTCCAGCTCGGATTCGAGCGTGACCTCCTGCTGCCCGATGTTGTCGAGTGTCATCCGGAGAAGATCGCTGAGCCGCATCAGCATGCGGTCGGCCGCGTCCACATCCCGGTGCATCAACGCCGAGATGGCGTGGAGCGTGTTGAACAGGAAGTGCGGGTGCAGTTGCTGCTGGAGCGTGGCGAGGCGAGCCTCGACGAGCTGGGTCTCGAGCTGAGACGCCCGCACCGCCCGCTCGCGCGACTCGCGGTAGTAGAGCACCGCGTGGCTGATGCCGACGATGGCCCAGTAGGTCATCATTTCCCAGTCGAAGTTCAGGAGCGCGCCGCGCCGAACCTCCGCCCACCACGCGAACGGCTGGCGCTGGCTGACGGCGAGCCACCAGTGCATGCCCTGCAGCAAGGCGATGTGCGTCAGCGAAAAGACTACGACCGCGGGTAGGTGGACGGCGAGCGCCCGGAGCAACCCATGGCGCTCGAAGCGGAAGTGCTGCGACAGCCAGATGACGGCCGGCGCGAATACCGCCCAGATATACCAGTAGGTGTAGTTGAGGACGATCAGCATCCACCATGACCAAGGAGGCTCGATCGCGGGCATCGACCGGGTGAAGTTCCACGCCATCAGCGAGGACACCGCACCGAGCAGGGTGGCCACGAGGAACACGACGCGCCAGCGCACGCCGTAGCGCACGGCCGTGACCTGCACGTCAGTCCCGGCGCCGGTCGTATCCAATTGTCGGTCGGCTGGCGGTTTCATGATTTCTGGATCGTGCCGGCGCCCGGGGGGGTTCGAGATTCTGGACGTCCCCTCCCCGGTTTAGACGGCGTTCGAATGACGTCCGCCCTGCCGGAGTTCTTGGCGTCAGGATAGTGACCGTTGCATTCAGCCCGCCAACAGTCCCGCGCCATGTCCTTCGCCCATCGGTCCAGCAAAATTGCCTTGTTCGCGCCGGTTTGACGCGTTTCGTTCCTCGCAGTGGCCGCGCTCGCGTCCCCGGCCGCTGCCCGGATCCGGTCAGGCGTCCGCCCGAATCCGAACAGGCCGGCATCGTCGGCCCGCGCGGCAAGCCCGGCAGGCGAAAATCGCGGTGAAGGTGTGTATCATGTCTAAGCCGTGAGCAGTCCCACCTCGAAAAGCCATCGCAACTGGAAGTCCGGTGAGGCCTTCACTGTCACCGATGCCACCGAGCTGTACGAGGTGGACCGTTGGGGGAAGGGCTATTTTTCCATTGCCTCGTCCGGGCACCTGCTCGTGCATCCCACGAAGGATCCGGCGCGCTCCATCGACTTGAAGCAACTGACCGATCACCTGCAGCTGCGAGGCATCGGGCTGCCAGTGCTCGTCCGTTTCCGCGATATCCTGCGGCACCGGGTCGGCGAGATTCACAACGCGTTTCAATCCGCCATCACGCAGCACCAGTACGAGGGGCGCTACATTTGTGTGTACCCCATCAAGGTGAATCAGCAGCGCCAGGTGGTCGAGGAAGTGCTGGATTTCGGGCGCGAATACGGGTTCGGGCTGGAAGCCGGGTCCAAGCCCGAGCTCCTCGCGGTTGCCGCGCAGGCCTACAACGACACGCCGATCATCTGTAACGGCTTCAAGGATGCCGAGTTCATCGAGATGGCGATGCTGGCCCAGAAGATTGGCCGCCAGGTCATCCCCGTAGTCGAGAAATACACCGAGCTGGGGCTCATCCTCAAGTACGCCGCCAAAGTTGGCGTCCGCCCGCAGATCGGCATGCGCGTCAAGCTGGCGGCCCGGGGGGGCGGCCGGTGGCAGAGCTCCGGCGGCTTCCGCTCGAAGTTCGGGCTCACCGTCGCTGAGATCCTGCGCGGCCTGGAGGAGCTGAAAGCCCAGGGGATGCAGGACTGCTTCAAGCTCCTGCACTTCCACCTCGGCTCACAGATCCCTAACATCCGTATCGTCAAGGCCGCGCTCAACGAGGCCGCGAGGATTTACACCGAGCTGGTCAAGGCGGGGGCCGGTCTCGAGTACCTCGATGTCGGCGGCGGCCTGGGCGTCGACTACGACGGATCCCAGACGAACTTCGAATCGAGCATGAACTACACGCTCGAGGAGTACGCCAACGACGTCGTCTATCACATCCAGACCGTGTGCGACGACGCCGGCGTGAAGCATCCGATCATCGTTTCGGAAAGCGGGCGCGCGATCGTTGCGTATCACAGCGTGCTCATTTTCAACGTGCTCGGCGTGTCGGCCTTTGGCGAGGAGAAGATTCCCGAGACCATCAAGCCAGAGGAAGCCGAGCAGCCCCTCATCGATCTGCTCGAAACCTACCAGAACCTGGGGCCGCGGAACGCGCTCGAGAGCTATCACGACGCCCAGCAGGCGCTCGACATGGCCATGAACCTGTTCAGCGGCGGCTACCTGCCCCTCGAACAGCGCTGCCAGGCCGAGAACCTCTACTGGGCGATCCTGGTGAAGCTCAAGAAGTTCGTCGCCCAGATGGAGGACGTCCCCGAGGATTTGCAGGGCCTCGACGACGCGATGGCTGATACGTACTTCTGCAATTTCTCGTTGTTCCAGTCGTGCCCGGACAGCTGGGCGATCAAGCAGCTGTTCCCGGTGATGCCGATCCACCGGCTGAACACGCCGCCGACCAAGCACGGCGTGCTCGGCGACATCACCTGTGATTCCGACGGCAAGATCGATCAATTCATCGACCGCCGCGATGTCAAGCGCACCCTGCCTCTGCACAGGCTGAACGGGGACCCGTACTACCTGGGCGTGTTCCTGACCGGGGCCTACCAGGAGATCCTGGGCGACCTGCACAATCTTTTTGGCGACACCCACGCGGTGCACGTCAGCCTCGACGAGCGCGGCAGCGTCGTGCTCGACGCCGTCATCAAGGGCGACACCGTCCGGGAAGTGCTCGACTACGTGGAGTTCGACGCCGAGACGCTGGTGCGCAAGCTGCGGCGCGACGTGGAGCACGCCGTGCGCGAGGGGAAGATCTCGTACGAAGAGTCAGGCCGCCTGCTGGAGTTCTACGAAGAGGGGCTCCAGGGGTATACCTACCTCGAGGAGCCCCGGGACAAGTAGGGGCGGGGCGTCCCCCGCCCCGTGCGAGGCATCAGGCGCAGTGCTGGTCGAAGGCCTGCTTCAGCTCATCCGCAATCATCTCGGCCGAGCGGCTTTCGATCTGGCGTCGCTCCATCATGTAAACCAGCTTGCCGTCCTTCAGCAGGCCGATGGACGGTGACGAGGGCGTGTAGCCGGTGAAATAGGCCCGGGCCCGGTCGGTGGCATCGATGTCGGCGCCGGCAAACACGGTCGCGACGACATCCGGCCGTTTCTCGTGCTGCAGCGCCAGGGCGATACCGGGCCGCGCCTTGCCGGCGGCGCAGCCGCACACCGAGTTCACCACCATCATCAGGACGCCGCTGGTGTTCTTCACCACGTCGTCCACATCCTGCACTGTGCGCGCTTCACGCGCGCCCATCGCGGTCATCTCGCCCCGCATGGGGGCTATCAGCATCTCCGGGTATGGCACTGTTGCTGTCTCCTTGTCTGTGTCTGGTGTCTGCGCGGCGGCGCTCTTACTTGCCGCCCATCATGGCATCCCGCCGCGCCTTGAATTCGCTGCCCGCCTTCCACTCCGGGAAGCGGTCGGCATTGGCCACGCGATAGCCGACGGCAAGCAGGAGGCGCCCATCCTCGGCGGCGCCGGTCAAATCCCAGTCGGGCTTGATGGTGTCACTGCGGCTATGGTAGTCACGCGAGGTGTATTCGTCGCGTTTCTGCTGGCCGTACTCGGCCGGCTTGCCGATGTACTCCACGCCCGAGTCGATGTAAAGCGCCGGCACGCCGACCTTGGCGAAGTTGAAGTGATCGGAGCGGTAATAAAAGCCCTTCTCGGCCTCGGGATCCGGCCGAAGCGTCCGCTTCTGTTCCTGTGCCGCGTCGCGCAAATAGTCGTCGAGTTCGGAGGCGCCCATGCCGATCACCGTCAAGTCGCGCGTGCGTCCCCACTGGTTGACCCCGTCGACGTTGATGTTCGCCACCGTCTTCTCGAGCGGATACAGCGGGCGTGTCGCGTAGTGCTGCGAACCCAGCAGCCCCTGTTCCTCGGCCGTAACCATCAGGAACAGGATGGAGCGCCGCGGCTGCGGTTTGATCTGCGTCAAGGCGCGCGCCATCTCGAGCACGCTCGCCACGCCGGATGCGTTGTCGAGCGCGCCGTCGAACACGGTGTCGCCGTTGACCGGTTCGCCGGTACCCAGGTGATCCCAGTGCGCGGTATAGACGACGTACTCATCGCGCAGCTTCGGATCGCTGCCCTCGAGCTTCGCGACGACGTTCTGCGAGTCGAGTGTGCGCATGGTCTGTCGGAGCCCCATCGATGCCTGCAGCCCGAGCGGCACCGGCCGAAACTCGCGCGTGATGGCCTGCTTCGTCAGCGCATCGAAGTCCTGGCCCCCCATCTGGAAGATCGCCCTGGCCGTCTCGAGCGAGAACCACCCCTGGATGGCCGCCCGCCCCATGTTCTTGTCGTCCGAAATCAGGTCGAACCGCTCGCCAAGGAAGCCCTGGACGACCGGGAAGGGGTAACCAGCCGGTTTGGTCTCGTGCACGATGAAGACACCAGCGGCCCCGCGGCGGGCGGCCTCTTCGTACTTGTAGGTCCAGCGGCCGTAGTAAGTCATGGCGCGGCCGTTGAAGAGGCTGTCGTCGAGCCGTGACGGATCCTTCGGGTCGGGCACCTGCGGGTCGTTGACGAGTACGACGATCGTCTTGCCTTTGACGTCCACGTCCTTGAAGTCGTCCCAGCTGTACTCGGGCGCGGTGACGCCGTACCCGACGAAAACCAGCTCCGAGTTCTGGATCTGGACGCTGGCGGTCACGCGCTGGGAGAACGCGACAACCTCGTCCCGATACTTGAATGTGCGCTTCTTGCCCTCTCCCGAAACGGTGAATGGTTGCGCCTCGGCGCCCGTGATCCCCACGAGCGGAACCTGCTGGATGAACGTCCCGTCGGGGTTCCCCGGCTTCAGGCCCAGCTTCTGGAACTCGTCCAGGAGGTACTTGACCGTCAGTTCCTCTCCGCGAGAGCCGGGGGCGCGTCCCTCGAACTCGTCGGACGAGAGCACCCGGATCCGCTCGAGGATCGCGTCCTGATCGATAGTCGGCATGTCGGCGACGGCAAGCTGGTGCTGCTGCTGTTGCTGCTCGGCAGCCTGTGCCGTATCCGCCGCCTGCCCGGCACACGCCGTCGACAGGGCCACCAGGGCCGCCACGACTGTGAGTTTCTTCATCAGGGGATTGTACCGTGAGTTGTGGTGGGGGATGGGGAACGGAGTAGCGGAGAGTTTCTACCACAGAGGAATGGAGTCGATCGGTCGCCGAAGGACGGTTCCCTCCGCCTCCTCCGTTACCATTGTCCCGGCCCGTGAGCATGTGTGGCTGCTGCTACACTTGAGCGGCGCTCACCGTGACCCCGATATCCACCCTCCCGCCACTCCTTCATGCGGCTCCGGTCGCCGTGGTGGCACTTGACCTCGAGGGACGCGTACTCGACGCCAACGAGCCGCTCCTCGCTGCCTCGGGCTATGCGCTCGAGGAGCTGCGCGGGCTCCCCTTTTCGAGTTTCGTCGCGCCGGGCCGTGGGCAGGGGCCGAGCGGGCACTTCGAGTCGCTGGTCAAGGGAGAGATTGACTCATACCGCGTGGAGCGACGGTATCGAAGCAGGAGCGGCGAACCCCGGGACGTGGATCTCAGCGTCTCGCTCGTGAGGGATGATGCCGGCGCACCGGTGATGTGCCTCGCAGTACTGCATGACGTCACGGAGAGGAAGCGCACGGAGGCGGCGCTGCGATTGTCGGAGGAGCGCTATCGCGCACTCGTTGAGCAGGCCCCGCTGAGCATCCAGATCCTGGCGCCGGACGGCACGACCCGCCAGGTCAACGCCGCGTGGGAGCGACTGTGGGGCGCCACGCCCGAGCAGGTCGCCGGCTACAACATGCTCGAGGACAAGCAGCTCGAGGCGCTTGGCATCCTCACCTACATCCAGCGTGCCTTCGCCGGTGAAACCGTCCTCATTCCCGCCGTTCACTACGATCCCGCCGCGACGGTCCCGGGCATGGCGCCGGGCCACGGCCGCTGGGTGAGCGCCGTCATGTACCCGCTGAAGGATGATGACGGGCAGGTTCGCGAGGTGGTGCTGATCCACGAGGACATCAGCGCGCAGATGCTGGCCGATGAGCAGCGCCGCGAGGCGACCGAGCTCCTGCAGCGGGTCATCCAGCAGAGCGGCGATGCGGTCATCGTTGCGGACGCCGACGGCGTGGTTCGCATTTTCAACCCTGCCGCTGAACGGCTGTACGGCGTGAAAGCCGCACCCACGCGGCCGGAGCAGTGGACCGAACACTATCGGCTGCTCCGGATGGATGGCACCTCGCTGCCGTTCGAGGAGACGGCCCTGTATCGCGCCGTGCACGGCCAGCTGGTCAGTGATTTCCGCTGGCAGGTGCAGTGGACCGATGGAACGCTTCGGCCGATGATCGGAACGGCCGCCCCCCTGCAAACACCCGACGGCCGCCCCGCCGGGGCCGTGCTGATCGTCAGGGACGAAACCGAACGGGTATCCGCCGAGGCCGAGCGCGAGCGCATGCTCGAGCAGACCCGCCGGGCACACCGCGATCTCGAAGCGGCCAGCCGCGTCAAGGACGAGTTCCTGGCGACGCTTTCTCACGAGTTGCGGACGCCGCTGAATGCGATCCTCGGATGGGCCCGCATTCTCCGGATCCGATCCTCGGATCCCGAGGCGCTGCACCCGCTGGAGGTGATCGAGCGCAACGCGGTGGCGCAGGCGCGCCTCATCGACGACCTGCTGGATGTCTCCGGGATCATCACCGGCAAGGTCGCGCTGCGGGTCGAGCAGGTGGATCTCGAGCGGGTCGCCAGGGCCGCGCTCGAGACCGTGCGGCCCGCCGCAGACGCGCGCGGCGTCAGGATCGAATTCCAGGCGCAGGATCACCTGCCTCTCATCGCGGGCGATGCGCAGCGCCTGCAGCAAGTGCTCTGGAATCTGTTATCCAACGGCGTGAAGTTCACCGAGGCGGGCGGACGCGTGTCTCTGTCCCTGGTGAACGAGGAACGCAACCTGCTCATCACCGTGAGCGATACCGGGATCGGAATCTCCCCGACGATCCTCCCCTACGTCTTCGAGCGCTTCACCCAGGGTGATGCGTCGCCGACGCGCGCGCACACCGGGCTTGGCCTGGGACTCGCCATCGTTCGCCACCTGGCGGAACTTCACGGAGGCACCGTATCGGCCGAGAGTGCAGGGCCTGGCCACGGAGCGACGTTCCGCGTGTGGCTTCCTGTCAGCGGGTCGCCGGGCCGGTGAGGCGGCGAGATGCCGGTCCAGGTGTGCCTGGACCGGACCTCGACGCCAGCCGGGTTCGAACGACTAGTTATGGATGCGGTCCGACCCGAGCTGTTTCACCAGCTTGTTGTAGAGCCCGAAAATCAGGAATGTCGGCGCCCACTGGCCGATGAACAGGCTGACGTGGCGCTGCCCCATCACCTGCAGTGTCGCCGATGTCGCCATCGCGCCGACCGCCATCCACAGGAAGGCGTCGGACGGAAGCTTTGCCGTCTGATCCTCGATCGCGCGCGCGACCGCGCCTTCCGAATGCTGCTGCCGTTCCATTGTTGCGTAAGCCATACGGTCCCCCCTCTTGAGTGATTGCGTAATTTCGGTGTCCGGTCGTCTGACAGCGTTGGAACTGCAAACTACAGACCCATTGACGGACCGTCTAAGGCGCGCAGGTAGGAAGGCCGGATGAGCCGTGGGATGTATGCTGGTCCCCTGGACACGTGATGCGTCACATACGTCCCGGGCGGGGCATCCCGGCTCGCGGCGTTGCTCCTCCCTTACAGAGGCCCACGATGCGCGGTCGTCGCGCCTGGCGATCCGGGCGCCGCGCTCCGGGACGTATGCAACGCATCACGCTTCCAGGGGCCTAGCTGTCATGCTCAGCTATCGACGCGTTCTGCTGGCAAGCGCGACCGTATGCGGCCTGGCAATGGTCACTTCCTCAACGATTCCTGTTCACACGAGTGCGTCCGGTGCGCTGCTGGAGCGGTCAGACGTCAACTGGCCGGTCTATGCCTCACCCGCGCTGGCCGGTGGCACAATCTTCATCCGTGGCGAGCAGCACCTGTACGCGATCAGGACGGCGGCACGGGAGAAGGAGTAAGAGGCGTGGTCCTGAGTCGTGACGCGCTACCCGCTTCCCTCCTCCGACAGTAAGCAGATGAACTCCCCCAGCACCATCGCCGTGGCGCCCCAGACCTGGTGCCCGAGGATGTCGAAGTAGGGATACTCGACGGCGACACCCTCGCGGATCCGAGTGCCCTGGCGGATGCGTGACGCGTCACGGATATGCTCCAGCGACACCTCCAGGACCTCCTCGACTTCCCCCGGCGCTGCCTGGAACGCGGGCCGGCGGTCGGTAATGCCCACGATCGGGTGAAGGGTGAACCCGCTGACGAGCACGTGCACCGGCGTGAGCTCCCCCAGCACGCGAACCAGTTGCGGGTCCACGCCAATCTCTTCGGCTGTCTCGCGCAGCGCCGCGTCGACCAGCGTCTCCCCGGGATTGGTGGCGCCGCCGGGCAGGCTGATCTGCCCGGCATGGCGGGCGAGGTGACTGGCCCGCACGGTGAGCGGAACCGCGACGCCGTCCTGGTGCGGGTAAAGCAGCAGCAGGGCCGCGGCGAGTCGGCCGTTGGCCGGCGCTTCCCAGTCAGGGCCCACGGGGTAGGGGGCGAACCGCCGCTGGGATTCGAGCCCCGGCAGTGTGCCGGCAAGCCGGGCGCGGAGTGCGGATTCGATATCGGGCAGGCGCATCAACTACAAGTATCTAACGTCCCGCGTGCGGCCATGTAACGCGCTATGCAACAAGAAGCCACGGTCGAGCTGCCAGCCCGAATCGCACCCGCCCACGTCGCGCGTGCGCGAGAGCAGCAGGTCACCGCTGCCCTGCGCCCATTGCACGTGGCCCGTGTTGATTACACAATGGACCCACTATGCGAATCTTCACCCTGCTGACCGCCCTGGCGCTGACCGCCGCGTCGGCTCCCACGATGAGCGTCGAGATGATCGTTCGCGACGGCGACGCGATGAAGTACTGGCCCAATTGGCGCGGGCCCTCCTATCAGGGGTACGTGCACGGAACCGGGTACCCGGACACGTGGTCCGAATCCCAGAATGTTCTCTGGAAAGTGCCCGTGCCGGGCACCGGCAACTCGTCGCCCATCGTGTGGGGCGAACGTATCTACATGGCCACCTCGTATGACGAAGGGCGGCGCAAGGCGATCGTCGCCTTCAATCGCAAGGATGGAAAGAAGGTCTGGGAAACCTTCGCGCCGGACGCACCGCCCGAGACGCCGCACGCGAAGAACGGCCACGCTTCCGGAACGCCGGCCACCGACGGCCGCCGCATCTACGCGTATCTTGGGAACCACGGTCTGCTCGCCCTGGACATGGACGGTAAGCAGGTGTGGCACCAGACCGTCGGTCCCTTCAACGCGTTTCACGGGACCGCCGGATCGCCGCTGCTCTACAAGGATCGTGTCATCTTCTACCAGGATCAGCGCGCCCCCGGCGGTTCGTTCGTGGGGGCGTTCGACGCGGCCACCGGCAAGCCGCTGTGGCGGACCGAACGAAAAGAAACCGTCGGATGGGGTACGCCCATCGCCATCAGGGCCGGCGACCGCGACGAGATCATTGTCAGCAGCATGCGGCGCGTGTACGCCTACGATCCTGACACGGGCCGGGAGCTGTGGACGGCAGGCGGAAACCTCGTGGAAGTGATCCCGACCCCTGTTGTCGCTGACGGGATGGTGTTTGCCTCTTCCGGCCGTGCCGGTCCCACGCTGGCGATCCGCCCCGGTGGCAGCGGTGACGTCACGGACACCCACGTGGTCTGGTCCGCCGCCAAGGGCTCGCCCTTCATTCCATCCACGCTCGTGCACGACGGAATTCTGTACATGGTGAACGACATGCAGAGCATTGCCACCGCATATGACTCGAAATCTGGCGAGGTGTTGTGGCAGGGTCGGCTTGGCGAGGCCGCGCGCGAGAGCTTCTCCGTCTCACCGGTGCTGGTGGACGGGAAGGTATTCTTCACCAACGACCAGGGCGAAACGTTCGTGCTGAAGACGGGGCGCGAGTTCAACCTCCTGCACGTCAACAAGCTCAACGCGCGCACGCTCGCGTCGCCGGCGCTCGTTGACGGCACGTGGTACTGGCGAACCGACCGCGAGCTGATCGCGATCGGCCAGTAGCGCATCCGTGACCCCTAATCCCGGTGTTCACTTGAATGGCACGTAGGGGCGGCCCTGCTACGAAGATTCGCGTGCCGGCTGAGCGGGTCGCGAAGGCGTCGGGGCGGCATCAGGTCCGCGGCGCCTCGGCCTACGGCCGGAAAATCGGGCCTCCGGCGCGTGCCTGACGATGGCGGCTCCGGCTCGGGTTTTCCGAAAGCCGGACTGGAATCACGTGTGGGTCCGGGTGGTCCGTACGCCAGTGGCGAAACCGCGCCTCCGCCGATCGGGACGCCTGCGGCCCGATTTTCGGGCCTGACCCGCCTTCGCCAAGGCTACGGCGGGCAGGCGCAGCGGCGTGCCTGGGCGCCGAAGCGCCATCGGTGCGCGAAGGCGGCGCCGCATTGCGCCGCGGCCCTGATGCCGCCCCCACGCCAGTGCACCCGCGCGTGCGTGTCGCGCCTCTTCGTGGTGTGGGGCGTCGCGGCACGCGACGCGCTGAACTTGAATGGCACGTAGGGGGCGCCCCGTCCGCCTGGCGCGCCGAAGCCCTTGGGCGAAGGCGGGCGGCCGCCCGGATCGGGGCGGGGCAAGCCCGCCCCTACGCACCCAAGTGAAAACCTCCTGATCTCCTGACCTTCTGTTCAGAGGGGTGAACGCCCTTGGAATTCAGGAGGGTGAACGCCCTGGGAATTCAAGAGGGGGAACGGCCCAGGAGTTCAGAAGGGTGAACGGCGTCGATTGCCCGTGATACGGTTGCCCGTATGGACCGCTTCCCGCCCGTCGATCCGGCTGTTGCCAGCCGGGTGCTGAACGAGGTACGCGGCTGCACGTTCGACGACTTCATTTTCTCGCCGCAGAGCAGCGTGCTCGAGCGGCGAGATCCCGCCGTCATCGACCTGTCGTGCCGGCTCTCGCGCCGCATCGTCCTGAAGCGGCCGGTCGTTTCGGCCAACATGGACACCGTCACCCGGGCGCCCATGGCCATCGTGCAGGCCGAGGAGGGAGGCATCGGGATCATCGATCGAGGGTTCCGGCCAGGGGAAATCGAGCCACAGGTCCGCGAGGTCGGGATCGTCAAGCGGACGCAGCACGGCGTGATCGCCGATCCCTTCAACGTCAGCGCCTCCGCGACGCTGGACGAGGCGGCCTCCATCATGCGCCGCTCGGGTGTAGGCTCGCTGGTGGTCGTGGACGGATCGCGGCGGCTGCTGGGGCTGCTGACCGAGCGGGACATGCGGTTCGTGCCGCGCGAGGGGCTGCGGGTGGCCGACCGGATGACGCCCGTGGATCGACTCGTCGTCCATCCGGGCCCGATTACGCCGGATGCCGCCCAGCGGCTGATGGCCGAGCGAAAGGTCAAGAAACTGCCGCTCGTGGACGAGGAGGGGATCCTCATGGGCCTGGTCACCGCCCGCGACCTCCTGCGACAGCGGCGCCTGCCGTTTGCCACCCGTGACGCGCAGGGACGGCTGCGCGTCGGCGCCGCCATCGGAGCCACGGGCGACTACCTCGAACGCGCGGCCGAACTGATCCGCACCGGCGTGGACGTCCTGGTCATCGACATCGCCCACGGCCACTCCATCGTCATGGACCGCGCGCTGGCCGCCTTTCGGGCGCGCTTCGGCGACTTCGAACTGATTGCCGGCAACGTGGCGACCGCCGACGGCGCGACGTTCCTGCTCGAGCGTGGCGCCGACGCCGTCAAGGTGGGCATCGGGCCCGGCGGCGGGTGCACCACGCGGATGACGACCAGCTTCGGCGTTCCGCAGGTGCAGGCGCTAGTCGAGTGCCGCCGGGCCCTGTCGGGATCGGACGTATCGCTGATAGCGGATGGCGGTGTGAAGCGGCACGGCGCGATCTTCATGGCGCTGATGTTCGGTGGAGATTCCGTGATGCTCGGCAGCGCCTTTGCCGGCACGGAGGAGTCGCCGGGCGAGATTGTTCAGAAGTCCGTCGTGCTGCCAGAGTCGCAGAAGACGGTCAAGGTGCCCTTCAAGGTGCTGCGCGGGATGGCCTCGCTTACAGCCATCCGCGATCGCCTCGACGTGGAGGATGCCGACAAGGTCGAACTCGAGGCCATCGGGGCCGAGGGGATGGAGATCAGCGTGCCCGCCCGGGGCTCCGCGCGGACGATTGTTCGAGACATGATCAAACATCTCTGCTCGTCAATCAGCTACGGTGGCGCCGGCAGCCTCGCCGAACTGCGCGAGATGTTCTGGAAGGATCCGGATCGCTACCTCATTCGGCAGTCCGAGTCCGCGCGCCGGGAGTCTTACGAGCGGTAGTCGCGAGCCGGTGTCAGGCGCTGACCAGATCGATCAGATCGGCGGGCTTGTCGATGAACAGCTCGTCGCCGCGGAAGACTCCCTCCTCGAACCGGAAGCCGAACCCATAGCGGGCCAGGACAATCCGAGCCCCGGCGCGGCGGGCGGTCTCCAGATCGATGGGGGAATCGCCGACGAGGAGGGTGGCGCCGGCCGACGTGTTCGCCTGATGGATGAGGTGTTCGAGACCGGCCGGATCCGGCTTGCGGCCGAACGGGGTGTCGGCACCGAGGACCGTGGCGAAGAACCGCCGCAGGTCGAGCGCGTCCAGGATCCGTTCAGTTGCGGTCGTCGGCTTGTTCGTCAGCACCGCGAGCCGCCGCGTCGTCGCCAGCTCTTCGAGCAACTCAGGGATGCCGTCGTACGGCTTCGTGCAATCGAGCAGGCACTCGTCGTAGGCCGCCAGGAATCGTTCGAAGGCCCCCGGATGGTCCGGGTCGAGCCCGGCGGCTGCCAGCGCCCGCCCCACGAGCACTGACGCGCCATCGCCCACCATGCCGACGACATCATCCTCCGGCAGTTCCGCCCCGCCGCACCATGCCAGCATCCGGTTCACGCCGGTCGCGAGGTCCGCCCCCGAGTCCACGAGCGTGCCGTCAAGGTCGAATACCACGAGGTCAGTCACGAATACATTCTACCGATGATAATTTTGCCGTCCGCCAGTCTAAACTTCCGGAACCTGTCATGACCGACCTTCGATTTGCCTGGCGATCGCTCACGCGCGCCCGCGGCCTGACCGCCACGGTTGTGGTCACCCTGGCGCTTGGCATCGGCGCCAACGCGGCGATGTTCACCGTCGTCAAGGGGGTGCTGCTCGCCCCGCTCGCCAACCACGACGAGAACAGCCTCATCTACATCCGCCAGAGCGCGCCTGGCATCGGGATGGACAACGCCTATTTCTCCATCCCGGAGATCCGCGACATCGAGTCCCGCGCCTCGACACTGTCGGCGTTCGGGGATTTTTCGACCATCGATTTCACGATGGTCGGCCTTGGCGAGCCGCGGGTGGTCCGCGCCGGCGTGGTCAACGGCTCGTATTTCGACGTGATCGGTTTGCGGCCCTCGCTGGGCCGCCTCATCGGCCCGTCCGACGATGGGCCTGGGGCCGACGGCGTGGTGGTGTTGACGCATCGCTTCTGGACGACGCTCGGGAGCGACCCGGCGATGATCGGCCGGACGATCCGCCTCGGGGAGCGGGCGGCGACGATCGTCGGCGTCCTTCAGCCGTCGGTGCCGTATCCGGCGGCAACCGAGATCGTCGCCAACGTCGTGACGAGCCCGCACCATCTCGACGCCACGATGGTGGAAGGGCGGGTCCACCGCATGACGGAGCTGTTCGGGCGGCTCGCGCCCGGTGCGGACCTCGAGGCGGCCGTGGCCGAGCTCCGCACGACGCACGCCTCGATCCTCCAGCAGCACCCTGACGCGTATCCCGACAGCGCCAGGTTCGGGATCAGCGCCGTGCGGCTGAGGGATCAGATTGCCGCGCCGGCACGGACCGTCCTGCTCGTGCTGCTCGCCGCGTCCGCGCTCGTCTTCATCATCGCGTGCTCGAACGTCGCAAACCTGATCCTCGCGCGTTCGGTGCGGCGCGAAGGGGAGCTGGCCATCCGGGCCGCGCTGGGTGCGGGGCGGGGTGCGCTTCGCCGGACGCTGCTGGCCGAGAGCCTGCTGCTCTGCGGGGCCGGCGCCCTGCTCGGGGTCGCGCTGGCCGGGCCGATGGTGTCGGTGCTGGCCCGGTACGCGTCGCGCTTTTCCGTCCGCGCGCTGGATCTGACCGTGGATCTGAGCGTGCTGTGGGTGGGTGTCGGCCTGGCGCTCCTGGCCGCCGTCCTGCTCGCCTTCGTCCCGCGCCTGCCCTCGAGCGATGCGGTCCAGGGTCTGGGGATGTCGAGCGGGAGCACGCGGCTCACGGCGGGCACGACCCGCCGGCTGCGCCTGTTCGCCATGACGCAGATTGCGGCGTCGTTCCTGCTGCTCGCGGGCGCCGGCATGCTGCTGGGGGCGCTCGTTGCACTCCAGACCGCGCCGAGCGGCTTCAACCTGACCCAGGTGCTGGCGCTGCACGTGCCCGTGTCCTACACGCGTCCGCACGCCGAATCGGCAACTTTCTACAGAGAGGTCCTGCGCCGCGTCGGCGAGGTCCCCGGCGTGGAGCGCGTGGCCATCGGCACGGCGGTGCCGTGGCGCGACGCCAACGTGTTCGGTCCGGGTTTCCAGTTCACCATCGACGGCTACGCGCGCGCCGACAACGAGGAGGATCCCCGCGCGCGGTTCCGCACCGTGTCGCCCGGCTTCTTCGCCGCGCTCGGCGTGCCGATCATCGCCGGACGCGACTTCTCGGACGCCGATCGCCGCGACACGACGCCGGTCGTGATCATCAGCCAGAGCGTCGCGCAGCGGATGTTCGGCACGCGCGAAGCGCTCGAGCGGCAGCTCCGCTGGTCGGACCCGGTCATGCAGTTCATCGGCGTCAGCACCGGCCAGCGCCGCATTATCGGCATTGCCGCCGACGTGGACGACGAGAACGTCGTGCCGGGTCCGGCGATGACCGTGTACCACCCGCTCGAGCAGGAGATCGGCGGCGGCCGGCTGTTCGTCCACGCGGCGACCGATCCCTATGCGCTCGTCACACCCATCACGCGGATCATCCGCGACCTCGCCCCCGACCAGCCCGTGGAACGCGCCGCGACGCTCGAGGACGTGCGCGCGGAAGTGCTGGCGCCGGACCGGCTGAACGTCCTCGTCTTCGGCGGCTTCGCCGTGGTCGCCCTGACGATCGCGGTGGTAGGGGTGGCCGGCGTGCTGGCGTTCTCGGTGAGCGCGCGCACACGCGAGTTCGGGATCCGCCTGGCGGTCGGCTCGCAGCCCCGGCACCTGCTGCAGGGGGTGCTCCGCGAAGGGGCGACGATCGCAGCGGCCGGGATTCTCGCGGGAGTGGTCGGCGGCTATGTCCTTGCGAGGGTGGCGGCCGCGTGGGTCGAGCAGGTCCAGATGCCCGGCGCCGTCGCACTGGCGGGCGCGGCCGCCGTCCTCCTAGTCGCCGCCCTGGCCGCCTCCCTGCTGCCCGCCGCCCGCGCCTCCCGCGTCGACGTCATCCAGGCCCTGCGCTCCGACTGACGGAAGCACCCTGCTGCACCGCGAATCCCCCTGAAGTAACATACGCCCCTGCAGGGGAGACATCTCATGAGCATGACCAGGCGTGCAGTCGTGATGGCAGTGGGAATGGCCGCGGGCGTGGCCACGCTCGTCGCGGGCGTGGGGCGGGTATCCGTCAGCGCCGAGCAGGTGCCGGCGGTTCAGGCGCAGCAGCGCGAGTCCCTGATCGGCGCCCCCGACCGCCGCCAGGGCGAGGGGCTCGGGCCATTCAAGACCCTTGCGATCCGCGGCGTCATGCTCATCGACGGCTCCGGCGCGCCGCCGCAGGGGCCGATGGACATCATCGTCTCCGGCAACCGCATCACGGCCGTCCGCGCCGCCGGCACGCCCGGGTTGCCCCTTCGCCCGAACCGCCCGCCGCAGGCGGACCACGAGATCGATGCCACCGGGATGTACCTGATGCCCGGCTTCGTCGACATGCACGTCCACGCAGGGGGCTCGCCGAAGAACGAGGAGGCGGAGTACGCCTACAAGCTCTGGATGGCGCACGGCGTGACGACGGTCCGCGGCGTCGGGCTCGGGCCGCAAGACTTCAGCGCGCGCGAGAAGGACCGCAGCGCGAAGAACGAGATCGTGGCGCCCCGGATCTTCAACTACCAGCGCCCCGGCAGCGGCTGGTCCGAGGGGGATATCGACTCGCCCGACAAGGCGCGCCGGTGGGTCCAGTGGGCCGCCGCCAACAACGTGGACGGCCTGAAGCTGGGCGCGATGGAGCCCACCCTGATGACCGCCGTCCTCGACGAGGCCAAGAAGCACGGCCTCGGCAGCACCGCGCACCTCCAGCAGAGCGGCGTCGCGCACATGAACGCCATCAAGGCCGCGCGCCTCGGCCTCGGCACCGTCACGCACTTCTACGGCCACTTCGAGTCGCTGTTGAAGGACTACGTCGTCCAGCCGTGGCCGGTGGACATGAACGCCGCCGACGAGCAGTGGCGCTTCGGCCAGGTCGCCCGGCTGTGGGACAAGATCCACGAGCCCGGCTCGCCGGAGTGGAAGGCCTACCTCCAGGAACACCTGAAGCTCGGGACCGTCTTCGATCCGACGTTCAACATCTACTCGGCAGGGCGGCACGTCATGGCCTTCCGCAACGCCGAGTGGCACGACAAGTACACGCTGCCGTCGCTCATGGACTTCTACACGCCGAGCCGGGCCGCGCACGGCTCCTACTGGTTCTACTGGACGACAGAAGACGAGATTGCGTGGCGCAACTTCTACCAGGTCTGGTTCAAGCTTGTGAACGACTACAAGAAGCTGGGCGGCCGCATCGTCGCCGGCTCCGACTCCGGGTTCATCTACCAGACCTACGGCTTCGGTTACGTCACCGAGCTCGAGATGCTCCAGGAGGCCGGCCTCCATCCGCTGGAGGTGATCCAGGCGGCGACGATGAACGGGGCGCTGACGCTGATGGAGCCGAAGGGGCAGACCCCCGAGTTCGGCGTCGTCAGCGCCGGCATGCTGGCCGACATGGTGATCGTGGACCAGAACCCGCTGCAGAACCTGAAGGTGCTGTACGGCAACGGTGCCGTGAAGCTGAACGACGAGACCCGCGAAGTGGAGCGCGTCGGCGGCGTGAAGTACACGATCAAGGACGGCATCGTCTACGACGCGAAGCAGCTCCTCGCGGACGTCGCCGCCATGGTGGAGAAACAGAAGCGCGAGCGCGCCGCAAAGACCACGACGGCGCGCTGAGCCAGGGGAGGGGACGGAGGCAGCGGAGCCATTTCAACCACAGAGGAACGGAGCAAACAGAGATCTACTAAAATTAGTGTTCTCCGTTATCTCCGTTTCTCTGTGGTGAAAAACCTCCGTTTTCTCCGTCCCCTCCGTTGACTCTCATGCGAAGACCCATGCGCCTCGCCATCACGATCGGTGTCGCCATTGTCGGCCTCAAGCTGCTGGTGTGGTGGCTCGAGCCGCGCATGGCGTTCTTCCCGCTCGAGGGAGTGCAGCAGACCCCGGCAGTGTTCAAGCTGGACTTCGAGGACGTGGCGATCGAGACGGCGGATGGCGAGACGCTGCATGCCTGGTGGCTCCCGGCGCCGGAGCCACGCGCGCAGGTCATCTTCTGGCATGGCAACGGCGGCAACCTCGCGCTGTGGCTCGATGTGATCGCCGGGCTGCGCCGCCAGGACTTCAGCGTGCTCGCGGTGGACTACCGCGGCTTCGGCGCGAGCACGGGCCGGCCCAGTGAGCAGGGGCTCTACCGCGACGCCGACGCCGCGCTGCGGGTCTTCGAGGAGCGGCTGCGTACGCCAGGCGTACCGGTCATTCACTGGGGGCGTTCGATCGGGGCACCTGTCGCGGCCTACACGGCCAGCAAAGCGCCGCCTGACGCCCTCGTCCTCGAGAGCCCTTTCGCCGACGTCATCGCCATCATCGGCCGCAACCCCGTGATGCGGTTCCTGCACCTGTTCTCCAGCTACCGCTTCCCGACATCCCGGTTCCTCGAGGAGTATGACGGCCCGCTGCTCGTCATCCACGGCGACGCCGATCGAATCATCCCGTTTCGCGCGGGTCGCCGGGTTTTCGAGGAAGCCCGCGGCACCCGCAAGACCTTCGTCCCGATTCCCGGCGCCGACCACAATGACCTGCACCTCGTGAATCCCGTGCAGTACTGGAGGGCCATCGACGCGTTTGTTGCTGCGATCGAGGGGAGAGGGGCAAAACAGCACCCCGCTGCACCCTGAGACTACAATGACCCAATGTATTCCACAGTTCTGCTCCTCCACTCCTGGCTTCGCTGGGCTGTCATTCTTGCGGGGCTCTTCGCCCTCGTCCGCGGTATGGGCGGCTGGTCGGGCGTCAGGGCCTGGACACGGGTCGATGAACGGGCGGGGTTCTGGTTCGTCGCGACGCTCGACCTGCAGGTGCTGATCGGCCTGGTGCTGTACTTCTTCCTGAGCCCGCTCACGACCGGGGCCTTCGAGGACTTCGGCGGCGCCATGCGCAACTCCGTCTTGCGCTTCTGGGCCGTGGAGCACACCTTCGGCATGATCGTCGGCGCCGCGCTGGCCCACATCGGCCGCGTCCGCTCCCGCAGGGCTCCCGCGGCGCGGAAGCACCGCACCGCGGCAATCTTCTACGGTCTCGCCCTTCTCGCGATTCTCGTCTCGATTCCGTGGCCCGGCATGCCCGCCGGCCGCGCGCTGTTCGGGTGGTAAGGCATGGCGCTCCGTAATCTCTCCCGCATCCTGCTGTCGGTCTGCGTCCTCGCAGGGGCCGTGGGGCTCCTGAACGCACAGGCGCCGGCCGGCCGGCCGATGGCGATCGACGACCTGATCGGGGCGGTCCGTATCGCGGACCCGCAGCTCTCCCCCGACGGCCACACGGTGGCGTTCGTGCGCACGACGACGGACTTGAAGACCGGCGCGCGCAACGCGGATATCTGGGTCGTTCCTGCGGACGGATCATCGGAGCCGAGGGAGCTGATTGGCGGGCCGCGCGGCGAGAGCACGCCGCGCTTTTCGCCCGACGGCACGCGGATCGCGTTCATCTCTGCCCGGGATGGCGCCCCGCAGGTCTACCTGGCGGCCGCCGATGGCGGCAATGTCAGGCAGCTGACGGACCTCGCGCGTGGCGTCCAGCCGCCGCTCGTGTTTTCACCCGATGGCCGGACGGTCGTCTTTGTCTCGGACGTTTATCCCGACTGCCCGGACGAGGCCTGCAACCGGCGCCGGATGGAGGAGGCGGAACAGAACCCCGTGAAGGCGCGCCGCCTGACGCGCCTGCTCTACCGCCATTGGGATTCGTGGCGCGAGAACACGCGTCACCACATCTTCGCCGTCGGTGTTGAGGGTGGCGAGGCGCGGGACCTCACGCCTGGCGACTACGATTCACCCCCGCACTTCCAGGAAGACGCGGCGATTGCCTTCTCGCCTGACAGCCAGCACGTGGCCTTCGTCTCGAACCGCGAGGGCAACGATCGCGAGGCGTGGACGACCAACACCGACATCTGGATGGTGCCCGTCACGGGCGGGGACGCGCGGAAGATTACCGCTAACCCGGCCGCCGACGTCGAGCCGGTGTTCTCACGGGACGGGCGGACGCTGTTCGTCCGGGCGCAGCGCCGTGCCGCGTTCGAGTCGGACCGCTGGTACCTCGACGCGTACGACCTGGCCAGCCGGACGACGCGCACGCTTTTCACGACGCCCGACCTCTCGCTCGGCCACTACTCGCTCTCAAAGGATGGCAGCACGATCTGGTTCACGGCGCAGCAGGAAGGGCGCGAGAACCTGTTTCGACTTCCAGCGGCCGGCGGCGAACCCGTCCGCGTCATGCAGGGAGGGATGATCTCGAGCATCCAGGTCGGTGCGGACGCTCTCGTCTTCTCGCGATCGTCCCTGACGGCTCCACCCGACATCTACCGCGCAGGTCTCGATGGCGCCGCCCTGCGGCCCCTGACCCGGGCGAACGCATCATGGATGAAGGAAGTGGCGTTCGCTGAACCGGAGAGCCGGACCGTTGCTGGTGACGGGCAGGACCCAATCCAGTACTGGTTGATTCGGCCGCCCGGCTTTGATCCCTCCCGCCGTTACCCCGTCGTGTTTCTCATTCACGGCGGTCCGCAAGGTGCGTGGATGGACGCCTGGTCCACGCGCTGGAACCCGGCGCTGTGGGCCGCGCAGGGTTACGTCGTCGCCGCGCCGAATCCCCGTGGATCGACTGGGTTCGGCCAGCAATTCGTCGACGAGATCACCGGCGACTGGGCGGGAAAGGTCATGACGGACCTCGACGCCGTCTTCCAGGCCGTCTCCGCGATGCCTTTCGTCGACGCCGGGCGGATGGGGGTAGCCGGCGCGAGCTATGGCGGCTACGCCGTCAACTGGATCATCAGTCAGCAGCCGGACCGGTTCCGGGCGGCCGTCTCGCACGACGGCGTGTTCAACCTCGAGTCGATGAGCCTGTCAACCGAAGAGTTGTGGTTTACGGAGTGGGAGTTCCACGGGCGCCCGTGGGATTCGAGGGCGCGCGAACAGTTCGCGAAGTTCTCGCCGCACCATCACGCCCACCGGATCAAGACGCCCACGCTCATCATCACGAACGAACTCGACTACCGTGTCCCTGTCGACCAGGGCCTGCAGATGTTCACCGCGCTGCGGCGCAACGGCGTGCCGGCCGAGGCGATCGTGTTCCCCGACGAAGGGCACTGGGTCCTCAAGGCGCTCAACAGCCGGTACTGGCACGAGGCGGTGTTCGGGTGGCTGCAGAAGCATCTTCTGAAAGGCTGAAGGCTGAAGGCTGAAGGCTGAAGGCTGAAGGAAAAAGGATGAAGGCCTCGAAGGATCGAAGGGAAAGCATGCGCCGGGTGCTCGAGAACGCCAAGCACCTGCTGGCGCCGCTCCGTTCGAACTGCAAGGAGTTCTACGCCCGGTGGAAGGCGGCCGGAGTTCCCGACGATCGGGAAGACATGTCCGGGCGTTGGGAGGGTGAGTGGATCAGCGCGGCCACTGGCCACCGCGGGCCGCTGCGCTGCGTGATGGAGGTGCTGACGCCGGAGCGGTGGGCGGGCACGTTCCGCGGCCGCTATGCCAAGGTCTTCCGCGCCTGCTACGCCACTGACCTGCACACCGCGAAGCTCGGGCCCGATCGCTACACGTTCAGCGGCAAGACCGATCTCGGCTGGGCCGCGGGCGGCGCCTACGAGTTCGACGGCCACGGCAGTGCCGCCGAGCTCGTGTTCCGCTACCGGAGCCGCATGGACCACGGGGAATTCCGGCTCCGGCGTCCTCGAACCTCCTGACGGGCGGCCCCCCGCTCTCTCCTCTCCGTCTCTGCTGTTCCGCCATCGTCCCTTGACGCGACCTCTCCTGGCAGTCTAAAGTTGAACTCTGGTCAATTTTAAACTGTGGTCAATTTGCCTCCCATTTCAGACAGCCCACGCGGACGTCGGCCGGCTCCAGCACACAACCCCGTCATCGGGCGGCGTGAGCGGCACAAGCTCGACGTGTACCGCCGCATTCACCAGGCGGCGGTGGCGCTGTTCCGTAAGCAGGGCTACGAGGCGACGACGGTCGAGCAGATTGCCGAGCGCGCGGATGTCGCCAAGGGGACGGTGTTCAACTACTTCCCTTCCAAGGAGTCGCTGCTCCACGCGCTCGCGTCCGACGTGCACGTGAGGCTCCTCGACGAACTCGGGACGTTCGAATCCTGGTCCGGCACGTGCCGCGAGCAGGTCGTGCGACTGCTGCTGACGCTCGCCCGGCTCGCGCAGGAGGATCGGGTCGTCTTCCGGCTCGTGCTCAACCAGAACCTGCGCGACTTCTGGCGTGACGCGCAGCAGGATCCGCTCAGTCATCACGTCAAGTCTTCGGTGCGCAGCGCGCTGACCGCTGGCCGCGCGAGGGGTGAACTGGACCCGTCGTTGCGGCTGGAGGCCGCGGCACGCCTCATCGAGGCGGCCTTCTTCACGACAATGCTCGACTGGCTGAACGGGGGCATCGCCGAGCGGGCGTTCCGTCGCGAGGTGGCAGGCCAGCTCGAGATCGTCTTCGGAGGGCTTGCGAAGCGTGCGTGATCCAAATGAGGTCAGGTTCGTGAACAGAGGTAATGCCGTGCGTTCGATGTCGCGTCCCGCGCTGGTGCTCTTCACGTGCGCGGCGCCCCTGTGCCTGCGGCTGCCGGCCACCGCGCAGGAGCCGGTGCCGCTCGTGCTCTCGCTCGATGCCGCCGTGTCCCGCGCGGTGGCCCTCAGCGAGGAGGTTGGATTGTCCCGTGCCCAACAGGCGAGCGCCGAGGGGCAGATCCAGGAGGTGCGTGCCGGTGTGATGCCCCAGCTCACCGCGACGGTGAATTACACCCGCACGCTCGCATCGCTTTTCCAGGACATCACCTTCCCCGCGCCCGGCAACGGGAACGGAGACGACGAGAACCCCTTTGCCGCGCTTCCCTTTGGGCAGCCGAACACCTGGAACGCGACGCTCCGGCTGACGCAGCCGCTCAACGTCATGACGCTCATGGTCCTTGGGATCACCGTCGGAATCCTGGTCACGAACACGATCGTGGTGCTGGAGAGCATCTACCGTCATCTCGACGCGGGCAGCTCGCCGGCGGAGGCAGCCGCGAACGGCACGGCGGAGGTGGGGCTGGCCGTGGCGGCGTCGACGCTCACGAACCTCGTCGTGTTCACGCCGATCGCCTTCATAGGCGGGATCATCGGGCAGTTCTTCTACGCCTTTGGCCTGACGGTCGTCTTTGCCACGCTGTTCTCGATCATCCCGGTGATCTACACCAAGCTGGACAAGGTGGCGTCATGGGGCGCCGGGCGGGTGTCAGGGAGCGCCGCGGGAGAGGCGGGGCCCGGGGAGGTCTGATGTGGGGTCGGAATGCGGCCACGCGTGGTCAGGCTTCGCCCCGCGGCTGGCGAGAGGTCAAGGGGGATGAAGCGATGAAGCGAGTAGTCTTGCTCGCGATCCTGGCCGGTATGCTGCTGGCAGGCTGGTGGCTCGCCCGAAGGTCTGACGGGACCGCGCCAGCGTCCGCAGGCGCAGCCAACCGGCCGAACGTCGTGCTGGTGACGATCGACACGATGCGCGCCGACCGGCTGGGCCGCGGGCAGCTCACGCCGCACCTCGATCGCCTGGCGTCTGCGGGGGCGGTCTTCCAGAACGCCAGGACGACGGTCGCGCTGACGCTGCCGGCGCACGTGACGATGATGACAGGCGAACTGCCGCCGGCGCACGGCGTGCGGGAGAACGGCGTCCCCTTCGCGAAGGATCGTCCGACGCTCGCGCGAGTGTTCCGTGACGCGGGTTACCGCACCGGAGGGTTCGTCGGCGCCTACGTGCTCGACCGCCGGTTCGGCCTGGACGATGGCTTCGAGCACTACGACGATCGCATCCGGCGCGATCCGGACGCGCCCGCGCGGCTGGAGGCCGAACGGCCGGGTGCCGAGGTGCTGGACGCGGCACTCGCATGGCTGGCTGGGACACCGGCTGCGTCCCCATTCTTCCTCTGGGTCCACCTCTACGATCCCCACGCCCCGTACGAGCCGCCAGCGGAGTTTCTCACGCAGGCGCGCGGGAACGCGTATGACGGGGAAGTCGCGTATGCCGACGCCCAGGTGGGCCGGCTGCTGGCGTGGCTGGAGGGCCGCGGGCTCTTGCAGGAGACGATCGTGGCGGTGACGGGCGACCACGGCGAGGGTCTCGGCGAGCATGGCGAGCTGACGCACGGGATGCTCGCCTACGATTCGACCCTTCGCGTGCCCCTCATTATCGCCGCTCCGGGCATCGCCGGCCGCCAGGTCATCACCATGCCGGTGTCGCACGCGGACCTGCCGGGGAGCCTGCTGGCACTGGCGAGTGTGCCGGGTGTCGGTGACGGTCTGGGCCGGCCCGGCCTGCCGGGGCTGCAATCTCAGGCCGAGGGTGAGGGCAGCTACGCCGAGACGGAGTATCCCAGAACAGCCGGCTGGCATCCGGTCGCCGCGCTGGCTGGCGGTCGATGGAAGCTGGTCCTCACGTCGGAGCCGGAGCTCTATGACGTGCAGCAGGACCCCGCCGAAACGAGGAACCTGGCGGCCGAGCGCCCGCGCGTCACCCAGGACATGACCGCGCGAATCCACGAACTGCAGCGCGTGACCGCGGCCGCTGGGGTGCGGACTGTCAGTCCGGAGGCGGCGGAGCGGCTGCGCGCGCTCGGGTACGTCGGATTTGCGCCGGCCGGCCCGGTGCCGACCGATGCGCCAAACCCCGCGCGCGTCATCGAGGCGTGGGACGCTTTCGAGGCGGCGCTCTCGCTGGTGACCGCGGGCCGCGCGCGCGACGCGCTCCCTGCGCTCGAGGGTCTGGCGGTGCGATTTCCAGACGGTCCGGTTTTCCAGGCCACCTTCGCGCGCGCGCTCAAGGACGCGGGACGTGCCCGCGAAGCCGTGCAGGTGTATCGCCGTGCGGTGGATCGCTGGCCGTCCGACGCCACGCTGTTCCACGATCTGGCCGTGGCCGCGCGGGCGGCCGGCGATCGCCAGGAGGCGCTGCGGGCGGAGCAGGCTGCCCTCGCACTGAACCCCGGCAGCCCCTCATCGCTGAATGGCCTCGGGCTGCTGCACATCGAGGAGGGACGGCCGTCGGAGGCGGCGGCGTTCTTCGAGCGGGCAACCAAAGGCGATCCGAACCATCCATCGTACTGGACGAACCTCGGGAACGCGTGGCGTGAGCTGGGGAACATGGAGGGTGCCGAGTCGGCCTACCGCCGCGCGCTCGATGCCGAGCCGGGCCACGCCGACGCCGCCAACGGCCTCGGCGTGATGCGCGTGCAGGACGGCCGCGCGGCTGACGCGGTGCCGTGGTTCGAACGTGCCGTGGCCGCCTCGTCCGACTTTCACGAGGCGCGCTTGAATCTTGGAATCGCGTGGCAGGAGAGTGGCCAGCCCGAGCGCGCCAGGTCCGTCTACCGGGACCTCATTGCTCGCGCGCCCCCGGGATCGCGGGAGCGACAGGCGGCACAGGAGTTGTTGAGCGCGCTGGGACGGTGAGACGGCCGTGTCCTCCGTGGTTTCGACACCGGTCTAACCACGGAGGACACGCC
>JACCRT010000031.1 GCA_013813355.1 Acidobacteriota bacterium | reverse complement strand
CCCGCCGGCCGCCAAACGTCCGATCGACACCGCGCTGCTGGCGCTGCTGCCGTTCGCCGCGCTGGGCGCCTTGCCGGACGTCGATCTGCTGTTCGGCGTCCACTCGATGTACACCCACAGCCTCGGCGCGGTAGTGCTGGTGCTGTTGGTCGCCCGGCCGGTGACCGGTGCCTGGCGCTGGGCCACGGCCGCCGCCCTGGCGTATGCCTCGCACCTGCTGCTCGACTGGCTGGGCCACGACACCACCGCTCCGATCGGCATCATGGCGCTGTGGCCGCTGACCAGTGACTACTACGAGTCCAGCCTGCACCTGTTCCTGCCGATTTCCCGCCGTTACTGGCTGCCCGGCTTCGTCGCGCACAACTTCACGGCGATGGCCCGCGAACTGCTCTGGATCGGCCCGTTCGCCCTGTTCGCGTACTGGCGCCTGAGCCGCGTCGCCGCGCGCCGTTTCTAGCATGCCCGACTCCCGCTTCCCGACGCCGCGTCCCCTCTACGCGTAGTGATAGAAGCCGCGCCCGGACTTGCACCCGAGATGACCGGCCGCGACCATGCGGCGCAGCAGCGGACAGGCCCGGTACTTCGGGTCACCGAGCCCGCCGTGCAGCACCTCGAGGATCGCCAGGCAGACGTCGAGCCCGATAAAATCGGCCAGCGTCAGCGGACCCATCGGGTGACGCATCCCCATTGTCATCACCGAGTCGATCGCCTCGGCGGTGCCGACCCCTTCCATCAGGGCGAAGATCGCCTCGTTGATCATCGGCATCAGGATCCGGTTGGCGATGAAGCCGGGGTAGTCGGCCGCCTCGAGCCCCGTTTTGCCCAGCGTCGCGCACAGGTCCGACGCAATCGTCATCGACTCCGGGGACGTCGCCTGCCCGCGAATCAGTTCCACGAGCGTCATCAGCGGCACGGGGTTCATGAAGTGCATCCCGAGCACCTTGTCCGGGCGCTTCGTCGCCGCGCCGAGCACGGTGATGGAAATCGACGACGTGTTCGACGAGAGGATCACGTCCGGCCGCGTCAGCTGGTCGAGACGCGTGAAGAGCTCCCGCTTGACCTGCGCATCTTCGACGATGGCTTCGACGACGTAGTCGACGTCGGCGAGGGGATCGAGGGTGGTGCCGGTGGAGAGGCGCGCGAGGGCGGCATCACGGTCCTCCGCGGTCATGCGCCCCTTTTCGACGAACTTGCCGAGGCTCTTCTCGATGGTGCCGCGCGCGCGGTCGAGCGCCGGCGCCGCCGCGTCCACCAGCTGCACGTCGAACCCTGCCTGCGTGAACACCTGGGCGATCCCGTTGCCCATCGTTCCCGCGCCTATGACCCCGATACGTTGGATGTCGGACATTGCACTAGGCTACCAGAGCTCCCGGCCCTCCTGACTTTCGCTTGATCAGGCCCTCGAATCCGGCCTTGTCGACGGCGCGCAAGGCGGCTTCCTCCGGTGTGACCAGCCCCTTGCGCACGAGCTCCATGAGCGCCTCGTTGAGCGACACCATTCCCTGGGCGCGGCCGACCTGCATCATCGAAGGGATCTGAAAGGTCTTGCCTTCGCGAATCAGGTTGCTGATGGCCGAGTTGATGATGAGCACTTCGAGCGCCGCGGCGCGCCCGCCGCCAACCTTCTTGCACAGCGTCTGGGCGATGACACCGCGCAGCGATTCCGACAGCATGACGCGGATCTGCGACTGGCGGTCGGCGGGGAACTGGTCGATCACCCGATCGACCGTGGAGGGCGCCGTCGTCGTATGCAGCGTGCCGAACACGAGGTGACCGGTTTCTGCCGTTTCGATGGCGATGGCGATCGTTTCGAGGTCGCGCAACTCGCCCACGAGCACCACGTCCGGGTCCTCGCGCAGCGCCGCGCGCAGCGCGTCCTTGAACGACCGCGTGTGGTTGTGGACCTCGCGCTGATTGATCAGGCACTGCTGGTTCGGATGGACGAACTCGATCGGGTCCTCGATCGTGATGATGTGGTCCGTGCGCGTCCGGTTGATGTAATCGATCATCGCGCAGAGCGTTGTGGACTTGCCGGAGCCCGTAGGGCCGGTGACGAGCACGAGGCCCTTCTTCAGCTGGCACAGGCCGAGGACGTGCGGCGAGAGCCCGAGCTGTTCAGCCGTCAGGATTTCCGATGGGATGACCCGGAACACCGCGCCTACGCCCTTCCGGTCCAGGAAGACGTTGGCTCGAAAGCGAGCGAGGCCCGCGATCTCATAGGCAAAGTCGGTGTCGTGGCGCGCCTCGAATTCCGCCTGGTTCTTCGACGGCATGATCTCGGCGAGCAGCCGCGATACGACATCGCTCGAGAGGGCCGGGGCATCCTCGTCGAGGCGCCGCATCTCGCCATCCTTGCGCACGAGCGGGGGCATCGTCGAGCTGAGGTGCAGGTCCGACGCGCCGACCTCGCACATCCGGTGGAAGAGCGCGTCGAGCTCGGGCCGATTCGGCGACACGCCGAGGCGTGGCGAATCCAGGCGGCTGGTGTCCTCTATGCGGGCCGCGGTTTGCGCCGGAGCGAGGCAGGAGGCGTCCCGGGGCACGTGTGCGGATAATGTGGGCATGGGGGGCGTGCCTTACAAGAGGCGTTCCTGCCCCGAACGTGCGGATCTGCCCGGGATCTGTCAGGTGTGTGCGGCCCACGCGTGCGGATGTGCCGTGTCCGCACGCGCGTGCGCGTCGGCGACACCGTTACGGGCCGTTCGCGAAGGGTCCCTACAGTTCGACGGCCAGCGCCACACCGTTGCCGCCACCGAGGCACAGCGCGGCGATGCCGCGCTTCGCGCCACGGCGTTTCATCGCGTACAGCAACGTCGTGAGCACGCGTGCGCCGGAGGCGCCGATCGGGTGGCCGAGCGCGACGGCGCCGCCGTGCACGTTCACGCGGGCGGGATCGATGCCCAGTTCGCGCATCACGGCCACGGCCTGCACCGAGAAGGCCTCGTTGATCTCGAACAAATCCACGTCCGTGAGATCCCAGCCAATCTTCTTCGTCAGCTTCCGCACGGCTTCGACCGGCGTCATCATCACCAACTTCGGCGGCAGGCCGCTCGTGGCCTGGCCGATGATGCGCGCCATAGGTGTGAGGCCGAGCGCCTTGGCCTTGTCGGCCGCCATGACGACGACAGCAGCCGCGCCGTCGTTCACGCCAGGCGCGTTCCCGGCGGTCACGGTGCCGTCCTTCTTGAACGCCGCCTTGAGCGCGCCCAGTGACTCGACGGTTGTGTCTTCCCGGATCGCCTCGTCGCGGTCGACCACCAGCGGACTCCCCTTGCGCCGGGGGATGCTGATGGGCAGGATCTCGTCCGTGAACCACCCCTCGGTGGTGGCGTGCGCCGCCTTGCGGTGCGATTCGGCCGCGTAGGTGTCCTGCTCGGCGCGCCCCACCTTGAACATATCGGCCACCGTCTCACCCGAGATGCCCATGTGGCAGTTCTCGAACGAACACCACAGGCCGTCGTTGATCATCGAGTCGATGAGCTGTCCGTTGCCCATGCGCAGCCCCTCGCGGATGCGGGGAAGCAGATACGGCGCGTTGCTCATGGATTCCATGCCGCCGGCCACGGCGATGTCGAGGTCGCCGGTGGCGATTCCCTGCGCCGCGAGCATCACGGCCTTCAAGCCGGAGCCGCAGACCTTGTTGATGGTCAGCGCGGCGACGTGCTCGCCGAGGCCGCCGTTGAGTGCGGCCTGGCGGGCGGGGTTCTGCCCGTTGCCGGCCTGGATTACGTTGCCCATGATGCACTCGTCGACCGCGCCCGCATCGATGCCGGCACGATCGACCGCCTCACGGACCGCAAGGGCGCCGAGCTGCGGCGCGGTGAAGTCTTTCAAGGCGCCAAGGAACTTGCCTGTCGGCGTGCGGACGGCGGAGACGATGACGGATTCGCGCATGGTGGCCCTTCACAGAAGATCAGGAGATCAGGAGCCTCCTCGCCTCCTGACCTCCTGTAAACCATTCAGCCGGTGGCGATCTTCGTGATCGCCTCGCGGCCGAGCAGCGCCTGCATCTTGGCGAGCACCCGCGGCCGCTCTCGCCCGATCTCGCGCAACCATCGCCGATCGACGGCGCGGATCGTCAGAACACCTTCCGCCAGCTCGACCATGGTCGCGCGCGCCAGCGCGGGGCCGACGGCGAGCTGCCATGCGAAATTGGTCCGCGCCTGGGAGGGGGGCTGGCGACGGATGATTTCGGCCAGCACGCCAGACGAGAAGTTCTGGATGGGTAGCATGGGCGTTCCCCCGGTCGGCCGGTCGCCGGCCGTTCCCGATACTATCATTCACATCAGATGCTGGTTCTCGCCTCCGCGTCCCCCCGCCGTGCCGAGCTGCTGACCTCGGCCGGCTTCAGCTTTGAAGTGGCTGCGGCTGACGTCGATGAGACGCCACATTCCGGCGAGCTGCCTCAGGCCTATACCCTGCGGGTCGCGCGGGCCAAGGCCGCGGCCGTCTTTTCGCGCTGCCGGAAATCCGGCACACAGGTGCTGGCGGCTGATACAGTCGTGGTGGTGGACGGCCAGATTCTGGGCAAGCCTGCCGGCGCCGTCGACGCGGAGCGCATGCTGAAAATACTCTCTGGTAAGGCCCATGACGTCCATACGGCCGTCGTCCTGCGGTCCGACTCCGGCGAGGCGAGCGAGGTGGTCACTACCCGGGTACGGCTTGTGCCCCTGAGCGATGACGAGATTGCCTGGTACATCCAAAGCGGGGAGCCTGACGGAAAGGCAGGGGCTTACGCGATACAGGGGCGCGCGGCGCGATTCATCGACCGGATAGAGGGGTCCTGGTCGAACGTGGTCGGCCTGCCAATCGCGACGGTGCACAGGCTGCTGAAGACGGGTCTCGAGCCAGCCGGCTGAATCGGTTGACCCCCTCCGGACCAGACAGTATTCTGAGGCGGGCCTGATGCCCGTAAACCCTTATGAGAGCTCAATCTGTCAAGATCGCCGCAACGTCTGCCGCCATCGTCCTGGCCCTCAGCGGGCTGATGTACACGACCCTCAGCGAGGGGACCGAGTACTACAAGCACGTGGACGAAGTGATGGTCGATCCCGAAGCCTGGTACGGCAAGAAGCTCCAGCTTCACGGCTTCGTAGTCGACGGATCGATCCAGCGACGGCCCAACTCGCTGGATTATCGTTTTGAAGTGCAGAGCAACGGCAAGGTCGTGCGGGCGACGTACAACGGCGTCGTGCCCGACACCCTCAAGGATGGTTCCGAAGTCGTCATCAAGGGCGAGTTGTCGGAAGCCGGCTTCAGCGTCTCGCCGAACGGCGTGATGGCGAAGTGCCCGTCGAAGTACGAACCGGCGGGCGTGGGCGCGCTAGGGGCGGCTGGGGCGACCGGGAACTACTAGGGGACTAGCCGCGGATCTACCCGACACGGACGTCGTGCGGTGAGCCGTGACGCCCGAGTTCTGATTTCGTCGTCCTTGTTCTTCGTTCTTAATTCCTAGTTCTGAGTTTCACCATGGCCACACTCGGGAACCTCCTCCTCCTGGCGAGCTTCGTCGCCTGCGCCTACGCAATCGCGGCCTCCGTGGCCGGGGCGCGCCGCCGGTCGCGCCGCCTGGTCGAGAGCGGGATTGGTGCGTTCTACTTCATCACCGCGCTGATGACTGTCGCGACGGGCGTCATCGTCCACGCGTTCGTCACCAACAACTTCGCCATCAAGTACGTGCAGCGGTATTCCGATTCGGCGCAGCCGCTGGTCTACAAGATGACGTCGTACTGGGGCGGGCTCGACGGCTCGATCATGTTCTGGGTCTGGCTGCTCTCGATGTTCGGCGCGCTCGCAATCTACATGAACCGCGAGCGCCAGCGCGAGCTGATTCCCTACGTGGTCGCCACGATTTCGGCCACGTGCATGTTCTTCCTTTTCCTGATGATCGTGCACAACAACCCGTTCTCGACCTTCCTGGCGGGACCGGCGGCCGAGGGCGCGGGGCTCAACCCGCTCCTGCAGAACTTCTACATGGCGATCCACCCGCCAGCGCTCTACATCGGCTTCGTCGCGATGACGATTCCCTTCGCCTTCGGGCTGGCGGCGCTCATCACCGGCCACCTCGACGACTCGTGGCTCCGCGCCGTCCGGCGCTGGACGATGGTCGGCTGGATCTTCCTGTCGTTCGGCCTCGTGCTCGGGATGCTGTGGGCATACGAGGAACTCGGATGGGGCGGCTACTGGGGCTGGGATCCGGTCGAGAACGCGGGGCTGCTGCCCTGGTTCACGGCGACGGCGTTCCTCCACTCGGTGATGGTGCAGGAGCGCCGCGGGATGCTGCGGGTGTGGAACGTCACGCTCGTCATCCTGACGTTCTTCCTGACGATCTTCGGCACGTTCATGACGCGCTCGGGGATCGTGCAGTCGGTCCACGCGTTCGGCGAGGATCGCGAGCTGGCGTTTCTCTTCACGATCTTCATGGTCCTGATCCTGACGTTCAGCTTCGGCCTGGTCATCTACCGGCTGCCGCTGCTGCGGGCGCGCAACGAGCTCGATTCGTGGGTGTCGCGCGAGGCGGCGTTCCTCGCGAACAACTGGATCCTGCTGTTCTCGGCGTTCTTCGTCCTGTTCGCCACGATGTTCCCGACGATCAGCGAGTCGCTGCGCGGCGAGCGGCTGACCGTCGGCCCGCCGTTCTTCAACAAGTGGATGATGCCGATTGGCCTCATCCTGCTGGTGCTGACCGGCATCGCGCCGTTGCTCGCATGGCGCAAGACAACGCTGTCGAACCTCGTCCACCAGTTCATGTGGCCGGTCGGGATTGGCCTGGCGACGGGCATCACCCTGTATGCGCTCGGCATGCGGGTCTGGAGTGCGGGTACCGCCTTCGCACTGTGCGCATTCGTCGCGACGACCATCGCGCAGGAGTTCATCCGCGGCGCGCACGTCCGCCGCGGCGCGACGGGGTCCGACATCGTCACGTCCATGATCGGGCTCGTGAGCCGGTCGCGCCGGCGCTACGGCGGCTACATCGTACACCTCGGGATCGTGCTGATGTTCCTCGGTTTCGCGGGCGAAGCCTTCAAGAAGGAAGCCCAGGTCGTGATGCAGCCGGGCGAGCAGATCACGGTCGGGCATTTCACCGTGCGTCACGACGCGCTGCGCGTGACGCAGGACGCCCAGAAGCAGATGATCACCGGCCACCTCAGCGTGTTCGACGGCGACAAGGCGATCGGCGAGATGCGGCCGGCCAAGTGGTTCTTCAACCGCCGCGAGAACGAGCCGACGACCGAAGTCGCGATCCGGCGCGGCGTGGGTGAGGACCTGTACATCGTGCTCGCGGGCTACGAGGCTGCCGAGCAGTCGGCAACCTATACCATCACCGTGAATCCGCTGGTGAACTGGATCTGGTTCGGGTTCGCCATCATGACGCTCGGCACGATCCTGACGCTGCTGCCCGAAACGGCGTTTGCCCTGGCGGCCGCCAAGGTGCCGGCCGGTGCGGCGACGACGTCGATGCTCGTCATCGTCCTTTTCATGCCGGCGCCCATCCAGGCTCACTCCGCCGCGACGGGTGGGGAGGCCGGGCAGACGTTCGCGACCCCTGTCGAGCGCAGCCCCCTGTGGAAGAAGCTCGAAGGGGAGATCATGTGCACGTGCGGCTGCAACTCCCCGATGAACGACTGCCCGATGGAGCCGAACTGCCACGGGCTGGAGACGCAACGCGCGAAGCTGGCGAAGTTCCTCGAAGCGGGCATGAACGAAGACGAGGTGCTCCGCGCGTTCGTGGCCGACTACGGCCACCAGGCCGTGCTGGCTCGCCCGATCGACGAGGGCTTCAACCGCCTCGCGTGGCTGTTCCCCTACCTGCTGGGTATCGGCACCGCGATTGGGGTCGGCATCGTCGCGACGCGGTGGTCACGCCGCGGTCCCGGCCAGGCTGACACGGCAAACGATGTGATGGCGCCCGAAGATTCCGCACTCCAGACGAGGCTTGACGATGAGCTCCGCGACCTCGATTGATCGCCCGGTCCGCTTGAAGGCCGACAGTGTCCCGGCTGAACAGGACGCCGGCTTCAGACCCTGGCACTTCTTCGTGCTGGCGTCGCTGATGCTGGCCACCGTGGCCGTCGTGATGTCGCGGCAGTCCACCCCGGAACACCTGATCCTCATCAGCTTCACCATCGGCGCGGCCGGGGCCGCGGCGGCGGGATTCTACCGGATGCTGGCGCCCCTGGCAGTCGAGGACCCCGGAGAATTGTTTCGCGAGCCGCTGTCGGAGCGCTCTCGAGTGGCCCTCGAGCGCGAGAAGGCGCTCGTGCTGCGGTCGATCAAGGAGCTTGAATTCGACCGGGCGATGGGAAAGCTCTCTGACAGGGATTTCGAGGAGATGGGCGGCCGCCTGCGCGCTCGCGCCATCTCGCTCATCAAGCAGCTGGACGACGAGAGCGCGGGCTATCGCGAGCTCATCGAGCGCGAGCTGAAGGCGCGCGTCGCCGCCGCGCCGTTGCGCAAGCCAGCACGGTCGGTTGACGTCGCCGCGGCGGTTGTCGAGCCGACGACGGGAGTCTGCGCGTGCGGAGTCTCGAACGACCCGGACGCGGTGTTCTGCAAGAAGTGCGGCACAAAACTCCAGGACTCCAGGACATGACGCGCATGCATTCGATTTGGTGGGTTTCACAACCTGATGAGCGGGTCCTGTCCGCGGACAGCCCCACGTGGTGCTCGGGCCGCAAGGCACGTGTCACGGGAGACGGCCCTCCGCGCCACGCGGGGCGCCCCGTCCGCGGCCACCCGCGCGAGGTTGTGAAACGGCTGCTGGTCGTGTGCGCTCTGCTGGCTGCGGGACCCGCGTTCGCGCAGATGCCACCCGGGATGGGCGCCAACATGCCCGACGCGCGGCAGATGTCGGGGACGCCGCTGCCGACCGGGGAAGTGCCCGCCGGCACCGTCATTGTCCGCGTGGTCCGCGGGTCGATGGCGAACCCCCTGGCGGGCGAAACTGTCGAACTCATCGCCGGACCCGCTGGAACCAGAATCGCGAAGACCAACGAACTGGGCCGCGCGGAGTTTCCAGGGCTGGCTGTCGGGTCGCGCGTGAGGGCGGTCGCGACCGTGAGTGGCGAGCGGCTCGAGTCGCAGGAGTTCGAACTCCCGGCAGCCGGAGGTATCCGCGTGGCGCTCGTCGCGCTCGATCCGGAAATGGAGAAGCGGGCGGACGAGGATCGCCGGATGGCGCAGATGCCGCCGCAGCCCGGAATGGTTGTGCTCGGTGAGCAGTCGCGTTTCGTCATCGAGATGGGCGACGAGGGGCTGCACGTGTTCAACATCATGGGAGTGATGAACACTGCGCGCACGCCGGTCGAGACCGAGCCCCTCGTGTTCGAGCTGCCGCGCAACGCCGAACGGGCGTCGATGCTGGAGGGGTCATCCCCCCAGGGGCAGCTGCGCGATGGCCGCGTGACGGTCATCGGGCCGTTCGCACCCGGCACCACGCTGGTGCAATTCGCCTATGGGCTGCCGCTCAAAAGCGCCAACCTCACGGTCGAGCAGAAGCTGCCGGCTGCGCTCAGCGCATTGACCGTGATGACGCAGCGGGTGGGCGATCTGCATATCACCTCGCCGCAGTTCGCGAACCACCGGGACATGGCGACGGGGGGAGAAACCTACATCCTCGGGCAGGGACCCGCGCTGCGCGCCGGCGACACGGTCGTGCTGAACCTCACGGGGTTGCCGCATGCGCCCGCCTGGCCGACCCATCTTGCCGTCGCGGTCGCGGCCGTGATTCTTCTGGTCGGCGCCTGGGGCAGCATGCAGGTCGGGCGATCGGGGGCCACCGCGTTCGCCGCCCGGCGGAAGAAGCTGGAAGGCCGACGGGATCGCCTGTTCGCCGAGCTCACCGCCCTCGAAACCGGGTATCGCGAGCGGACCATCCCGTCAGACGTTTACACGCCCCGTCGCCGCGAGCTGGTCGCCGCATTGGAGCGTGTCTACGCCGAGCTCGACGAGGAAGCCGCGGCGTGACAGAAGGCAGGGGACAGGAGACCGACTACAGGGCGTCGCCAGAAGGTTGAGCACCGACTTGTCAGACAAATATCGCCCTGTCTCCTGATCCGGCCCGCATGGATTTCACCTCCCTCACGCTCACAGACGTCACCAGGAACTTCGGGCGGAGGCGCGCCCTCTTCAAGGTGTCGCTCCGCTGCGTGGCGGGCGAGATTCTCGCGCTTCTCGGCCCCAACGGGGCCGGCAAGTCCACGCTTCTGTCGATTGCCTCCACGCTGCTCGAGCCGACGGCCGGCGAGGTCCGCTACGGCGACCAGACCGCCCGGGCGGCAGGCGCGGCGCTGCGCGGGCGCATCGGGGTGCTCGGCCACGACCTCTACATTTATCCGGAGCTCTCGGCGGTTGAAAATCTCCAGTTCTTCGGGCGTGTGTACGGCCTCCCAGACGTCCCGGCGCGGGTCGAGGCGGCGCTCGCCCGGGCCGAGCTCGCGCACCGGCGCGACGATCCCGTCGCCGGGTATTCGCGGGGGATGCGGCAGAGGCTCGCGCTCGAGCGGGCGCTGCTGCACGATCCGCGGCTCGTCCTGCTCGACGAGCCTTTCACGGGGCTGGACGACGCGGCGACGTCGGCGTTGCGTCGGCGGCTGGCCGGGCTGCGTGAGGTGGGAACCATCGTCCTCATCACCACGCACGATCTCGAGACCATCGACGGCCTCGTGGACCGCGCGGTGATGCTGCAGAACGGACGGCTTGTCACGATCGAGCCTGGGCCCGGCTCGCTGCGGGACCGGTATCGGCGGCTCACGACGGTGAGCGCGTGAAGCGGCGATGAGCTTCCTCCGGACCGTCTGGCTCATCGTTCGCAAGGACTTCCTGATCGAGGCGCGCAGCCGCGAGGTCCTGTACACCACGCTGTTTTTCGCGGTGTCGTGCGTGCTCGTGTTCGCGTTCGGCTTCGTCCGCGAGGGGCGGCCGCTCGAGGACGCCGCATCCGGGATCCTCTGGATTGCGATCGCGTTCTCGGGGACGCTGGCGCTCGGACGCGCCTTCGAGCGCGAGCGGCAGAGCGAGACGCTGCGGGCGCTGCTGATCGCCCCGATCGATCGGCCGGCACTCTACGTGGGCAAGCTGGTCGGTGTCCTCCTGCTGCTGTTCGTGGTCGAGCTCATTATTGTCCCGCTGGTCGCGCTGATGTTCCAGGCGCCGCTCTTTGACCACGCGCTGCTGATGATGGGGCTGCTCGTGGCGGGCACGATCGGATTCGCCGCCGTCGGGACGCTGTTCGCCGCCATGCTCGTCCGGGCACGCAGCCGCGATGTGCTGCTGCCGGTGCTGCTGTATCCGATTACAATCCCTGTAATCATCGCCGGCGTCCGCGGGACCGCGGCGCTGCTCGAGGGAGACCCGAACATTGCCGTCGCGCGCATGTGGCTGTCCATGCTCTTCTTCTTCGACGTGGTGTTCGTCACGCTCGCGTTGTGGACATTCGAACCGGTCATGACTGAATAGATGGACACACGAAAGCTCTTCATCCTTCCGCTGGTCGCGATCGCTGCGATGTTCGCCTACGCGCCATACGCGATTCACGCGGCGCCCTACGAGTCGACGATGGGGCTCGTGCAGAAGATTTTTTACTTTCACGTCCCTGCGGCGATGGCGATGTTCCTGTCGGCGTTCGTCTGCGGCATCGCGAGCGCGGTGTTCCTGTTCGGGCGGAAGGAGAAAGCGGATCGGCTGGCGCTGTCTGCCGCCGAGCTGACCGTGCTGTTCGGGCTCATCGTGCTCATCTCCGGGCCGCTGTGGGCACGCAAGGCCTGGGGTGTCTGGTGGCAGTGGGACGCGCGCCTGACCTCCACGCTCATCTTGTGGCTCGTCTTTCAGGCGTACCTGCTGCTGCGGCGCTACGGCGGGCCCGGTTCGGACCGGCTCGCCGCCGGCGTGGCGATCTTCGGCGCGGCGAACGTGCCCTTCGTCTACTGGTCGGTGAACGTCTGGCGGACGCTGCACCCGCCAACGAATGTCGTCCGCACGCTGGAACCCGAGATGATGTGGCCGTTCATGTGGTCGGCCATCGCGTACCTGGGCTTGTATGGATTGATGCTTGCGGCGCGCTACCGGCTGGAGAACCGGCGCGCGGAGCTGGAAGAGATTTACCTGGCCGCGGAAGATTGACGCCCGTGATTCCGGGCGTGCAGGGCCGGCTCGAGATCGGCCGCCGGACACGGGCTCGAGAAGCCCGAACACTGACACCCGCAACTATTCATCATCGGCTATTCGCATGAGACCCATGAAACGCAACCACATTCTCCGGGATCCCCGGGCCCTGATGACTGCGATCGCGATGATCGTGATGCTCGTCATCAGCGTGGGACCGGCATCAGCCCAACAGCCGCAGCCCGACCAGGACGGCTACGTCGCGGTGACCGATCTCGACCTGGCACAGGAACAGCTGCCAGCGGCTCCGCTGGTCATGGCCGCCTACGCGATCGCGTGGCTTGCCGTATTCGGCTATCTGTGGTCCATCTGGCAGCGCCTGACGCGCGTGGAGCGCGAGCTGGCGGAGGTGAGCCGTCGCATCCAGCCGGAGACGCGCCGATAATGGGCGAGATCACGGCCGCGCACCTCATCTTCATTCCCGCGACGATGCTCGTGGGGTTGATCATTGGCTGGATCCTCGGCTCCCGCGCCGCCCGCGACGCGTATGCGGCTGAACTGCGCCGCCGCGAGGAGCGGGCGAACAGGGACAAGGGAAGGCTGAAGGCTGAAGGTTGAAGGCTGAAGAGTTAGCGTCCGATCGCCAGGCGGTTCGCCAGGCTGGTCGGCAGGCCTGCCTCGAGGATCCGGCGCTGGGCCGCGCCCACGGCGTACTCGACGCGGCGTAGCGTCAGCACTCGCGCATCGACATCCAGGATCGCGAACGCCGCGCGCGGATCGCCGTCGCGGGGCTGCCCGACCGAACCTGGATTCACCAGGTATGTCGCTCCCGCCCGCAGTTCCAGCTCGGTATCCTCCTCCGGCGCGAAGCCGCCGAGTTTCGCCCTGTCGCGTTCAAATGCCACCGGCAGATGCGTATGGCCGAACAGGCACAGCGGTCGGCGCGCCGCCTCCAGCCCCCGCACGGCGTCGTCGCCATTGAAGATGTAGTGGTCCTCGTCGTACGGGGCGCCGTGGCAGATCTCGAGCAGATGGTCGATCGACATCGGCCCGGCCGGCAGGCTGCGGAGGTAGTCGCGATTGCCTGGCGTCAGTGTTTCACTGGTCCACGCAGCCGCCATGCGTGCCACGTTGTTGAAACTGCTCCCGTCATCGAGGCCGCAAGCCGCCTTGTCGTGATTGCCGCGGATGATCGCGAGCGGCAGCAGCTCCTTCAGGCGGTCGATCACCCCGTTGGGGTCCGCACCGTAGCCGACGAGATCGCCGAGCACCACCACGTGGTCCCACTCCGGCGAGGGGGCGGCGGCGAGTACGGCGTCCAACGCTTGCAGATTGGCGTGAATGTCCGAGAGGATCAGGTACCGCATCAGCGCTCGCGCAGCGCATCGAGGATGCGCTCGGCCACTTCCTCCGCCGGTGCATCGGCGGCATCGATTCGCACGTGGGCGTTAGCGTAGCCCACCTGCCGCATGGCGAACAGCCGTTCAAGCTGTGCCCGGTCGGCCGCCAGCGGCCGGCGGCCGTCGGCCGGCAGCCTGGCGACGATCTCCTCGAACCTGACGTCAAGCCATATCGACACGCCGTCCATGTTCATCGCCGCGCGGTTCTCCGGGTCCATGAAGGATCCGCCGCCCGTCGCCACTACCACGTGGCGCAAGGGCAGCAGGAGCTTCAGGATCTCACGTTCGAGGGCGCGAAAGTGAGGTTCTCCCTGGCGCGCGAAAATATCGGCGATCGTCCGCCGTTCCCGGGCCTCGACGAGGGCGTCCACGTCTTCGACACGCCATCCAAGCCGCGCGGCGAGCGCGCGGGCGACGGTGGTCTTGCCGGCGGCCATGAAGCCGACGAGATAGATCTTGTCCGCGGTCACGGGGTAGTCAGCCGCGTGAGCTCCTCGAAGAAGCCGGGGTACGACACGTCCACCGCGGAGGCGCCGCGGATCCGGGTCGTGCCCGTCGCGCGAGTGGCCGCGATGGCAAACGCCATCGCCAGGCGGTGATCGCCGGCGGATTCGACCTCCGTGCCGCGCAAAGGCCGCGCCTCCAGCAGGAAACCGTCGTCATATTCATCAACCCCGGCGCCCAGCGCCCGGAAGCCTGCGGCCAGCGCGGAAATGCGGTCGCTCTCCTTCACGCGCAGCTCCGACGCGCCGTGGACGGCGAGGGTGTGTCCTTCCGGCATCATCGCTGCCAGTGCAGCCAAGGCCGGGATCTCGTCGATGAGGCCGGGCACGTCGGCCGGCATGATTTCGAAACTGCGTGGCGCACCGAACGCTACCCGCAGCGAGCCGGCCGGCTCCCCGGCATGCTCGTCATCGGCGTGGACGTCAAGGCCGGCGCCCGCCCGCCGGAGGACCTCGAGCACGGCCGTTCGGGTCGGGTTCAGCCCCACGCCCCGGATATCGAGGCGTCCCCCCGGCGTGCCGGCGGCAAGGGCCGCCCAGAACATCGCGCCGGAAATGTCGCCGGGCACCCGCAAGCGCAGCGCGGCGAGGCGCTGCCCGCCGGCCACACCGACGCTCCCGTCTGTGTCGTGTTCGACCGGAATGCCGAACGCCCCAAGGGCCCGCTCCGTATGGTCTCGCGTTGGCGCCGGCTCGAGGACCCGCGTCCGTCCGGCCGCCAGCAGCCCCGCCAGCAGCACGCAGCTCTTGACCTGGGCGCTCGGCACCTGCGGTGCGTGAACGATGCCGTGCAGGGCCTCGCCGTGGACGACCAGCGGCAGTCGCCCATCGCGCGAGTCGATGCGCGCGCCCATTCGGGTCAGGGGCTCGATGACGCGCCGCATCGGCCGCCGCGTCAGGGAGTCGTCGCCGGTAATCGTGCTGTCGAAAGGCTGGCCGGCAAGGATCCCGGCCAGCAGGCGCGCCGTCGTGCCTGAGTTCGCCGCATCGAGTGTGCCCTGGGCACGGCACAGGCCGGTCAGGCCACGACCGTGGATTGTCAACCGGCCGTCGCCGTCCGTGTCAATTCGGACACCGAGGCGCCGGAGGCAGGCGACGGTGGCGGCGCAATCCGCGCCTGGCGAGTAGCCCCCGATCGTGGATACGCCGTCGGCCAAGGCGGCGAGCAGGGCATAACGGTGAGAGATGGATTTGTCGCCCGGTACCGCGACGCGGCCGATGGCCCGCGCCGCGGGAGCGACCGTGGCGGTTCCCGAGGGCATCAGGCTCACTATAGCAGTAGGCAGTAGGCAGTAGGCAGTAGGCAGTACGCAGTAGGCAGTCGGCAGTCGGCAGTCGGCAGTCGGCAGTCGGCAGTCGGCAGTCGGCAGTCGGCGGTCGGCAGTCGGCAGGCGGCGGCAGACAGCAGGCAGTCGGCCGCAGACAGCAGGCAGTAGCGAGCCGGCGCCGCCGCGCCGCGGGTTGACGCGCATTGATACCGACAGCCGCTGTTGCAGGCCCGGATGGCGCGGCGTGCATGCCAGCTCAAACAGGCGTCGGGGTTTAGAATTTCGTGTGTCGGGTCGTTATCCGTGGCTGTTGACGCGAAGTGATAATGTCCCCTCGCGGACGAAATAGAAATGTCCCCTAAGCTGGTGGCCTCGAAGGAGGTTACCGCTGGGAAGGACATCGATGAGTACGCGCGAGTTGACCCGGGTG
>JACCRT010000027.1 GCA_013813355.1 Acidobacteriota bacterium | reverse complement strand
CCCGCCGGGCCGCGCAGCGCCCCGTCCCAAGCGCGTCCGGCGCAGCGCGGCGGCGAGCCTGCCGCGACGTCCAGCAGGCCTGCACCCGGGATGCAGCGGAACGCCCCGTCCGACGCACGACCATCGGCGCCGAGCGCAAGGCCGTCAGGGGGTGACACGAATCGAGGCTCGGCAACGCCCGGCAGCCGCTCGCGTGGCGGCCAATCATCGAGCGGCTCTGCGACACGTCGCGGGGGCGGGGCGACGGACTAACGCCAGGGATTGGCACCAACGTCACCGACAACGCGCTGCTGCAGTGCCGTGGTCAGGGCCGAGAGCCGCGTGAATGCCCGCGCGTGAATTTCGGGGTTAACAGATAGGATTCCTCTTGGCCAGATACGTCATCAAAGTCGCCCGCCAGGCGGGCATCATCATCCTCTTCATCGTCGCGGCAATCCTTGGCGCCGCCAGCGGCGTGCTCTTCGCCTTTGCCGGCGACATGCCCCAGATTTCCAACCTCGACGATTACGCACCAAGCACGATCACGCGTGTGTATGGAGGGGGGGGCGAGATCGTCGGCGAATTCGCCATCCAGCGGCGCGAGGTCATCAGTTACGAGGACCTGTCCCCTCACCTGATCGCCGCCATCAAGGCCGCCGAAGATGCGGATTTCGACCAGCACTTCGGCCTCAGCATCCCGCGGATCATCGTGACGCTGGTGAAGGACATCCTGGAGCGGCGCAAGGCCGGCGGCGCCAGCACCCTGACCCAGCAGCTCACGCGCAAGCTCTTCCTCACCGACGAGAAGACCTGGGAGCGGAAGATCAAGGAGGCGATCCTCGCCGTCCAGATCGAAAAGCGCTATACGAAGCGGGAGATCTTCACGCTCTACTGCAACCAGATGTACTTCGGCCACGGCGTCTACGGCGTGCAGTCGGCGTCGCGGTTGTATTTCGGCAAGACCGCGAAGGAACTGAGCATCGACGAAGCCGCGCTGATTGCCGGGATCCTCCAGGGCAACGTCCGCCAGAGTCCTTACGTGAACATGGATGCGGCGCTGCGCCGCCGCAACTATGCGCTCACGCGGATGGAGGCCGTCGGGTACATCACCCCCGAGGCGGCAGCCGAGGCCCGCAAGCGGCCAATCGTGGTGTCCGGCGAGCCGGCGTCGCCCCCATCCATCGCGCCCTACTTCGTCGAGGAGGTCCGCAAGGATCTCGAGATCCGCTACGGCGCCAAGCAGATTTACGAGAACGGCCTCTCGATCCAGACCTCGCTCGACGTGCGCCTGCAGGAAGCGGCCAACCGCGCCCTCGATGACGGGCTGCGGCGAATCGATCGGCTGCGCGGCTTCCGCACGCCTGCGCGCAACGTCCTGACGGAGGGGCAGGAGGTTGACACGTTCCGGCTCTCGCGGTGGGAGCGTGCCATGCGCGCCGACGACGTCGTTCCGGCCGTCGTGACGGCCGTGGACGCGGCCTCCATCCAGCTGAGGGCCGGCCGGCTCAGCGTCTCGATTGACCGGAAGGGCTTCGCCTGGACGCGGCGCAACGCGGCCACGCAGCTCGTGAGCGTCGGGGACCTTGTCGAAGCGCGGCTCGGCACCGTCGACACGGCCGCCGGCACGGCGACCGCCACGCTCGAGCAGCCGCCGCTCGTCCAGGGGGCGATACTGGCGATCGACAACCGTACCGGCCAGGTGAAGGCGATGGCGGGCGGCTCCAGCTTCGAGCGCAGCAAGTTCAACCGTGCGACCCAGGCCCTGCGGCAGGTCGGTTCGGCCTTCAAACCGTTCGTCTACACCGCGGCGATCGACCGGGGCTACACGCCGGCCACCGTGCTGATGGATTCGCCCGCGACCTTCGGCGGAGCAGCGGGGTCGCCGTCCTACTCCCCCGGCAATTACGACCGGAAGTTTCTCGGCCCGGTGACGCTGCGGAGGGCGCTCGAGGATTCGCGCAACATCCCGGCCGTGCGGGTCATGGACCAGCTCGGCCCCGCGCAGGTCATCAGCTACGCCAGACGCCTCGGCGTGGAATCGCCCATGCCGCCCTACCTCTCGGTCGCCCTGGGCGCCTCGGAGGCCACGCTGCTCGAGATGACCAGTGCCTACTCGGCGTTTCCGAACCAGGGGGTGCGAATGCGCCCCTTCTCGATCGACCAGGTCACGGACCGCGAGGGGAACGTGCTCGAGGAAAACCGGCCTGAGCCGCGCGACGCCATCCGCGCCGACACGGCGTTCGTGATGACGAACATCCTGCGCGGTGTCGTTCAGCGCGGCACGGCAACCCGGGCCAACGCCCTGAACTGGCCCGTCGGCGGCAAGACCGGGACGACGGACGATTACACGGATGCCTGGTTCATCGGGTTCGATCCCGACATCACCATCGGCGTCTGGGTCGGGCTGGACGTGAAGAAGCCGATCGGCGCCGGCCAGACGGGCGGCGCGGCCGCGCTTCCGATCTGGATCGACATCATGAAGGCCTGGATTGGCGACCGCACCGAGCCGCCCGCCTTCGAGCCGCCCGGCAACATCGTGTTCGTCTCGGCCGACCAGGGAATCAACGAGGCGTTCATCGCCGGCACCCAGCCGGGCTCGGGCTTCCGACAGTAGAAACGTAGAACTCAGAATGAGGAACTTAGAATGAGTTCATTCTGACTTCTTCATTCTACGTTCTACGTTCTAAGTTTCTTGCTCGTCCGGCGTCGCCTGCCCCAGCGTACCGGACGCCTTTTTCATCAAGTAGCTCTTGATGAGGGCGTCAAGGTCGCCGTCGAGCACACGGTTGACGTCTCCCACGTCTTCCTTCGTGCGGTGGTCCTTCACGAGCTGGTACGGGTGAAGGACGTAGCTGCGGATCTGGCTGCCAAAGGCAATGTCCTTCTTCTCGCCCCCGAGCTGATCCATCTTCGCCTGCTGTTCCTTCATTTTCAGATCGAACAGCTTGGCCTTCAGCACACGCATCGCCGAGTCCCGGTTGCGATGCTGGGATCGTTCGTTCTGGGACGAGACCACGAACCCGGTCGGCAGATGCGTGATCCGGACCGCCGAATCCGTCACGTTCACGTGCTGCCCGCCGGCGCCGCTCGATCGGAAGGTGTCGATGCGCAGATCCTTGTCATCGATCTCCACCTCGACGTCTTCCGGGAGCTCCGGCCAGACGAAGACCGACGCGAAGGACGTGTGCCGGCGCGACGCCTGGTCGAACGGCGAGATTCGGACCAGGCGGTGCACCCCGGCTTCCGCGAGCATCAGCCCGTAGGCATAATCGCCGATGATCGTCATCGTCGCGCTCTTGATCCCGGCGTCGTCCCCGGGCTGCACCTCGATGATCTCGCGCTTGAAGCCGCGCCGCTCGCTCCAGCGCAGGTACATGCGCATGAGCATCTCGGCCCAGTCCTGTGATTCGGTTCCGCCCGCGCCAGGATGAATCGTGACGATGGCGTTCTTCAAGTCGTGCTCGCCGCCGAGCATCTTCTTCGTTTCGCCGGCATCGACGAGGGTTACCAGTTCATCGAGGCTGCGGCCGAGGTCGTCGGCCACAGACTCCCCGGCCTCGGCCCACTCGACGAGCACCGCGAGGTCCTCGAGCCGGCGCTTCAAGGTCTCGCTGAGGTTGACATCCTCCTCGAGGCGCCTTCGGCGCTGGAGCATCTTCTGCGCCGCGGCCTGATCCTTCCAGAAATCCGGGGCGCCGACGCGATGCTCTATCTTCGCGAGTTCGTCAGCGGGGAGAGCGGCGTCAAAGATAGCTCCGCAGATCGCCGGCGCGACGCGCCAGGTCCTCGTACCTGCGAAGCTGGTCATCTAGCTGAAGAGCCATAGACAGAAAGGTTGAAGGTTGAAGGTTGAACGTGGGCGTCAGGGCTATTGTAACGCCGGGGGGCGGCTGCGGCGCGCGAGCGTCCAGGACGCGAGCAAGGCTGCGAGGACGAGGGCGAGCGAGAGCCAGGCGGCCAGGTCACCTATCCGGTTGTAAATCGTCCGGTCGGTCAGGAACCGGAGGTCCTCCATCACCAGCGCCTGCTCGAACAGGGCCGTCTTCTGCGTGGCCCGTCCGTAGGGGTCCACAAACCCGCTGATCCCGGTGTTGGCGGCACGCGCAAGGTAGCGTCCCTGCTCGATCGAGCGCATGGCGGCCTGGTCCCAGTGCTGAAATGCCGCCGACGACCGGCCGTACCAGGCGTCGTTCGTAATGGTCGTCAGCAGCTCGCTGCCATCGAGCACAAACCGGCGGATCAGGCTTGGGAAGATCACCTCGTAGCAGATGGCGGTGCTCGCCATGCGGTCCCCGACCGGCAGGAGGACGGGGTCCTCGCCCGGCGTAAATGGCGACACTGCGTCGACGATGGGGCCGACGAAGAACAGCAACGAGGCCAGCGGCACGTACTCGCCGAACGGGACGAGGTGCATCTTGCGATAGACCGCGCCGACGGCACCGTCCGGCTTCACCAGGAACGCCGCGTTGTACTGGCGTTCGGTCACCCGCTCCGCCGCAGATGTTCGGACCGGCTCGACCTGGTCGCTGCCAATCAGCAGCGTGGCATTCGCCTCGCGCGCCAGGCGCCGGATCGCCCCCCCGCGGAAGAGGTCGTGCTCGAAGTAGAAGGGTGTGGAGGATTCGGGCCAGATAATGAAGGTCGCCCCTCCGTCGAGCGCCTCGCGCGTCATCGCCAGGTAACGGTCCGTGATCGCGTCGCGCAGTTCGGGATTCCACTTGTCCTCCTGGGCGATGTTGCCCTGGAGCACCGCGACCCGGACCGGCTCGCCTCGCGTCAGTAGCCAACTGGCGTTCAACCTCGCGCTGCCCCAGGCCGCGCACGCCACCACGAGGGCCGTCGTGACCCCGGCCACGATCCACCGCCGCCTGGTGGTGTCCACGACGAGGAATGCGGCAGCCGACGACGTCAGCGCGAGTAGCCCGGACAGACCGTAGACCCCGACGACCGAGACCACTTGCGCAATCGGCAGGACGGAGACCTGGCTATAACCAAGCAGCGCCCACGGAAAGCCATCCCAGACGTATTGCCGCCCGAGCTCCGTGCTGACCCAGACCGCCGGAGCCAACAAGAAGGAGGCGGCACCGAACGAGCGGTGCAGCTTCGAAAAGATCACCGCGAAGGCCGCCGGGAAGAGCGAGAGGTAAGCCACCAGCACCGCGGCCGCGAAGATCGCGAGCGGCGTCGGCAGTCCGCCAAACGTCGTCATGGTTTCGACGAGCCAGTACAGGGTGCCGCCGAAGTAGACCGCGCCGGTGAGCAGGCCGAGCTGCATCGAGCGGCGAATTGGATAGTGCAGGGGGGCCGTCCGGACGACGGCAATCATCAGCGGCGCGAGCGCGATCCACGCACACGCCGGATGGCCGAACTTCGGAAAGCTGAGCGCGAGAAAGGCGCCCGACAGTAGTGCTAGCGCGACGAGATCCAGGGACTGAACTGCTCTTCCTTCTCGAGCCGGCGGCTTACCGCTTCGGCATCGCGGCGGTCGTTATAGCGCCCGACCTGGACCCGGTACATCGGCGGCGCGGCGTTCGCCCCGGGAGGCACGAGAAAGGCCGGGTAGCCCTTGGCCGCCAACCGCTTGACGAGCGACGACGCGGCTTGCAGATCCTGGGACGCGAATACCTGCACCACGAGCGAACCCGGTCGCCCGGTCGTGGGGACATCGGGTGCAATCCTGGCCGTCGGCGCCGGCTTTTCGGCTGGCGCGGCGGCCCGGGGCGCGGGCTCGACCGGCGCCGGTGGTGGCGGGGCCTCGACCCGCGGCTTGACCGGTTCGGTGCGTGGATTCTTGCGCTGGAGCTCGTCGTGATACGTCAGGGTGTCTTCGGATTCGGCCGGTGCCGGTGGTTCGGCGGCGGCCACGGGTTCCGACGTGGTCTCCCCGGACGGCAGGCCCGCCGCAAACGCCCCCCCGGGCTCGCCCGGACCGGTGTCGCGCACGCTCCGGCCGACCAGCAGGCCGCAGATGAAGACGAAAACAAGGACGATGGTAGCGGACATGAACAGGAAGACGAGCTGCTTCCCGCTCAGTTGGATTTCATGGAATCCGTCTTCCGCCGCGTCGTGTGTCATCTCGGCCAATGCTTACGCCTTCTTGCTGCTGCGGTCTATGATCGTGCTCAAGAGCTCGATCGGGAGGGGGAACACGATCGTCGAGTTCTTTTCAGACGCGATGTCGGTCAGCGTCTGGAGGTATCGCAGCGTGATCGTCACGGGCTCCACCGCGATAACGGCAGCCGCCTGCGCGAGCTTTTCTGACGCTTCCAGCTCGCCGGCCGCATGGATGATTTTAGCACGCTTCTCGCGCTCGGCCTCGGCCTGGCGGGCCATCGCGCGCTGCATGTCAGGGGGCAGATCGACGTGCTTCACTTCCACCGAGGAGACCTTCACGCCCCATGGATCGGTGTGCTGATCCAGGATCTGCTGGAGCTGCTGGTTCAGCCGCTCGCGTTCGGACAGCAAATCGTCGAGCTCCACCTGCCCCAGCACGCTTCGCAGCGTCGTCTGCGCGAGCTGTGACGTGGCATAGTGGAAGCTCTCGACCTCCACGATGGCGCGCCTGGGGTCCATGACGCGGAAGTAGACCACCGCGTTGACCTTCACCGACACGTTGTCGCGCGTGATCACGTCCTGAGGCGGCACATCCATGACGATGGTCCTGAGGCTGACGCGCACGATCCGGTCGATAGGCGCAAAGACAAAGATGACGCCCGGACCCTTCGGCTGCGGCAGCAGCTTGCCGAGCCGGAATATCACGCCTCGCTCGTACTCGTTCAGGATCTTGATCGAGCTGAGCAGGTAGAGCGCGATGATCACGACAACGATCAACATGGGAGGCAGTGGAAGAAGCACGGCAACCCCTCCTTTCTCCGGATTATATGGCAGAAGTCGCGCGCGCTTCCGGACCGGCAGCTGGAAACTTCGCCTCCGGCCGCACCGTCAGCACCAGTCCCGAGACAGCCGTCACCCGCACGGCGTCCCCCTGCTGTATCGGCTCGAGTGCGGTTGCGCTCCAGATCTCGCCCCGGGTCTGCACGCTGCCCCGCCCGCCCGGCTCAATGGCCGTGAGCGCCCGGCCCGCCTCGCCTACCATGCCCGACACCCCGGTGACCGACTGCTGTTTCTGGGCCTGGACGGCCAGCCGGACCAGGAACAGCAGCAGGAATGACACGCCGAGGACGACCGGGAGGATGAACGCCAGGCCGATCTGCATTTCGGGCAGTGGCGAATCGATGAGCATGAGGCTTCCGAGGAAGAGCGACAGCACACCTCCAGCGGCGAGCAGACCGAAGCTCGTCACCTTGACCTCCAGGATGAGCAGGACGACGCCGAGCAGCAGCAGCAGCACGCCGGCGGAGCTGACCGGCAGAACCTGGAGCGCGAAGAAGGCGAGCAGCAGGCAAATGCCGCCGACCACCCCAGGAAAGATGGCGCCGGGATTCCAGAGCTCGATTGTCAGGCCGAGGATACCGAGTGAGAGCAGCAGGTAGGCAATCTGCGGATGCGCGATCGCTCCGAGCACGCGCTGCGACCAGCTCTGCTCCACCCGCTCCAGCGTCGCGCCGGCCGTGCGGAGGGTCTCGGTGCGGCCATCGAACCGGGTAATGGTACGCCCGTCGAGCTGCTGAAGCAGATCGGCCAGGTCGGTGGCGACCACGTCGATGAGTGGCGGCTCGGCATTGAGCGCTTCCACCTCCGTAAACGTCCGGCTCTCGGTGACGCCCAGCTCGACGAGCTCGACATTGCGCTTCCGCTGCGCGGCAAGCGTCCGCGCATAGCCAGCGACATCCGACACCATCTTCTTCGACATCGTGTCGTCGACCGTCTCGCCCGAACCCGAGACGGGGTGAGCGGCGCCGATGTGGGTCCCGGGCGCCATGGCCGCGATGTCCGCGGCAATCGTGATGAGGAAGCCGGCGGAAGCGGCGCGCGCCCCACCGGGCTCGACGAACACCGCGACAGGCGTCCGGGCCTGGATGATGGCGGTGTTGATGTCGCGGGTTGAGTCGGCGAGGCCGCCTGGTGTCCGCAGCGAAATGACGAGCAGCGCCGCGCCGGCCGCGTCGGCGCGGGCGACAGCGCCACGGATGAACTCGACCGCAACCGGGTGAATGATCCCATCGATCTCGGCGGTGTAGACGAGCGGCGCCGCCTCCTGGGCCGGCACCGCTGCCGAGAGCACAAGGAGAACGGCGCCGCAGACGATCGAAACAACGCTGGTCCGCATACCGTCCCCCTTACCTTTCCCCCTGGCCTTTATCCTTTACCCTTTCCCAATTCCTCGAGAAGCTTCTTCGCCTCGACCGAGTCGGGATCCAGGGCGAGCGCCCGCTCCAGCTCCGGCCGTGCGTCATTCGGGCTGCCCACTCTCAAGTATGCCTCGGCGAGCGCGATCCGTGCAGCGGCGGAGTCGGCGCTCCAGATCGAGAGCTTCAGCGTGTCCACGGCATCCTGCGGACGCCCGCCGCGAAGGTGCATGCGGCCGATGAGCAGGTGCGCTTCGGCCTCGTAGGGCGACAGGTAGACCGCCCGGCGCAGTTCGATCATGGCCTCGCGGTCCTCTTCGCGATCGAAGTGGCGGCGCCCCTGGTCGAGGTGAAATGTCGCGAGGTCCTGCTGTTCGCGCTGGGCGGTATTGACGATCGTCTGCTCCGGGCGCATGGAGCGCGGTGCATCGAGTTCGGTGCGCACGCGCTCGAGGCCGCGCGGTACGGGGAGCTTCTCAACGGCTGCCTGCTTCTCGAGGTCTCCCGTCAGAGTCGAGAGCCGCAGCGCCAGCGCCCGCTCCCGGGACGCTTCAACCGGACTGCCCGTGGCCTGCAGCGCCGCCGCCAGCACGAGGTGCGCTTCCGCGTCCACCGGGTTGCGGCGTACGGCCTCCCGCAGCCAGTAGATGGCCGCCTTGGGATTCTTCTCGATGACGTAGGCGTAGCCGAGGTTGAACAGGAAATCCGGATCCCCGGGGTCGGCATCCGCCGCCTGGGTCAGGTAATAGGTGGCGAGGCCAGTCTGAGGGGTCGCGCCGCGCCGCAGCTGGACGACGCCGAGATTGTTGAACAGCGACGCGGCCGGCTTGACACCGCTGCCGAGGGGCGGGACCGGCGCGTCCTGCACGAGCGCCAGGAGCGTCTCGAACGCCTCGTCGTACTCAGCGAGTTCCATGTTCGAGATGGCCCCGGCGAACCGCCCGCGCGCGTCGAAGCGCGAGTCCGAGGCGATGGCCTTCACCACCGCCAGCGCCGCGGCGTGATCCCCCTGGTCGGTGCGCACCTGCCACAGCGCCAGCCGCGCGCGGTCATACGTGCGATGCTGCTTCAAGGCCGTCTCGAGAAACGTGGCCTGTGCGGCGGGGCTCTCCGCCACCAGCCCCTTGATGTAGTTCTCGAAGGCTTCGAGCGGGGGGCGCGGATCGCCGGCGCCGGGGCCGCCCCCGGGAGCCACCTGCGTGACGCGTTGCGCCAGGGTGTCGAACATGTCGAAGAGCTCGGTGAGTGGTCCCTGCTCGGTCACGTTCGGCTTGAGGCGCCCGACGTCGAGCCTGACCGACTGCACGGTCACGGACAACTCGTCGTCCACCAGGTGGAACTGGCCGAGCACGACCTCGGAGGCGCCGACCATCTGGCCGATGCGAATGACCGTCGCGCGGCTCAGGGTCGCGCTCGGGGGCAGGTGGAGTTCCTCGAAGGCCCTGACGCGCTCGGCCCTGGTGATGGCTCCCATGCCGCGCGCGTTCAGCGCGTCGGACAGCAGCACGGCCGAGGCTTCGCCGAGCCAGTGGGCGCGCAGCTCACGCTGGACGTTCTCGAAGGGCACGACGAGGATCCGTCCCGGCGGCGCCTGCGCTGCCGCGAAGCCGGCTCCCGCCACCAGGTGCAGGAGCAGGCACACCAGAACCCGCGCCATCAAGCCGCCGCCTCGCTGGCGGCCCGCTTGCCCAGGACGACCGACATCTGGCACCCCTTCCCTCCCCCCGCGGCGCGGCAACCGTCGACTCGGGCCTCGCTGTCAATCGAATAGAGGACCAGGACCCGCGAGATGGCGGCGGCGTAGAAGCCGCAGAGCGGCAGCGCCGACGCCGTGCGCACCTCGCAGAAGAGCGACCCCCGGAGGTCGATCGTGGCCGTGCCACGACGCACCCGGGTCAGCGCGCGCGACCCGGGGTAGGTATTGCGAACCAGTGTACGCACCGTCCCGAGCGCGGCCCGCGCCCGCAAGGTCGCGGGCAAGGCCATCCGGACCCGCCGCTCAAAACCAGAGAGGTTCGCCACGGTCCATTCGGCAGCGTATTCTCCGGCCCGCGCGGTGATCAGGGGGTATGCGTCCCCTTCGCTGCGAAGAAAGCTGAGCACGGCCGAGAGCGGCGCGAGGCCGATCGTGCCGTTCCGAAGCCCCGACGCGCTGAGCCAGTTCTCATAGAACTCGAGCCTCGTCGGCATGAGGTCGGCGATCGCCTGGTGCAGGCTCGCGATGAGAACACGGCCGATCCGGGGTTCACTCATTGGCAGCCGCGGTCAGCCGAAACGCGGGTTCTGCTACTGTGGGGGTGATGTATCGAGGATCGCTGGCGGCCGCCATCCTCGCCGGCGGACAGGCCCGCCGCATGGCAGGCGCCGACAAGGGCACCCTGGCCGTGGGCGGACGGTCGATCCTCGATCGCCAGATCGAGGTGCTGCGCGAGCTGGTCTCCGAAATCTTCATCGTCGGGCGCCCGCCTGCGGCCCTGCCGCCAGGGCTCCGTGTCGTGGGGGACCGCCTCCCCGGCACCGGGGCACTCGGGGGCATCTACACGGCCATCGTGGAATCCCCCTGCGACCGCACGCTGGTCCTGGCGTGCGACATGCCCTTCGTGCACGCGGCCGTGCTGCACCGGCTCGCGTCGGAAGAGGCCGACATCGTGATCCCACGTACCGCGCGCGGCTACGAGCCCCTGTGCGCGATCTATGCCAAATCGTGCGCCGAGAGAATCCGCGAGCGAATTGCGCATGGGGATTTGCAGGCTTCCATTCTGCCGCCTGGCGTGAGCGTCGTCGAACTCGGCCCGGATGTGCTCGCCTCGCTCGACCCCGACGGCTGGACGTTCACGAACGTCAACACGCCGGACGATCACACGCGAGCCAGGAACCTTGCGGATCGTATCACGGAGGAGGGGCAATGAAAGGGTAAGCTATCTCTTCATGATCCTTCCCGTTCATCATCTCGTCCGCGCCCGGATGGCCGAAGCCGTCGGGCGCCTGTATGACATCCCGGCCGATGATCCTGTTCTGACCGCCATCCCGGTGGAAATGCCGCCCCGGCGCGCGCTCGGCGATCTCGCGGTGCCCCTCGCGTTCGAGCTCGCGCGCCGGCTGCGCAAGGCGCCCCGGGTCATCGCCCAGGAGATCGCCGGCGCCCTCGGGGTCATCGACGGCGTGGCCCGTGTCGAAGCGGCGCCCAACGGATACGTCAACGTCTTTCTCGACCGGCCGGCCTTTCTCCGGCAGTGGCTCCAGCCCGCGGGCCAGCCGGCCGCGCGCGCCGGCCACGACAAGAGCATCGTCGAGCACACGGCCATCAATCCGAACAAGGCTGCCCACATCGGCCACCTGCGGAACGCGGCGCTCGGTGACGCCTTTGGCCGGCTCCTCCGCTTCCTCGGCCGAGACGTCGAGATCCAGAACTACATCGACGATACGGGCGTCCAGGTCGCCGATGTGGCGGTCGGTTTCCGTGAACTCGAACACAAGACCCTCGAGGAGGTTCGCGCGATTGCGGATTCGACCCGGTTCGATTATCACTGCTGGGACCTGTACGCCCGGGTGACCGAGTGGTACGACGAGGACAAGGAGCGGCTGAAGATCCGGGCGCGGGCGCTGCACGATATCGAGCACGGCGACAACGATACGGCCGCCATGGCGGCATTCATCGCCGACCGCGTCGTCCGCCGCCACCTGGCCACGATGGCCCGGATGAACATCGGCTACGACCTCCTCACGTGGGAGGGCGACATCCTGCGACTGCAGTTCTGGGCGCATGCGTTCGACTTCCTCAAGAAGACCGGCGCCGTCTTCATGCAGACCGAGGGGAAGCTCGCGGGCTGCTGGGTCATGAAGATCGAGGAGGAAGGGACTGCTGCCGAGGAGGGGGCGCCGGAGGATGAGCCGCCGGCCGACGAGGCGCCGGACAAGGCCGAGCAGCGCGAGAAGGTGATCGTCCGCTCTGACGGAACGGTGACCTACGTCGGAAAGGACATGGCCTACCAGCTCTGGAAGTTCGGCCTGCTCGGCAAAGATTTTCACTACCGGATTTTCGAGCCGGAGGCGCTCGGCGGACCGTTGTGGTCCACGACGTCGCTCGAGTCGAGCGCGCAGGCGGGAGCACCGTCGTTCGGGCGGGCCTCGTGGGTGTGCAACGTGATCGACACGCGCCAGTCGTACCTGCAGAAGCTCCTGAAGCAGGCCCTGGCGGCGCTCGGCTACGAGCAGCAGGCCAGCCACTCCATCCATTATTCGTACGAGATGGTGGCGCTGTCCCACGCCACGGCCCGCGAGCTGGGCTACGACACCAGCACCGATGCCGACCGTCCTTTTGTGGAGGTCTCGGGACGCAAAGGGCTCGGCGTGAAGGCCGACGACCTGCTCGACAGGCTGGCCGACAAAGCCGCCGCGGAAGTCTCGAAAAGAAACGCCGAGCTGCCGGACGCCGACGTCAAGCGGATTGCCGAGACCATCGCGACAGCGGCCGTGCGCTACTTCATGGTCAAGTTCTCGCGCGGCAAGGTCATCGTGTTCGACATCGATGAGGCGCTCAGTTTCGAAGGGGAATCCGGCCCGTACCTGCAGTACGCCGCCGTCCGCGCCAACAACATCTTCGGCAAGCTGAAGGAGCGCCACGGCATCGACGAGCGGTCGCTGCTCGGCGCCCTCGCGTCTGCCGCCCCGGACGTTCTCCAGGCTGATGACCAGGAGGCCCACGATCTCTGGGGCCTCGTGCTCGAGTCCGCCCGTCTCGACGACGTGGTCGACCAGGGGGTGCGGACGTTGGAGCTGTCGGTGGTCGCGAAGTATGCGTTCGGGCTCGCCCAGGCGTTCAACGGCTTCTATCACAAGTACCCGGTGCTGAACGAGGAACGCGCCGACGTGCGCCTGTGGCGCGCGGCCGCCGTGGCGTATTATCGCGCGCAGCTGACGCAGGCACTTGCGCTCATGGGCTGCACGGTGCCGGAGAAGATGTAATACGGTTGCCAGCAGAGGACATGACGGTGACCGACAGACCACCCGTGATTGGCGTGACGACCTGCGGGCGGCTCGACGACTACGTGCAATCGGTCGAGCGGGCCGGGGGACGTGCGCGCGTGCTCCAGGTGAGCGAGAGCCCGCGTGCGCTCATCAGCGAACTGGACGGGCTGCTGCTGACCGGCGGGGGTGACGTGGACCCGGTGTTCTATGGTGAAGACCGGCACCCGAGCGTGCAGGACGCCGAACCCGGGCGCGACGAGTTCGAGATGGACCTGGTGCGCCGGGCACTGGACGCTGACCTGCCGGTGCTGGCGATCTGCCGGGGCGCGCAGGTGCTGAACGTGGCCAGCGGCGGCTCGCTGGTCCAGCACATCCCGTCAGCGGGCCATGCCGACGTCGCGCACAGCGTCCTGCAGCCGAAGGACGCCGTCGCGCACGACATCCGGGTCGCGCCGGGCTCGCGCCTCGAGCGCGCGCTGGGCCCGGCGGCCGGGCCGGAGGGCTGCCGCGTCAACAGCCGGCACCACCAGTCAATCAAGACCATCGGCCGGAACCTGGTCTCGGCTGCGACGGCGCCCGATGGCGTCATCGAGGCGGTCGAAGCGCCCGGGGCACGATTCTGCATCGGCGTCCAGTGGCACCCGGAAAACTTCTGGCGCAGCGGCGAGTTCAGCCCGCTGTTCGACGCCTTCCTGGCCGCCGCGAGGCGGAGACACTAACTGCCAGGCACCGCCTGGACGTCGGGGCGCCGCGTGACGCAGTCGAACACCCCCACGCTTTCCACGTGAGGGGTGTTCGGAAACAGGTCGAATCCCTCCAGTGACTGCAGGCGATACCCCGCATCCAGCAATCGACGTGCGTCGCGCGCAAGAGTGGCCGGATCGCACGACACATAAACAATCCTGGCCGCATCCTGCGCGGCAATACCCTCCAGGGCCACTCGTGAAATCCCTGTGCGTGGCGGGTCGACCAGGATGGTGGCCGACGGATCGACCCGACGACGCGCGAGATACTCTTCGACCGGCATGACCACCGGGGCAAGGGCGCCCGGGAACGCCGTCGCGTTGGCTTCGAGGTCCCCACCCGCGGCCCGGTCCGCCTCCACCGCCGTCACGCCGCTGCGCCCCGTTCCCGCCAGCGCGACAGCAAACAGGCCCACACCCGCATAGAGATCCAGCACCTCGCCGTCCGGCGGTATGGCGTCGAGTACTGTCGTAACCAGGCGCCCGATCAGAAAACGGTTGCCCTGGAAAAATGAGACGGGGCGGCGGCGCAGTTCGCCGCCTTGCGCTCGCTCCTCGGTCAGCGTCCCCAGGGAATCGGCCACCGAGGGGTCCCCGGCCAGGAGATACCCGCTGCCGCTGAGTTCGACACGCATGGCGCGCTGGTCGGCCGCGACGTTTTCACTGACGTCGACCGCGATGGGCTCGTAGCCCGCGGCTTCGACCTCGCGAACAACGCGCTCCACGGCTTCGATGGTCTCCGGAAGGAGCTGACGAGTGGGCCCGGCATCGCACAGCCGGTGGCTCCCCTCGCGGTAAAAACCCGGACGGCCCTGGTGCACGTGTAAGCGCGCACGCATCCGGTACCCATCGTCGCGCGAGGACGCGATTGCCACCCGGTCCGGCAGCGGGATCCGGCCGATCCTCTCGAAAGCGTCGGCGATGACCTCGGCCTTCAACGCGAGCTGGCGCTCGTAGGCCACGTGCGCGTACGCGCAGCCGCCACAGCGCGGATCGAACCCCGGCTCGCGGCGATCGGCGGACGGATCGAGCACCGCGACCGTCGAGGCAAACGCCAGGCGCTTGTCCGCACGGTCCACGTGTGCGCGCACGCGCTCGCCGGGAATCGCGCCGAGCACGAGGACGATCTGCCCTTCATGCCGCGCGATCATCCGGCCGCCCCCGGCGGGTTTCTCGATGACGAGCTCGATGGTTTCGCCGGTTGTCAGAGACATAGTTCAGATGGGCCGCTCGCGGGCCGCCCGGAGACGCTTATTGTTCGTAGCGCACACGAGGCAAGCCAAGGAAGTCCCGGACGAGCCGATCGAACGCCGCGGCGACGGCCTGCGACCTCGCGTCCGGAGGGAGGCGCGCGCCGAAGGGGGCGAGTTCCGCGTCAGCCTCCGCCCGGAGACTCGCCGTCGTCGGCTCGTCCACGGCCTTGCGCGCCGCCTCTATCAGCGACGCATCCAGCCCCTCCAGCCGATCGAACAGGGCAGTCCGCCGGTCGCCCCTCGCGTTCCGCGCCTCGTCGGTGAGCCCCTCGAGCTCCCGCACGACCCCGTCCACCACCTCATCGAGCCCGCCTGGATGAGGGCCCCGGCCCCGAACCGACACCAGACGGGCGACGACCCGCTCGATGTGTGACGCCAGTGGTGTTTTTCGCGCCTTCGGCTCCTCTGGAACTTCACCGGCCCCCGCCGCAACCGTGACCCCGACGGCCCGGCGCCAGTCATCGAACTGCTCGAGGATGTCGGCCTCGCAGAACTCGATTCGAACGGGACGGCGGCGCGGGCCTTTCGCATAGTACCGCTGGCAACAACGGTCGATGCCGCGAAACGCCACTTTGAGCGGCACCCCTTGCACCGCCCATCCACAGACCTGTTCGAACGCAGGCCCGACGATTCGAACCAGGTGCCCTTCGTTCTTCTGGCAGAGGTACCGCTCGATTTCGCGCGCATAGTCAGAGGGGTCGGTCATCCTCCGTTTACCCCCCTGCCTGGTTGCTGTCCCAGATCAGCCGCAGCCCGTGCAGCGTCAAGTCCGGCGCCACGTGCCGGATGCTCGTGGTCTCATCGGCAATGACCCCGGCGAGCCCGCCGGTCGCGATGACGACCGCCTGGTCGCCCTGCTCCAGCTCCCCGCGAATCCGGCGCACAAGGCCGTCAACCATCTCCACGTAGCCGAAGAACAGCCCGGCCTGGATCGCGTCAACCGTGCTCTGTCCGATGACGGACGCCGGCTTTTTGATGTCCACCCGGGGAAGGCGCGCGGCACGCTGAAACAGAGCGTCGGCCGAAATCCCGATCCCGGGGCAGATCACGCCGCCGAGATACTCGCGCCCCCTCGATATCACGTCGAACGTCGTGCCCGTGCCGAAGTCCACGACGATCAGAGGAACCTGCAACTCGCGGCCATACTGCTCCCAGGCAGCGACGGCGTTCACGATGCGATCGGCCCCGACGTCCCCCGCGGGCGTATACCGGATCGGCATGCCGGCGTTCGCCGCATCGACCAGCAGCGCCTTGCGCGCGAAGTACCGCTCGCACATCTCCTCCATCGGCCGCGTGAGCGTCGGGACGACGGACGCAATGGCGATGCCTGACAGCGATGCCGCGTCGATCCGTGTCTGTTCGAGCAGGCGCGTCACGAAGATGCCCAATTCATCGGCGGTGCGCTCCCGCATCGAGGCCAGCCGCCAGTTGTGCGCCAGATCCTGACCGTCGAACACACCGATCGTGACATTGGTGTTCCCAACGTCGATGGCTAGCAGCATGTCAAAGCCCCGTTCGAAGTGAACCTGCTGAACGGCGTCGCATCAGCTCCACCGCACTTCACCCGATATGACCCGCTCGAGGCGGCCCCCGGTTCGTATGAGCAGCGCGCCGTCCTCGTCGATGCCCGCCGCCGTGCCGGCGCGAGGGCCGGCGGGTGTTTCCCACTCGACCGCCGCACCGAACACCGAGGGCGCGAGCGTCCGCCAGCGATCCAGCACGCCGCCCACGTGCCCTGACGTCAGCGCCTGATGGACGGACGCCAGCGACGCCAGCGTCTCGCCCAGCACGGCGCCAGGATCGGGCGCCCGCCCGAGCTCTGCCTCGATGGAGGACGCCCGTGCCGCAATCTCCGCCGGGTACGCGGTCCGGCTCAGGTTGATCCCAAAGCCAAGTACGACGTACTGCACGCTGCCGGACGCGGTCGAGGCTTCGGCGAGGATGCCCGCCAGCTTGCGCCGCGGCTCGCGCGCCGCGCCCCGCGGCGCGACGATGTCGTTGGGCCACTTGATTTCGACTGGCAGCCCCGTGGCCCGCCGTATCCCGTCGGCGAGCGCCACACCGCCGGCAACGGTCAAATACGGCGCAACTGCGCCATGACGGCAGATCACCGATACGTACAGCCCCGCGCCCGGCGGGGAAAACCAGGTTCGGCCGAACCGCCCGCGCCCGGCCGTCTGCGCCAGGGCGACCACCGTGGTCCCTTCCGGCGCACCGCGCTCGGCGAGGCGCGCCGCAACGTCGTTGGTGGACGTGGTCTCGGCAAGACAATGGACCACGTCGCCGAATACCCCGCGCCTCGATGCCGTCTCGCGCAGACCGGCCGAGAGCTCTTCAGGCAGCGACTCAGCCACGGAGGCCGCCTGCGCCGGCAGGCGCCGGTTCGAGCTCGAAGCTCAGGTCAGCGGCCGGCGCCGAATGGGTCAGCGCGCCGACCGAGACGTAGTCCGCACCCGTCGAGGCGAGGTCGGCGAGGCGGTCGAGCGTCACGCCGCCCGAGAGCTCCACCTGCACACGGCCAGCGATGCGCCGTACAGCCTCGCGGACCTCGTCGAGCGAGAGGTTGTCGAGCAGGATGACATCGACGCCAGCCGCCAGCGCCGCATCCACGTCCTCGAGGCTCTGCGCCTCAATCTCGATAGGCATCTCGCGCCTGGCCGCCTTCATGCGGCTGAGGGCAGCCTCCACGCCGCCGGCCAGCCGGATGTGGTTGTCCTTGATCAGGATCGCATCGTCCAGGCCGCTGCGGTGGTTGGTCCCCCCGCCGGCACGCACGGCGAACTTCTCGAGCGCACGAAGCGTCGGGGTGGTTTTCCGTGTATCGAGGATGGTGATGCGACCGCCCGCCGCTTCGACGTAGCGGCGTGTCAGCGTGGCGATCCCGGAGAGGCGCTGCAGGAAATTGAGGGCCGTCCGCTCGGCCGTGAGCATGGCCGCGGCGGACCCGCGGACGTCAGCGACCGTCGTACCCGCCGGGCACTTGTCGCCGTCCTGACGCAGGCGCGTGAAAACCACCGCCGGATCGAGCTGGCGGAACGCCTCCGCCGCGACATCGAGGCCGGCGATCACGCAGTCGCTCTTCGCGAGAATGACGCCCCGGGCCGCCAGGCCGGCGTCCACGGTGGCTTCGGTGGTGACATCGCCCCACCCGAGGTCCTCGGCCAGCGCGCGGCGGACGCCCTCCCGGTACAACGCCGGATCAAGCGGCTCGAACGGCACCGACTTCATCCCCGGTGCTCCCCGGTGCCGATGTTCTCTTCGGCGAACGTCAACTCGACCGCGAGCGTGTCGCTCCCGTCGACGAACTCGAACGTCTCCACACCTGCCGCCGAACGCAGGTCGATCTCCGCCTCGCGGAGCCGCGCGATCGCCTGCGTGTCCCAGCGGACCACGGCCACCGCAATGCGCGCTTTCAACGGACGCTTGTCGAGCGACTTCTGCCGGCGAATTTCTCCGAGAACGGCGACCGCCCCGTCGAGCGCGGCCTGCGCTTCCACGTCGGCGGGCGCGGCGCGGTCGACCTCGTCGACCGACGGCCAGCTCGCGGCATGAACCGAGCCGTGCTGCCACCAGGACCACACCTCCTCCGAGACGAACGGCAGGTACGGCGCAAACAGGCGGTTCACCACTGACAACGTGCACAGCAGCGTCGCGTTGGCCGACCCCGCCGCCTCGGGGCCATGGTCGCCATAGCGGCGAGCCTTCACCATCTCCAGATAGTTGTCGCAGAGCGACCAGAAGAACGTCTCGGTCTGTTGCAGCGCGCGCGCGTAGTCGTACGCCTCGAGCGCCCGCGTGGCCTCGTCCACGAGCGCACGCAGGCTCGTCAACAGGCCGCGGTCGAGCAGGTGGGTCACCGGACCGATCGGATCGGGATTCGACAGCACGAACTTCGAGGCGTTGAGCAGCTTGATGGCGAGCCGGCGGCCCACTTTCATCTGCCCGGGCTCGAACGACGTGTCCGTACCCGGGCGGCCGCTCGCCGCCCAGTAGCGCACCCCGTCCGAGCCATGCTCCTCGAGCAGCCCGAGGGGGGTGACGACGTTGCCCTTGGACTTCGACATCTTCTTGCGATTCGGGTCGAGCACCCACCCCGAGATCGCGGCGTTGGTCCATGGCACGCTGCCGTGCTCGAGGTGCGCGCGCAGCACGGTCGAGAACAGCCACGTGCGGATGATGTCGTGGGCCTGCGGCCGGAGGTCCATCGGGAAGACGCGTGTGAACAGGTCGGGATCCTCCTCCCAGCCGGCGGCGATCTGCGGCGTGAGAGAAGAGGTGGCCCACGTGTCCATCACGTCGGGATCGCCCGTGAACCCGCCGGGCCGATCGCGCTGGTCCGCACTGTAACCGTCGGGCACGTCGGTGGAGGGATCGATCGGCAGCCGGTCCTCGCCGGGCAGCAGCCGCGCCTCGCGATCGACGGACCCGTCGTCGCGCAGCCGGTACCACAGAGGGAATGGCACGCCAAAGAACCGCTGCCGGCTGATACACCAGTCGCCCGCGAGACCGTTGATCCAGTTCTCGAGACGCGCCTGCATGTACTGCGGGTGCCACTCGATCTCGCGGCCTCGCGCGAGCAGCTCGTCGCGGAACGCCATCGTCTTGATGAACCACTGGCGGCTCGTCACGATTTCGAGCGGGCGATCCCCCTTCTCGTAGAACTTGACCGCGTGCGTGATCGGGCGGGGCTCGCCGAGCAGATCTCCTGATGCGATGAGCAGGTCCACCGTCCGGGCGCGCGCCTTGACAGCCGAGAGCCCGGCGAGCTGGTCGTAGTGTTCCTGCGCCCGCGACGCGTCGGTCGTCTCCCAGCCGGGCGCGCCCCAAGTGAGCGGCTTGAAGGCGCCATTCGCCTGGATGACGGCGCGGACGGGCAGCGACAGCTCGCGCCACCAGATCACGTCGGTGACGTCGCCGAACGTGCAGATCATCGCCACGCCGGTCCCTTTTTCGGGGTCGGCCAGGTGATGCGCCCTGATCGGCACCCGCACGCCGAACAGCGGTGTGACCACCTCCGTCCCGAACAGGGGTTTGTACCGCTCGTCGTCGGGATGCGCGACCAGCGCGACGCACGCCGGTATGAGTTCGGGACGGGTCGTATCGATCTCGATGTAGCGGCCGGGTTCGGTCACCGAGGCGAATCGAAGCCGATGATAGGCGCCGGGCTGCTCGCGGTCCTCGAGCTCGGCTTGCGCGACCGCCGTCCGGAAGTCCACGTCCCACAACGTCGGTGCCTCGAGCTGGTAGGCGAGGTCACGCCGCAGCAGGCGCAGGAACGCGAGCTGCGACACGCGCTGCGCGCGGCGGCCAATGGTGGCGTAGGTCAGACCCCAGTCCACGGACAAGCCGAGGTAACGCCACAGGTGCTCAAAGACCTTTTCGTCGTCTGCGGTCAGGCGCGCGCACAGCTCGATGAAGTTGGGACGCGACACCGGGATCGCCTGCTTGCCCGGTGTCTCTGGCGGCGTGAAGCCGTGATGGTAGGGCAGCGAGGGATCGCACCGGACCCCAAAGTAGTTCTGCACGCGCCGCTCGGTCGGCAGGCCGTTGTCGTCCCAGCCCATCGGGTAGAACACGGCCTTGCCACACATGCGCTTGAATCGCGCGATGACGTCGGTGTGCGTGTAGGAGAACACGTGGCCGATGTGGAGCGACCCGCTGACCGTGGGCGGCGGCGTGTCGATCGAATACACGTCCGCACGGCCGCGGGTCCGATCGAAGCGGTAGACGCCGTCGGCGTCCCACCGCGGCCCCCACTTCTGCTCGAGGCCTTCCAGCGCCGGCTTGTGGGGAACGGTAACCGGTCGGGTCAGCGGGTTGGCATCAGACATAAACGTCCGATTCTACACCGCGCGGGCGGACAGGTCGGTTCGCCGGTGCCAGGTATGGAGCGAATGGCGGCGGGCCGGATCAGGTCGGAGTGACGCTGGAGGCCTTGATCCGGTCGATTTCCTCCCGGACGAGACGCTCGGCCACGTCCAGGACAGTTTCGCGGACGGCCTGCTCGGCCATGCGCCCAACGACGCGCTCGACGATGGCCTCGATGACGCTCTCGGAAATCGGCTCCGGCGTGGCGCTCCCGGGGGCGGCCGAAAACGGCTGCCCCTGCTCGGCGGCCAGCAGTGCTGAAAAGGCCTCGGCCAGCGACGGAGCCCGCCCGTCCGGCACCACGACACGCTCGACGCGTGCGCCCGCCGCGCCGGGCTCAGCCTCGCGCTCTCCAGGCTCGCTCGGGTGGGTAGCAGAAGGCGATATCTCGAGAGGGCTCCCGCCTGGTGCCGACGCGGCGACGGGCGAAGACGGCGGCCCGGTGTTCATCAGGGCAAAGGCCGCATCGAGGCGATCGAAGTAGTCCTCGAGGGCGCCGCCCGGTGCGGACGAGGGCTCCTCGCGCGCCGCGTTCCCCGGCTCGAGCTCCCTCGGGGGGTGCGTCTGTCGTACAGGCGACTGCGCCGCCGGGGACGCCCAGAGGCCCTCCGGGCGGCGACCCGCCAACAGATCCTTGACCCTGCTGATGACCATCTGCGGCTCGAACGGCTTCACGAGCACCCCGTCGCAGCCCACGGCGCGGACCCGGGCCTCGTCCACCGGCTCGAACGCTCCGGTCAGCAACAGCACCGGGATGCCGGCAAGGGCGGGATCACCTTTCACGAACGCGGCAACCTCGTAGCCGTCCCGCTCGGGCATGCCGATGTCGGCGAGGATGATATCGGGCCGACTACCCTGGATGGATTCGATGGCCGCTCGCCCGTCGCCGACCGCCACCACGTCGATGTCTTCATCGGCGAACGTGAGCTCGATGACGCGCTGGATGGTGACGCTGTCGTCGGCGAGCAGCAGCCTGACCGCCATCGATCAGACCTGCTCGACGCGGGGCCGCACGTTGGTGGAGATGAAGGTGATGATCTCCTGCATGGGAGTGCCCGGCAGGAAAATGCCCTTGACGCCCATCGCCTCGAGCTTCGGGATGTCGACGTCGGGAATGATGCCGCCGATCACGACGAGCACGTCCTCGAGCCCCTTCTCCTTGAGCAGCTGCATGACCCGCGGACAGATGTGCATGTGCGCGCCCGAGAGAATCGAGAGCCCGATGGCGTCGGCATCCTCCTGCAGGGCAGCGCCCACAATCCGCTCAGGCGTCTGCCGCAGCCCCATGTAGATGACCTCCATCCCCGCATCACGCAGGGATCTGGCAATCACCTTGGCGCCGCGATCGTGCCCGTCGAGACCCGGCTTGGCGATAACGACTCGTATTTTGCGCATAAGTAAGTATCACGGTGCTGAAGGGTGCTGCAGGGACGGGGGCACCCTGCAGCACCTAGATCAACGGTATCTCCTCGTATTCCCCCCACACGTCGCGGAGCGCGTCACACATCTCGCCGACAGTCGCGTAGGCACGCACGCATTCGATCAGCGGGTACATCGTGTTGCCGCCGCCGCGCGCGGTGCCGCGCAGCGCGTCCAGCGTCCGCGCGACGGCATCGTTGTCGCGCGTCTGGCGCAGACGCGCAAGTGCGGCCAGCTGCTTGTCGTACGTGGTTTCGTCGATGTAGAGAATCGGATGCGGCGGTTCGTCTTCCTGGACGTATCCGTTGACCCCCACGATGACCTTGTCGCGCATTTCAACGGCCTGCTGGAAGCGGTAGGAGGCCTCGGCCACCTCCCGCTGCGGGTAGCCCTGCTCGATGGCCTCCACCATTCCGCCCATTCCGTCAATCGTGTCGAAGTATGCCTTCGCTCCGCGTTCCATGTCCAGCGTCAGGCGCTCCAAAAAGTAGGAGCCGCCGAGCGGATCGACGGCGTTGATGAGGCCGCTCTCGTGCGCGATGACCTGCTGCGTGCGGAGCGCGAGCGTCGCCGCCTCGGCGGTCGGCAGCGCCAGCGCTTCGTCGAGCGAGTTGGTGTGCAGCGAGTTCGTCCCGCCGAGCACCGCCGCCAGCGCCTGCAGCGCCGTGCGCACGACATTGTTGTAGGGCTGCTGGGCGGTCAGCGATACGCCTGCCGTCTGCGTGTGGAACCGCAGCTTCCAGGAACGTTCCTGCTTCGCGCCGAATCGGTCCCGCATCACCTCGGCCCAGATCTTCCGGGCCGCGCGGAACTTCGCGATCTCTTCGAAGAAATCGCTGTGCGAGTTGAAGAAGAAGGAGATCTGCGGGGCGAAGCTGTCCACGTCGAGCCCCGCGTCCACGCCGTACTGGACATACTCGATGCCATCACGCAGCGTGAACGCCAACTCCTGGAGCGAGGTCGATCCCGCCTCGCGGATGTGATACCCGCTGACCGAAATCGTGTTCCACTTCGGCACTTCCTTCGTGCAGAAGCTGAAGATGTCGGTGATGAGGCGCATCGACTCGCGCGGGGGATAGATGTATTCCTTCTGGGCGATGAACTCCTTCAGGATGTCGTTCTGGATGGTGCCAGAAAGCTTCTTCCAGTCGGCGCCCTGCTTCTCGGCGACGACCAGGTACATCGCGAAGATCATCGGCGCCGGCGAATTGATCGTCATCGACGTCGTGATGTCGGCGAGCGCAATGCCTTCGAAGAGCCGCTCCATATCGGCGAGCGACACGATACTGACGCCGCACTTGCCGACTTCGCCGAGCGACAGCTCGTGGTCCGGGTCACGGCCCATCAGCGTCGGGAGGTCGAAGGCGACGCTCAAGCCGGTGCCGCCCGCCTTCAACAGCGTCCGGTAACGCTCGTTGGTTTCTTCAGGCGTCCCAAACCCCGCAAACTGCCGCATCGTCCACAGCTTGCCGCGGTAGCCGGTCGGATGAATGCCCCGCGTGTACGGGAACTCGCCTGGCTGGCCCAAGTCCCGGGCAGGATCCAGCTCGGAGATGTCGTCGCTGGTGTAGAGCCGGTCGATCGGCCGCCCGGAAATGGTCGTGAAGGGTACGTCCCGCTCCGGCGCCTTGTTCAGCGCCGGCTCGAGGACCTCCCGCTCCCAGCGCTGCTTGTCGGTCTCGGCGGTCACGCTTTTCATAGGTAACCGCAATTATAGGGGATATGGGTGCTGCAAGGTGTGCTGGGTGCTGCTGTCGCACCCTGCAGTACCTGCAACACCGCGACGCGCCCTCAGCACCTCATTGACTTACACCTCTCCGCAGACGAGGTGGATCTTGAAATTGATGAAGTTCGGGGAGGGACCGCCCACGGCATTGAGCGAGGGGTTGCGCAGCACAACGCGCCAGGTGGTGTCGTTCTCCGGATATGACGAGGTGACGAGCAGGAAGCCGCTTCCGCTGTGCGTAACCTCGGGGCTGCCGGAGATGACGCGTTTGCCGGTGGGGCACGAGGCGCTGCCCGCCAGCGTGCCAAGCCCGGCGACGCCCATCGCAGGCACGGTCATGGGGACGGGGACGAGCTCGATTCCGGCGGTGCCCGCCGGGCCTTCCGGACCAATCGGACCCTGCGGCCCCATGGGGCCCTGCAGCCCGGCCGGTCCCTGAGCACCAGCAGCACCGGGCGCGCCGGCCTCACCCTGTTGACCCTGTGGGCCCGCGGGTCCCTGCGCCCCAGGATCGCCCTGAAGACCCTGCGGTCCCACTGGCCCGGTCAGGCCTTGCGGCCCTGCGGGTCCGGTAGCTCCTGTCGCACCTGGCTCGCCCTGCGGCCCATCCGGGCCGGTCAGCCCTTGCGGCCCGGCTGGGCCTGCTGGACCAGTGAGGCCCGTCTCGCCCTGGGGGCCGGCGGGGCCCGCTTCTCCCTGGGGGCCGACGGGCCCCGGCCCGCCCGCGAGCGATGAGGGGGACTGCAGGGCGAAATGGAAGACGTCGCGATCATGCGGGCTCGGCCCGCGAACGACGGTGAGCAGGTACGAACCATCCGGGATGGCGGCCGGCAGATAGACGATGAGCTGCTCGGCGGTCGCGCTCACGACGGCCATGCTGAACTCTTCGACGAACACCTGGGTCCCACTGCCGAAGCCTCGGCCGCGAATACTCAGGGACTCGTTCACACGATCAACCGTGGCACTGAAGACCACGAGTTGCGATGCCGGACCATGGTTCGGCGGCTGCGCATTGGACGCAGCCGCAGTGATCATCAGGAACCCCAGCACCAGACAAAGTGTGCGATACAAAATTCGCATTGTTTTTCGCCTCCCAGCGTTGCCTCGGTTGAGGCAAGGGGGAGGCCAGCCCGGCGGTATGAAGCCTGAAGAGCCAACAGCACCGCAACTTACGGCCGTTGCTCCCTGGCTAACCGCCCCGGGCATGTCGAGCGGGAGCGTTCCATGTTGTGACACTGCTGACGATTCTGGACCGGGTGATCTCGTGTTGCGCCGGCGCGATGCACGACTCGACCCCCCAAAATTGTGTCCCCTTGATGTCCTCTTCGAACGAGGCCCAGGCGGGCGCCTTGGTGTACGCCTCGATCGCCTCCTCGATCGTCAGGCGCTCGTCCGGGAACCACCCGTCGGGCGGCTCGCCCGAGAGCGTCTGCCGCGCGACGGCGGCGTAGAGGCCGTACACCGGATTGAGAAAACAGCGCGCGGCGTTGGTGCCGGGGCGGTCGCTCCCGAAGATCAGCACGGCCCCGGCGTTCTTCAGCGTGCGAAACGCATATGCGCCGCGCGAGCGGGCCGCGCCGATCCGCTCCTCCATCCACCGCATATCGTCGGACACGTGGTACGGATTGACTTCCGCGACCAGCTTCAGCCGGCCGAAGCGGGAGAAGTCGTCGGGGTGCACGACCTGCGCGTGAATCACGCGCCACCGATGATCCCGGTCAACCAGATCGTGCCTGGTCAGGAGCTTTTCATAAACGTCGAGGATGATCCGGTTTCCCTTGTCGCCGATCGCGTGGATGTGCGGTGTCAGCCCGGTCGGGATCGCCTCCTCGACGAGCTTCTCGAGATTGCCTGGCGGGAAGTCGGTGTAACGCTGGGCCGCGGTCATGCCCAGCGCGGCCCCGTCACGGCCTTCGGGCCGCATGATGGGGCGCAACAACCCCTTGTTTGCGGGATCGTGGTCGTACGGCTCGAAGAACATCGCGCCGCTGCTGCCCATGATGCCGTCGACCCAGGCCTTGTAGCACGCCTAATCCGGCCGATTTCCCACGCTCGACTCGGGGCATTCTGCCACAATAGCGTTGTCCGTTTGACAGTTCCTTCGCACTCTTACGGGAGAGTCATCATGGCAGCAGGCGGCAGTATCTTCAATGCAATGCTCCAGGAATTCGATGGAGCGGCGCGACTCCTCGGCCTCGATCCCGGCATCTGGAAAATCCTCACCCATCCGAAACGTCAGATCACCGTGTCCTGTCCGATCCAGATGGACAACGGCGAGATCGAAGTCTTCACCGGCTACCGCGTGCAGTACAACATCACGCTCGGCCCCGCGAAGGGCGGGATTCGCTATCACCCCGACGTGACGCTCGACGAAGTGACGGCACTGGCCGCCTGGATGACGTGGAAGTGCGCGGTGGCGCAGGTGCCGTTCGGCGGCGGCAAGGGCGGAATCATCTGCGACCCCACGCGCATGTCACGCCGCGAGCTCGAGGCGCTGACGCGTCGATACGTCGCCGAGATCGTCGACGCCATTGGCCCCGACAAGGACGTCCCGGCCCCGGACGTCAACACCAATGCCCAGGTCATGGCGTGGATCATGGACACCTACAGCATGCACGTGGGCCACACCTCCACCGCGGTCGTCACGGGCAAGCCGGTCGAAATGGGCGGGTCGCTCGGGCGACGCGAGGCGACCGGCCGCGGCGTGATGATCACGACGCGCGAGGCCGCGAAGCACCTCGGCTTCGATATCCAGAGCGCCACGGTCGCGGTGCAGGGGTTCGGAAACGTCGGGTCGGTGTCGGCGGATCTGCTGTCGCAGATCGGCGCGACGATCGTCGCCGTGACCGACTGGAAGGGTGGCGTCTACAACGCAAAGGGGCTCGACATCCCGAAGATGCTCGACTACATGAAACAGCACACGACGATCGATGGCTTCCCCGGCGGCGAGTCGATCGAGAATGCGGCCCTCTTCGCCCTGGACGTCGACGTGCTCGTGCCGGCGGCGCTCGAAAACCAGATCACCGCCGAGAACGTCGGCGAGATCAAAGCCAAGGTGATCGCCGAGGGGGCCAACGGCCCCACGACGCCGGACGCACACAAGACCCTGCACGACCGGGGCGTCTTCGTTATCCCGGACATCCTGGCCAATGCCGGGGGGGTCACGACCTCGTATTTCGAGTGGGTCCAGAACCGCCATGGCTACTTCTGGGAAGAGGACGAAGTGAACCGGCGCCTGGAAGTGAAGATGTGTGACGCCTTCAAGGACGTCCTGCAGACGTCGATCAAATACAAGACCGACCTGCGCACGGCGGCCTACGTCGTCGCCATCAGCCGCGTCGCCACCGTGACGAAACTGCGAGGAATGTACGCGTGACCCTCAACCGTTCTACCGTCCCACCTTGAAGGCGATGAGTTCCTGGGCCGTGCTCCCCGAGGGGCCGGTGGCGGTCAGCTCTACCAGGTACTCGCCGGCCGCCAGTGCCGAGAGCGGCAAATCGATCTCGCCATAGCCGTTCGGCGCGACCTGGACGGGCAGGTCAGACATCCGCTCGCCTGCCCGGTTCAGCAGCCGCGCCGTCATGTCGGGTGTCACCCCGCCGGGCGCGTACGCGGCCGCCCGCACGACCAGCCGCTCGGCGCGGCTGAACTCGCGATCGGTGGTCGGCGCGGCATCGGGCTGGCTCTTGAGGAGCTGGACGTCCCGCGCGGTCCGCGCCCGGTACACGCGCGGTGTGGCGAACGACACGTCCACCAGGGTGAAGTCCGGCACGGTCATCTCCTCGACGGAGGAATCCAGCACCTGCCCGTCCTCGCCTTCAAAGACGATGCGGAGCTGCAGCGCGCCCGGGGGCGCGTCGAAGGACGCGGCGTTCCCCTTGGAAGGATTGCCAGCCGCCGGGATGCGCCCGCGGAACAGGGGATCCCCGTCTCCTGAAACGGCGGTGAGCATGACGCGCGCGGCGGGCTCGGCCCGACGCGCGCCGGCCTGCGGCGCGGTGGCCTCCCAGACGAACGTCATCCGCGAGGTGCCGTGCTCGCCGGGTTCGGCACCGACCCAGTGACGCGTTGGCCGGCCGCCGGGCGGGCCGATCAGGCCGGCCAGCGCATCCCGCACGGCAGAGGGCGCCTCCGGCCTGGGCGGCGCGAGCGCGCGCGCGGCATCCTCCTCGGTATAGGCCCAGTAGCCCTTCCGCGCCCGCAGGCTGACGCCGCGGCGCTTCACGTTGACCTTGATCTCGTGAAACTTGCCGTCGGTCGGCGCCTCTGACGAGTTGTAGCCGAGCAGGTAGTAGGAACTCGAATCCCGCAGGATCTGCCGCATCCCGACATCGAGATCGTTGCGGTTCACGATGGCGCGGCCGTCGGTGTTGTTTGCGAGGATGTGCAGCGAGTCGAGCGACGAGCGCAGGTCGGTGGAATCGGTTTCGAGCCCCACCCCTTCATTGATGCCGTACTCGAACACGGAGAGCCCGCGGGGATCCACCGGGTAGATCGACGTGTTCTGCCGGTTGCAGGTATCGAACACGCGGCGCATGTCAAAGTTCATGTCCGACTGCGCGTCGAAGCGCATGCGATCGCTCGCCTGGGGCGCCATGGGATTGCGGCGGTAGGGATTGTTCATCCCCGGCAGGGCGGCGACCGGATCGTTGAGCTGAGCAGGCAGCACGCCCGTAAAGCCCTCGCTCACGTAGATGAGCGACTTTCGCCCCTCGCGCAGGGCGCCCATCTGCATGCACGCCGCCTCGAGCGCGCTCATCGACACCTGGTTGCGAATGCGCTCGACGGTCGCGGCCGGGTAAAAAGCGTACTGCTGCTCGAAAACGTTCCTGGGGTCGTAGTTGAATTTCCGCCCCTCGAACTGCTTGATGGCGCCGATGAGGCTGTCGCGATTCCGTGTGAACCGGATGTCGGACACCGGCGTGAGCGGGTACATCAGCGCGACCAGGTCGGCGGGGCCGAGCTGGTTCTCGACGAACCGGATGAGCGGCTCGCGGACGGCCATGTCGTTGCCGCGCCGCACGTGGTAATCGTCCAGCAGGATCACGAACAGCCGGACGTCGGGCCGCGCGGCCTCACGCTCCTCGTCCACCAGGGTGCGGATCGCCGGCTGGCGCTCCTCTGCCTGCGCGATGGGATCGATCGTCACGAGCGTAAACGAATCGATCTTCTGCAGCTTGCCGCCCTCGTGGATCGTGAAGTCCTCGGGCACGAGGTCGAGCACCGGGTTGCCCTTGTTGTCGGTCGCAATGACGTCCACGCGGACGTAATTGATACCGGTCCGGATCACCGGCGGCTGTTCCTGGTCGGTTCGCGGCGGTTGCTCAGGCGGTTGTGGCGCGGCGCCCTGCTGGGCGCCAGGGGTCGCCCCGAGCAGGCCGAGGGAGAGCAGAACGGCGAGAGCGCGGGCGGAGTACGTCATGTGTATGTTCCGGGGCAGCCGCAGGGCCACCCGAGTGGGCATTCGAGCGGCCCCTGCATAAGACGACAGAAGGCGCGGGCCGGCCGCCGACTCCCCTGCCGGCAATGATAACATTCGGCTTTTCGCCCGGACGCTGGAGATTCGCCGCCGCCCGGCTCGACCGCACAGGAGAACAGCCGTGACCCAGGAGACCATGGACCTCGCCCAGCCCCTGACCGTGCTCGCTGAAGACGAGCGGATCTTCCGCGACAGCGTCCGCGAGTTCGCCGAGGCCCGCGTCCGGCCACTGGTGCGGGACATGGACGAGCGGGCGAAGATCCCGAAGGACCTGATCAAGGACCTGTTCGACCTTGGCGTCATGGGTATCGAGGTCCCCGACACCTATGGCGGCGCCGGCGGCCGCTTCTTCCACTCGGTGCTCGCCGTCGAAGAGCTTTCGCGCGTCGATCCATCGGTCGGCGTCCTCGTCGACGTGCAGAACACCCTCGTCATCAACGCGCTCCTGCGCTGGGGCAGCGACGAGATCAGGCGCCGATACCTGCCGCGGCTCGCCTCCTCCACCGTCGGGGCGTACGCCTTGTCCGAAGCCGGAGCCGGCAGCGACGCGTTCGCGCTGACGACACGCGCGCAGGACGACGGGGACACCTTCGTGCTGAACGGCCGCAAGCTCTGGATCACCAACGCGAACGAAGCCGATCTGTTCATCGTCTTTGCCACGGTGAATCCGGACGCGGGGTACCGCGGCATCACCGCCTTTCTCGTGGAGCGCGGATTTCCCGGGTTCAGCGTCGGCAGGAAGGAAGACAAGCTGGGGATCCGTGCGAGCAGCACGTGCGAGTTGATCTTCGAAGAGTGCCGCGTGCCGCGTACGAATGTCCTCGGGGACATCGGCAAGGGATACAAGACGGCGATCGAGACGCTCAACGAAGGGCGGATCGGCATCGGCGCACAGATGATCGGGCTCGCCAAGGGCGCGCTGCAGCACGCGATCACGTACACGAGGGAGCGCCGGCAGTTCGGCAAGGCGATCGCGGAGTTCCAGGCCGTGCAGCATCAGCTCGCGAGGGCCGCCGTGGACGTGGAAGCCGCGACGCTGGCGGTCTACAACGCGGCGCGCCTCCGGGAGGCCGGCCGCCCGTTCCTGCTGGAGGCGGCCATCTGCAAGATCCTGGCGTCAGAGGTCGCCGAGCGCGTCGCCTCGCTCGCCGTCAACCTGTTCGGCGGCAACGGCTTCGTGAAGGACTACCCGGTCGAGAAGCTCTACCGCGACGCGAAGATCGGCCAGATCTACGAAGGCACGTCGCACATGCAGCTGGTCACGATCGCCAAGCACAGCCTGGCGTAGGAGCGAACACGATGGACACGGCCCTCACATTGCCGGTCTCCGGCATGACCTGCTCCGGCTGCGAGAACGCCGTCGTCCGTGCGGTCGGCCGAATGTCAGGCGTGGCCGGCGTGGCCGTGTCGCATGCAGACGCGACCGTGACGGTGGCCTTCGATCCGACGGTCGTGACGCAGGCCGAGATTGAGAAGAAGATCGCCGTGCTCGGC
>JACCRT010000014.1 GCA_013813355.1 Acidobacteriota bacterium | reverse complement strand
CCTTTCCCCTCACGGAGGCGTTTGCGTTGACTGACGAGACGATACCACAGACTGTTCTCTTCCCGGATCTCTTTGATCGCCCGCTGATCGCGACGTTCGATCAGGCGCAGGCGAGTTCGGATGGGGGCGCGGTGCTGCTGAAAGCGGCCGATGCGCGCCTCGGACTGATCGATGCGTTCACGGACTGCGTGACCGATGGCCGGACCGCGACGCGCGTCGCGCACACGCTGCGGGAGCTCATCGCACAGCGGGTCTTCGGCATCGCCTGCGGGTATCCCGACGCCAACGACGCCGACCGCCTGGCGGACGACCCGATGCAGAAGTTGCTGCTCGACCGGGATCCGATTGACGGCCCGGCGTTGGCCTCGCAACCGACGATTTCCCGGTTTGAGAACGGGGTGCTCCGGACCGAGTTGTATGAGATGGGCTTTGCGCTCGCGCAGCGCGTCGTGGATCGGCATCGACGCCGCCTGCACGGGCGCGCGCGCCGCATCACGATCGATCTGGATCCCACGGATGATCCGACCCATGGCGCGCAGCAACTGGCCCTGTTCAATGGCCACTACGACACGTGGTGCTATCTGCCGGTGCTGGCCTTTGTGACCTTCAATCAGGAGCCCGAACAGTACCTGTGCGCGGCCGTGCTCCGCTCGGGCACGGCCCCGGCGACGCAGGGCGCGCTCGGGATCTTGCGCCGGCTCGTCCCGCTCCTGCGCACGGCCTTTCCGGGGCCGGGCTAGCGCGCCCCGCCGAACGCGGTTAGAATGTGTCCGCTTTATCCGTGCGGGGACCGGACTCCCCAGTTCCCTGCCCCTCCAACCATGACCATCGTCGCAGGCACACGACTGGGACGCTACGAAGTCCGCTACCCCTTAGGCGCGGGCGGCATGGGCGAAGTCTATCTGGCACACGATACGAAGCTCGACCGCGAAGTCGCGTTAAAAATCCTACCGCCTGAATTTGCCGCGGATGAAGATCGGATGAGCCGTTTTGTGCGAGAGGCGAAATCTGCCTCGGCTCTCAATCACCCGAACATCATCACGATCCACGAGATCGGCGAATCCGACGGCACTCATTTTATTGTGAGTGAGTTCATCAACGGCAAGACCTTAAATGAGTATGCAAAGAGCAACCCGTTGAACTTAAAGTCGGCGTTGGAGATTGCGATTCAGATTGCGTCGGCTTTGGATGAATCGCATTCGGCGGGGATCGTTCACCGCGACCTCAAAGCTGATAACGTGATGGTTCGCTCAAACGGCCTGGTTAAGATTCTCGACTTCGGGATTGCCAAATTATCAAGTTCAAACAATCAGGCGGGTCTCGATACGGAAGCGGCGACAGCGATCAAGAGCGGCACGACCCCGGGAATGATCATCGGGACGGCAAGCTACATGTCGCCCGAACAGGCGAAAGGCAGGAGGGTTGATGCGCGGTCGGATATCTTCAGTTTTGGCATTTGTTTGTACGAGATGCTGACGGGCAGATTGCCGTTCACGGGCGAGAACGCGATGGACGTGATTGGCGCGATTCTGCACAAAGAACCTGCTCCGATTGATGAGTTGGAAGTGCCGCTAGACATCCGGCGCATCGTGGACAAATGCTTGCGGAAGGACTGCGAAGGGCGTTACCAGACGGCGAAGGATTTACTGATTGATTCAAAAGGCGTGTGGCAGCAGCTTGAATTTCAACACACGTTGGAGCGCACGGCTTCGCCGAATCGTGAAGAGGCGACAACTCGAGTTCTCACCGCGCCGGCGAGTGAAGTGTCACACACGACTTCGAGCGCGGAATATATTGCAGGTGAAGTTAAAAAACACAAACTTGTGTGGCTCGGAGCGTTGGGTGTTCTCATTGTCGCGCTGGCGGCAGCCGGATATTTGACAGCTTTTCGTGCAACGCCGATCAACTCGATTGCCGTGCTGCCGTTCGTTAATGTCGGCGACGACCGCGACAGGGAATATCTATCGGACGGCTTGAGCGAAAATTTGATTAACACCCTTTCCCGACTGTCACAGTTGAAGGTGATAGCCCGCAGTTCGAGTTTCAAATACCGCGGCGAACACATTGATATTCAAGATGCGGCGCAGAAACTCGGGGTCGGAGCGATACGGACGGGGCGCGTCGGCCGGCGCAGCGACGAATTGCAAATCAGCGTCGAATTAATGAACACCGCCGATAACACGCTCATCTGGGGCGACGTCTATAACCGCAAAGTTGCCGACGCGCTCAGACTGCCGGAAGAAATCGCGCATGCGGTTTCACAAAAATTACAGTTGAAATTGTCGGACGCACAGGAACGACAAATAGCAAAGCGAACCACGCAAAGCCCGCAGGCTTACCAGTTTTATATGAACGGCATTTTTTACCGCCGGACGAACGGAGCGGAAAATATCCGAAAAGCTATCGAATATCAAAATCAAGCGGTTGCACTTGACCACAACTTCGCGTTGGCCTATACCGAACTGTCAATCAATTTCGCCGCTCTTGTCGAAATCGGCGCGCTTAGCGCGAAGGAAGGCATGCCGCAGGCGCGGTCTGCGGCGGAAAAAGCTCTGGCTTTGGACGAAACGCTTGCCGAAGCGCATGACGCACTAGCCGGAGTCAGATATTTTGAATTTGAGTGGGCGGGCGCGGAAAGCGCGTCTAAGCGAGCAATTGAACTGAATCCGAATCTCGCCGGGGCGCACACCCTTTATGCGGACTACCTCTCGCGGTCAGGCAGATTCGACGAAGCCTTGCGGGAAATCAGGCTGGCGCAGGAACTCGACCCCCTGAGAACCGGATTAATCGCCAATGAAGGAACCATTTTTTATCACGCCCGTCGGTATGACGAAGCCATTCTGGTGAAAATGCAAATTCACGCGGAGGCGGTGGAGAATCCTTTCTTCCACTTGGAACTCGCCAACGCTTACGTTCAAAAAGGGCAGTATGCGGAAGCCATTCTCTCATATCAAACGTCACTTAAATTAGAAGAGACGACCAGCGCGCTGATTTATCTTGCTCGGGTATACGCTCTGTCCGGCAGGCGTAAGGAAGCAATTGCTATTCTCGATAAGTTGAAAACGACTGAAAAATATGTTTCGCCCACCGAATTAGCCATTCTTTACGCCGCGCTTGGAGATAAGGAAAAAGCGTTTGCTTCACTCGAAAAAGCCTTTACGGAACGCGACTTTCAGTTGACATCTCTTAAAGTTGAGCCGGGCTACGACCCTTTGCGCGCCGACCCGCGCTTTCAGGATTTGTTGGTCCGCGTCGGGCTGCCGCAGTGAGCTGCCTTCCCTTCCCGCCTCACGCTGGCGTCTTGAGTGCCAGATGTGTGCTAACTCAGCTGAACACGGCAGACGCCTTCAACACAGGGGGCATTTCGTACCGGTCACTTCGACGGGACGAGCCGCTTCAACTCTTCCACCCAGTGCTGGACGACGACGATCTGCGCACTGGCGGCTGATTCGTCACTCGAGGTCGCCGGGACGATGAGGAGAAACCGTCCGTCCGCGCCTTCGGCAAACACCAGGCCGGCATTGGCCGGGACTTTTGCGACCGCTTTCGGCGCCGCCGGCATGAAGCGAACATCGGCCGAGACCGCCACCGACATGATCGCGTTCGGGCGGGTGGCGCCGCTCGTCGCGATGTCGAGGAAGAAATGCGCGCGGCCGCTGCGCGACCAGTGCGGCTTGTCCCGGCCAGTATCTCTCGAGGCCGTGCAGTGGCTGCTGGCTCGGGGCGTCGACGTCACGCTGCACGTCGCGGCCCGGCGCGGCCACGTCGCGATGGTCCGGCTGCTGCTCGACGCCGGCGCCGACCCGTCGATCCGCGACACCGAGCACAACGGCGATGCCGTCGGCTGGGCCGAGTTCTTCAAGCAGCCGGAGGTCGCCCGGCTGCTGAGGGAGCACGGGCGAGGGCGGTGACCAGGCCCGTCAGCGCGCGGCGCCCGCCTGGGCGAACATGACGAACCCCGCTATAGCTGCGCCGAGGCGGGATCCCGGCCATCACGTCGACCGCGTTGTGGTATCGGTCGTAGACGGCCGCCCCACACATCAGCAGGATCAGCGGCGCCAGCCACGCGGCAAGCCGGGGAGCGTAGCGCCACGCGAAGAGCAGCGGGACCATCGCTCCGGCGACGTGCGCGCTCGGGAACGCATTCCCATGCACGCCCCCCTGCTGCAGGAAGCGGACGGCCCCGTACAGCGGACCGCCCGGCAGGGGCTCGGTGTGCAGGTGCCGCAGCGTGTGCGCGGGACCCTCGGTCGGGAAGGCGATGAAGATCGCGTAGCAGAGCATGTAGGCGAGCACCGTGCCGGCCATGACCCCGGCGAAGGGTGCGGGGTCGTTCCGGCGGTACAGCACGGTGGCGACGACGACGAGCATGCCGTAGTAGGAGAGATATCCGATCTGCAGGACTTCCGTGGCGAGGAGCGTGGCGTGCCGGCCGAGCCACACCGTCGGCGGCTCGGGGAAGAGCCACGCCTCGAAGGCGAGGACGTAGTGGTCCCGCCAGTCGTTCGCAAAGAGGAAGCTGAGGTGCGCGACTTCGTGGAACAGCAGCAGCGGCATCGCCAGCGGATACCACGCGTGGGCGGTCGGCAGGCGGCGGGCATTGAGGACCAGCGCCGCCAGCAGGACGAGCATCGCCCCGTGAAGCGGCAGCAGGACGTCCCAGCCGGGGACCCGGTGGCGCAGCACGAGGATGAGCAGGCCAAGACCGCCGGAGTACACGAAGTGCATCCGGTCGGTGAAGGTGGCGCGGCGCCAGACAACCATTACGGGTCAGATGCGAGTGTCGGCTCGCTCTTGACCGTTCGTGTCGGCAAGAGGAAAAGAGGAGTTCGTTGCCATCGGGATCGCCGATCCGGATGAGCCGCGGCGCGCCTGCGTCAGTCGCGCGTCGACGGCTCCCGCGAGTGGTTGGACCGCAGAGCTATCCAGTCTTCCGCAGTTCTTCGCGGACGATCCGGCGAATCGTATCCGCGCTGACGGATTCAGCAGACCGCCCAAGATGCTCTCGGAGCGCCTCATTGATCATCGTCTGGTAGCCTCGTCCTGCGGCGTCGGCGCGCTCCCGAAACACCTCGAGCACGTCGTCGTCGATGTGGATCGTGATCCGCGTCTTTCCGCGCTGACGCATCACCGGGCCGCGCTTGCCCTTGGAGAAGTCGTATTCCTTCTTCATACTGCTGTCTCTCCCGTGGCGTGGCGAGCCGCGCCGATACCAGACGCACAGTTTCGTCGCGATAGGTGTACCACCACGATGATCCGGCCCACCACGTCGAGGCCAATCGAGACGAATCGTCGCTCATCCGCATGAGCGTCTTCGACGGTGATCGCATGGGGATCGACGAGCACGCCTTCGGCGTCGCCGAAGCGGAGATCCCGTGCTTCCGGAGATTCGCCCGAGCCTTGGCCGGATCCCAGACCGTCGTCATATATGTATTACATGCATATGTGTGTCTGGGTCAAGTGTTGGTATCCCGGGGCGAGTTGATATGTGGGGCTCACATCGAGCCCGCGGTGCGCATCTCCCCGACGGCATCGCGGCGACCAACTCGCGGCGAACGACGCGGCCGACTACGTGCGGCGCAGCGCCTGCATTGGATCCACGCGCCTCAGGCGCCGCGCCGGGACGTAGCCGGCGGCCAGGCCCACGACGACCATGAGCGAGATCCCCGCGACGAGCGCGGCCGGATCGTACGGGCTGATGCCGGCGAGGAACGTCGCGAACGCCGGGAGCATGGCGAGCGCCGCGAGGATCCCGAGCGCCACGCCTGGCGCAACCGTGAGCAGCGACCGGCGCAGCATTTCGCGGTGGATGTCGGCGCTTGACGCGCCGAGCGCCATGCGGATCCCCGCCTCCGTCGTCCGCGCCGCCGCAGCGTGGGCCAGCACGCCGTAGATGCCGATGAGGGCCAGCAGCAGCCCGACGCCGCCCATGACGCCCATCAGCGCGGTGCCCGTGGCCCGCATGGTGAACTCCAGGCTCGTCGCGGCGCGCAGCGTCTGGACGCCGATTGGCACCGGACCGGCAATTTCGTCCACCGCGTGGCGCACGGTGGCCACCAGCGCGTCAGGCGATGTCGCCGTGCGCACGTGGACGTTCAGGTCCAGCGACGGCTTCTGCGCGTACGCGTAGAAGACGACCGAGGCCGGCGCCTCGCCAATGGTCCCGATGCGATGGTCGCGGACGATCCCGACGACCTCGGCCTCGGGGTCGTCCTCGGTCTGGACGCGCTGGCCGAGCGCGTCCCTGTTCGGGAAGTACGTGCGCGCGAACGTCTCGTTCACGATCGCGGCCGCCGGCGCGCCGGCACGATCGGTCTCGTCGAACTCGCGCCCGCGCACGAGGGGGATCCCGAGCGTGCGGAAGTACGCCGGCCCGACGCCGTAGGTGTTGGGCCGGGTGCCGGGGATGTCGGTGCGTCCGGCCGGGTGGAAGCTGCGGACGAGCACGTTGCCGCCGAGCGGGATGACGTCCGCGACCGCGACTGATGACACGCCCGGCAGGGCGCCGATGCGGTCCACCAGCCGTTCGGCGAGGCGCACCCGGTCCGCCTCCGCGAACCGCCGGCGGTCGAGGCTGACCCGCGCCACCACCCCGTGGTCGGGGTCGAAGCCGAGGTCCGCCCCCGCGATGCGCGCCTGGCTGCGCACGCACAGCAGCGCCGCGACGATCAGCACGAATGACATCGCGACCTGCGCGGCGACGAGCGCCTGCCGCACGCGGCTGCGGGGCGTCGCGGACTCGCCGCCCTGGCGCACCTCGGCGACCAGGTCGGCGCGGCTCGCGCGGACCGCGGGGACGAGACCGCACGCGACCGTCGCCAGGCCGATGAGGGCGACGGCGAAGGGGAGCAGCCGCACGTCGGGACGCATGGCGTCCTGGAGCGCGCCCATCGACCCGGCGATCGGCAGCGCGGTGAGCGCCCAGGCGAGCGGCAGCCCGACGGCGGCCCCCGCGATGACCAGCAGCAGGCTCTCGACGAGCATTGCCCGGACGACGCCGGCGCGCCCGGCGCCGAGGGCCGCGCGGATCGCCAGCTCGCGGCGGCGGTCAGTGGCGCGGGCCATCAGCAGGCCCATCACGTTGACGCAGGCGATGAACAGCACGAGTCCGGCCGTGACCCACGTCACCGTCACGAGAAACGAGAACTGCGCCGGCGTGCCGCGGAACTGCAGCTGCGCGACCGGGTAGACGCTTGCGGTTCGCCCTTCCGCCGGGAGGCGATCGGGATGCACGCGCTCGAGCGCCGCGACGAAGGCGGTCACCGCGTCGCGGGCCTGCGCGTCCGTCGTGCCCGCGCCGAGCGTGGCGAGCACCGTGAGGCTCGGGCTGCCGCGGCTGTCGAGTGAGGACAGCGTGAGCCGGCTCACGGGGACGTAGACCGCGGGCGCCATCCACCCCGTCACAGCGCGGTAGTCGTCAGGCAGTATGCCAACGACCTCGAACGGCTCGCCGTCCAGCAGGATCGTGCGGCCGATCGCGCCAGGGCTGCCGCCGAGGCGCGCGCGCCAGAACCCCGTCGTGACGACGGCGCGGCGAGGCTCGCGCTCGGCGGCGGCCTCGCCCGCGCCGAACGTCCTCCCGAGCACGGCCTCGATGCCGAGCGCGTCGAAGAAGTTCGCGGTGACGACCATCACCCCCGTCCGGGTAATGTCCGTGCCGCTCCCGAGGTTCATCGCCGACGTCCTGAAGCCGGCGGCGGTGTCGAAGATCCCGGTTCGCTGGAGGTCCTGGTAATCCAGGTACGAGAACTGGTTCGCGTTGCCGGGTTCGACCGCGACGACGCGTCCGGCCGCGCCCACGGTCGGCTCGTGCCAGTAGATGGTGTTGATCGCCATGTAGAGCACGGCGTTGAGCCCGATGCCGAGCCCGAGCGAGAGCGCGCTGACGATGAGCAGGCCGGGGCTTCTCAGGAGGCCGCGCGTCGCGTGACGGAGGTCGCGCTGGAACCCTTCGAGGAAGGTGATGAGGAAGGTGATCATGATTCCGGTCTCCCCCTGCCGATCCTGAACACGTGGCCGTCGAGGCCATGTTCGACACGTTGAGGATGGGCGTCAGCCCCTGGCGTGCATGACGGGCATCATACTCCCGGCCGGGCTTGTGACGCCGGCCGTTTGACAGCCTCGGCCTGTTTGTCCGAGACTGTGCCCAGTGCGCGCTGGGGCGCCTCCTGTCCGCGGCAAGGGAGTCACCTCCCACCCACACGGGTTCGATCCCCCGGTTTCGAACCTCTTTCCGGCCTGAGGTAAGCGGACGCCAGGCAACGAACGGAAGGAGGCGTCCGTGACCACCCTGGAGAATCTCCGCAAGGCCGCCCGGCGGTGGCATAAAGCGCTGCGCGCGAGCGATCCCGAGGCGCGTGCGCGTCTGGACCGCGCCTGGCCCGGCGCACCATCCACCCCCACGCTGCGTGACGTGCAGCACGCCCTTGCGCGCGAGCGCGGGCACGGGAGCTGGGTGGCCCTCACCCGCCCCGCGGCGTCTGGCAGCGCGCCGGAGGCGCCACTCACGGCGCTGCTCGACGCGGCGGGGAAGGGGGATGGCGCGGCGGTAGCGGCGATCCTCGACGCCCACCCGGCGCTGGTGAACGAGCGCGGGACGCTGCCGGGCCACACGGGCCTGCGCACCGCCCTTCACTTCGGCTCCGGCCACGAGCCCGTAGTCCGCTTGCTGCTCGCGCGCGGCGCCGATCCGAACATCCGCGACGGGGGGGACCACGCGTATCCGCTGCACTTCGCCGCTGAGCGCGGCGACCTCGCGGTGGTGCGGCTGCTCGTCGAGCACGGGGCCGATCCGATCGGCGCGGGCACGACGCACGAGCTCGACGTGCTCGGCTGGGCGGTCTGCTTCGAGTACGCGCAGCACCTCGAGGTCGCGCGGTACCTGCTCGCCAACGGCGCACGGCACACGCTCCTGTCCGCGGTGGCGATGGGGGAGGCGGGCGAGGTCCGCGCGCAGGCGGCGCCCGGCGCCGATCTCAACCAGCGCATGGATCGAACGAACCAGCGCCGCACTCCGCTTCACCTCGCCGTCGTCAAGAAGCAGGTCGCGTCGCTCGCGGCGCTGATCGAATTGGGCGCCGACCTCGACGCCGAGGACGCCGCGGGCATGACGCCGCTCGATCAGGCGGCGCTGCTCGGCGAAGAGGAGATGGTGCGCCGGCTCGTCGAGGCGGGCGCCGCCATCAGGCTGCCCGCGGCCATCGCGCTCGACCGGATGGACCTCGTGGAGCGGCTGGTCCGCGAGGATCCCGAGGCCATGTCGATGACCAGCGGGGAGCGCTGGGCGAGGATCCTCGTGCACGCGAGCAGCCGCGCGTCGGGGCGCGTCGTCGACACGCTGCTCAGGACCCTGACGCGATATCGCGGCGGCCTCTCGGTCGTCAACGTGGCGGAGGACGAGGCGACCGCGGTCGACGGCACGGGCGGCTACACGGCGCTGCACGCCGCGGCGTTCCACGGGAACGACGAGGCGGTCGACGTCCTGCTGGCGCACGGCGCCAACCCGCGGGTGCGCGATCGGAAGTACTGCGGGACGCCGGCCGGCTGGGCGGCGTATGCGGGGCATCGCGAAACCGCGGATCGCATCCTCGAAGCCGACATCGACATCTTCGAGGCGATCGACTTCGACCGCGCGGATCGCGTCCGCGACATCCTCGATCGCGACCCCGGGGCGATCGCCCGCCCGTTCTAGGCGTATGCGTCGTGTGAGCCGCGCGAGGGGCAGTGGTGGCCCCGTCCCGACTGCACGCCGCTCGAGTGGGCGGCGCCGCAGGGAAAGGATGACGTCTCGCGACTGCTGATGGAGCGGGGGGCCGGTGTGCAGGCGCCCGGGGACGAAGAACACGCTGGACGCGTCGCCGCGTTCCTCCAGTCGGCGTGCTGGGACCACGAAGTGTACGGCAGGAGCTCGCACCGGATGCACGACCGTGCGGCCCAGCGCGTGCTCGCGCAGGACCCATCGATCGCGCGCAACAGCCTCTACACGGCCATCGTGTGCGGCGAGCGGGATGAGGTGGCGCGGATCCTTACCACGGATCCCGGCGCGGCCCGAGCCCGCGGCGGGCCCCGCACCTGGACGCCGATCCTGTACCTGGCCTACACGCGGTTCACTCATCCGGCCACCGTCGAGCAGGCGGTCGAGATCGCGCGGGTGCTGCTGGACCACGGCGCCGCTCCGGACGACTTCTACATGGCCGGTGACGCCCGCTACTCCGTGCTCACCGGTGTGGCCGGCGAGGGGGAGCAGGATGCGCCGCGCCAGCCGTACGCCGCGGCCCTCTTCGACCTGCTGCTCGAGCGCGGCGCCGAGCCCTTCGACGTGCAGGTGCTGTACAACACGCATTTCAGCGGCGACATGCTGTGGTGGCTTCAGCTCGTCCATGCCCGCACCACCGGTACGCCGCGGGGCGCCGCGTGGCAGGATCCGGACTGGCCGATGTTCGACGCGGGCGCCTACGGCTCGGGCGCGCGCTTCGTGCTCGAGACCGCCGTGAAGAAGCGCAACATGCCGCTGGCCGAGTGGGCGCTCGTCCACGGCGCGAACCCGAACGCGGCGCCCGCGCGCGACAGGCGCTTCCCTCGGTGCTCGCTGTACGAGCTGGCCGTGAAGGAAGGCAACGTGGAGATGGCCGACCTCCTGGCGCGCCATGGCGCGGCGCAATCCGTGCCGGTGCTCGACGAGCCCGAGCGATTCCTCGATGCGTGCTTCCGCCTCGACCGCGATGAGGCTCGGCGGCTGCTCGCCGTCCACCCCGAGTACCGGCAATCACCCCACGCGATGTTCGAGGCCGCGAAGCGCGACAGGCCCGACGTGCTCGCGCTGCTGCTCGACCTCGGCTTCGGCGTCGACATCCAGGATCGGACCGGGAAGCGCGCGCTGCACGAGGCCGCCGCCTACGACGCGCTCGCCGCCGCGGAGTTCCTCGTCGAGCGCGGCGCCGAGATCGACCCGCGCGAGTCCGCCTACGACAGCCCGCCCATCGGCTGGGCGGCACATGGAGACCACGTACGGATGCTGGACTTCCTGAGCCGCCACAGCCGCGACATCTGGCGGCTGTGCTTTGGCGGCTACGTGGACCGCGTTCGCGAGATCCTCGCGGAGGATCCGCGCCTCGCGCACGGAGTCGATCGGCAGGGCCACACTCCGCTCTGGTGGCTGCCAGACGATGAGGCGAAGGCCCTGCAGATCGTGGAGCTGCTGCTGGCCGCCGGCGCCGATCCCGGCGCGAGGAGCCAGGAGGACCGGATCGCGGCCGACTGGGCACGCCGCCGCGGCATGCGCGACGTCGCCGCCCGCCTCGACGACGCGGGACGGCTGTTCGAGGGCTGACGTCCTGAGCTTTCAGGGGGTCGGGCAGCGCACCGGCCGAGCCGGCGCTGGCGCGGCCCTTGCTCCTCGAACGGCGTTCGGACCGCGCAATGCGGTCCGCCTGACGGGCAGGAGAAGCATCCATGAAACTGTACATTTCCGTCGTCACTGCACCCCTCTTCATCGTCCTCGCCTTCGCGGTGCTGCTCGCCGAGCCGCTGGCGGCGCAGTACGCGCGAACGACCCCGGCGTTGCTGGATAGTGAGTGGGAGAACGATCGGCTGCGCGTCAGCCGCGTGACGGCCGAGCCAGGCGCTGCCCTCCGGGGCGCCGATGCCGACCGGATTCTCGTGTACCTCACGGCGGATGCGGATGGCCAGATGTCCCCCGCCGAAGCAGTCTGGCAACCGGCCGGCTCAGGCGACCTGGAGAATCGCGGTCGAGCCAGGGTCGACGCCATCGCCATCGAGTTGAAGGACGCCCCGACCCGGATGGGCAGGGGCACGCCGCCCGAGGCGCTGAGCGTCTCCCGGAGCGCGGAGGTCCGTCACCTGGTCGACAACCCCCGCGTCCTCGTGACCGGGCATCGCTCCGCGCCCGGGGCCGTCGTCGATCCGCCGCACTTCCACACGGATGACGTCCTCGTCGTGTATCTGCGGGGCGGGCACATCTGGCCGGCTGCCGCGGGCTGGGGCGCCACCCGCGTCCGTCGCGGCGACGTGGACGTCGTTCCGGCGAACACGCTTCACAGGCTCGCCAACGCGGGCGGCGATCCGCTGGAGTTCCTCGTGATCGTGCCGAGATGACCTCGCAGCCGCGGTAACCCGGTCCGGACCGGGCTGCGCCCAGACGCGGGGCACCGCTGATCAAGCGCGGGTGGATCACGACACTCGCACGAAAAGCGAAGGGGTGTCCCGTATGAGGTGAGCTACCCGACGCTACGGGCGGATCGTCACCGTCCTGATGACCGGCGGCGTCAGGGGCCGGCTCCGGCCGCCATCCGTGCCCATCGTCGTCGGCGTGGCAGCGAGGGCGTCGACCACGTCCAGACCGGCCGTGACCCTCGCGAAAATCACGTAGCGCGGCGGGAGCGGGTAGTTCTGGTGCAGGATGAAGAACTGGCTGCCGTTCGTGTTGGGTCCGGCGTTGGCCATGGCGACGATGCCTCGGCGGTAGCCGTCGCGATAGAGGGCCGAGTCTTCCTTGATCTCGTCCTCGAACGGCGGCCCCCAGGCACTCTGGCCGCCGGTCCCGTCGCCGGTGGGGTCCCCGCCCTGGATCATGAAACCCTGCACGATGCGATGGAACGTCAGACCGTCGTAGTAGCCGTGTTCGGCGAGCAGGCGGAAATTCTCGACCGCCTTCGGGGCATCCGCCGCGAAAAACTCGATCGCGAACGGCCCTCGATCGGTCTCGATGATCCCGTGCATGCCGCCGGAACTCGTGGCGCCGACCGGCACCTTCGGATTACCTGACGAGTTACCCGACGAGGGCCCGCAGGCCACGACCAGCAGGAGGGCCGCGCACGGGAGAAGAAGGAACCGACGGGTGCCCTCGCCCCCCCCCAAATTTCCCCCAGCTCAGCAGGAGTGATGACGCGCGTTTCCGCGCTCATCGTGTGCGGCGTTTTCCCCACATGCGCGGATCGAAACTAAACGGCTCCGCGGTGTCGATGAGCAGCCGCTGAAAATCAGGATGCGCGGGATTCAGTAAGTAGTGTCGTTCGTGTGGAATCACGACGGAAGGTATCGCCAGCATCGATGTCCGCGCCTCGGCGACCCAGTCGGCGCCCAGACGCGCGAGTGACTCTGGGGCCGGATACGTGCGCCAGTCCGACGGGAGAGCGGCCGTATCGAGTGACTGAATGGGAATGCTGTCGTCCGTGTCCACGGGCACGGCGATCACGTCTGCGGGCTCCAAGTCGGGGTCGGTGGGAACGAACCGTTCCAGAGCTGCGAGTGATAGCGTAGCCGACGTGTAGACGACGGCGACTCCCTTCGGCGTCCAGCGACTGCCGAATCGCCGCGCGCCCTCGCCATCAAAGGCCGCATGGACGGCAGTGGTTATGCGCCAGACGCGCACTCAGCTCACGACTCCGTGTTCAATCCTGCCGAGCACATCCTCGATCTGCCGGGCGCCAAGGTCAGATAACATGCCATATGGCAAAGGCGAGCCACAGTACCTGACCAGACATCACAGTTGTTTCCTTCTAGAACGCCCGTGTCGAACGCCGCGAAGGCGGCGCCGGGACCAGCGATCCGCCGGCCTTACTGGAGACGCCATCTGCAGGTCGCCCGTGCGTCCGGTCATCACGTCGCGCCCGCGCGCGGTCAGGCTCAGGGTCCGGTACTGATCCTGCGACGTCACGATCAGGCCGGACGAGATGGCGGCGTCGATCCACTGCCCGACGGTGTAAGCCTGTTCCTGAGCGAGCGATCCGGCGGACGGCACATCCGCCAGGGTGGGCGGGAGGTCATCGACGTCTCCCGCGAGCATGGCCGCGATCCGCCGCCGGCCGTAGCGCTCGCCCGCCTGCGCGATGCCGGTGAGGATCGTCCGCACGAGCGCACACTCGTACGCGTCGAGGGCGTGTGGCTGGCAGTTGCTGCACGCGTGACAGGGCTGGCGCACGTCAGGGTCGCCGAAGTACTGCAGGATCGTCGCGCGCAGGCACGCGTTCGTCCCGGCATACGCGATCATGCGCTGGAGCCGCCGGTGCTCGATCTCTTTCCGCCGCGCCAGTTCCGCGGGATCAACCGGGGGCCGGGCGCCTCGTGGGGCCCCAGCGGCGGCGCGCCGGGGAGCGTCGATCAGGAATTCCCGCGTCGCGACGTCCGCGTAATCCCACAGCAGCGTGGCCGTCGCCCGGCGCCCATCGCGGCCAGCCCGCCCAATCTCCTGGTAATACGCTTCGACCGAGCCCGGGATCGCGAAATGGACGACGGCGTCGACGTCGGGGCGGTCGATGCCCATCCCGAACGCATTGGTGGCGCACACCACGCCCAGCGCGCCCGACGCGAACGCGTCCTGCACGCGCGTGCGCTCCCTGTCCTCCAGCCCGGCATGGTACGCGGCTGCCTGGAGCCCGCCCGCCTGAAGCGTCGTGGCCGCCGCCTCGGCGCTGCGCCGGGTCGCGGCATACACGAGCGCGCGGCGCCCGGTGACGAGACGCGGCAGCCGCTCGTGCTTCTCGTCCTCGTCGAGGACCGGCTCCACGCGGAGATAGATGTTGGGACGGTCGAAGCCGGCGACGAGGATCTGCGGCGCCTCGAGCCCGAGCAGCGCCACGATATCGTCGCGGACTTCACGCGTCGCGGTGGCGGTGAACGCGGCAATGGGCGGCCGGACGGCTCCGTCGATCGTCCGGCAGGCGGCCGCCGCCGACCGCAGGCGCCGGTAATCCGGCCGGAAGTCGTGCCCCCATTCCGACACGCAGTGCGCTTCGTCGATCACGAAGCGCGCGATGGTGAGCTCGCCGAGCAGCCGGATGAACTGGTCGGACGCGAAGCGCTCCGGCGCGACGTACAGCAGCCGCAGGTGCGCGGCACGGGCGCCCTCGATGACCTCGCGGCGGCACTCGCTCGACAGCATCGAGTGCAGCGCGCCGGACGGAATGCCGCGGCGATTGAGTTCGTCCACCTGGTCCTTCATCAACGAGATGAGCGGCGACACGACGAGCGTCGTCCCCGGCAGCACGACCGCGGGAAGCTGGTAGCCGAGCGACTTCCCCGAGCCGGTCGGCATGACCGCCAGCACATCGCGCCCGCGCAACACGGCGGCGACGAGCTGTTCCTGCCCCGGCCGGAACGCGCGATGGCCGAAGTGGCGGTGCAGGGTCGCCAGCAGGTCCGTGGGCGATTCACACGTAATCGTCATGGCGTCGAGTCGCTCGCCGACCGCAGGTTCGGCTGACTCAGAGCATCCTGAGCGAGCGAACGGCATCGGAGACGACGACGATGCCATCGTCCGGCGGGAAATTCAATATGGCAGATTCTGCGTACGCGTTGTCGCGAGCACCTGCCCCGGCAACGGCGAGGAGCTCGGCCATTATCGACGCGCGGGAAACGCTCGAGGTATCGAGGCATGATTCCTGCACTGAACCCGGCTTGAACTCGAAACAGCAGGGAGACATCACGACATGGCTGACTATCGAAACGACGATGAGAAGTTCACCGACCCGTATAGTACGACCGCGCCGGTCGATTCCACCCCGCGTGTGAGAGAGACTGGTCCTGTCCCGCCCGGGCCCGGACGGGGGTATGCCACCGAACCCGCTGATCCGCGCGGCAGCCGCGCCGGGTCCGCCTTCATTCCGATCCTGCTGTTGGCGCTTGTAATCGCGGGCGCGTGGTGGCTCATGCGGACGGCGCCCGAGCAGCGCGGCACGGAGACGGCCGCCACGACAGGTTACGAGGCCGGTCCCCAGGCCGGCGTGCCGGGCGTGGTCGGCGCGCCGGACACCGTCGGCACCGCCGGCGCCGGCACCGGCCTGGTCGGCGTCGAGGCGGGGGACGACGTCCACCTGCACGATGCGCGAATCACGGCGCTCGGGGGTGAGCGGACGTTCTGGATCGCGGCCGGCGCCGGCGACCGGATGCTCGTCCTCGCGCCTCACACGACCGGCATGACCGGGCAGATCGGCGATCGGCGTGAAGGCTTCAGGGCCGGACAGACCGTGGCGATCGAGGGCCGCATCGAGGCGGCTGGGAGTCTCTCGACCGAGGGGCTCAGCGCCGCCGATCAGAACGCGCTCCAATCCGCCGACGGCCTGATCCTCCGCGCCATCCGCGTCACGGGGCTGTAAAACGGGCGACGTGCCACGTGCCACGTACCACGTGTGACGTGACACGTGGCACGTATCTGGCAACGCCGTCGGACATGTTGAAGGTCTTTGACATCCCGATCGGGTGGGGCGAGCTCTTTAAGCGAACCGTCAAAGAGTTCAATGCCGACAACGGTGTCGGCCTCGCCGCTCAGCTCTCCTTTTACCTGATCCTCGCGCTGGTCCCCGCGATCGTGTTCCTCGTGGCCCTGACCAGCTTCCTGCCTGAAGCTTCAATCCAGCAATTGATTGCCACGGCGGCGCCGTTCCTGCCGGGCGACATGGTCGGGCTTCTGGAGGGGCTGCTCGAAAACGTGCGCGAGAATCAGAGCGGTGGGTTGCTCACCTTCGGGTTCCTGATGGCGATCTGGAGCAGTTCGGCGGCGATCGTCGGCGTGATCTACGCCATGAACCGGGTCTACGACATCGAGGAGGGCCGGCCGTGGTGGCGCACGCGTCTCACGGCGATCGCGCTGACGGTGGGGCTGGCGGTATTCATCCTCCTGGCGTTCGGGCTCGTCATGCTGGGTCCGGCGATCGCGGACTGGCTGGCCGAACAGTTCGGCTTCGGGCTCGTGTTCGTGTGGACCTGGAAGATCGTGCAGTGGCCGCTCGTCTTCGCGCTGGTGGCCTTCGCGCTCGCGCTGCTCAATTACTTCGCGCCCGACGCCGAGCAGGACTGGGCGTGGATCACGCCGGGGGCTCTGCTGGCCACCGCCCTCTGGCTGCTGGCGTCGCTCGCCTTTCGGTTCTACCTCACGAATTTCGCCGACTACAACGAGACCTACGGCTCGCTCGGCGGCGCGATCATCCTGATGCTCTGGTTCTACATCTCGAGCATGGCCATCCTGCTGGGCGCCGAGATGAACGCCGAGATCGAGCACGCCTCACCCCACGGCAAGGACCCCGGCGAAAAGGTGCCCGGTGAAAAGCGAAAGCTCGGCGCCTCGGCGGCGCGCGACTACGAGGCCCGCCAGAAGAAACAGGGCGATGCGCCAGCGGCCCGCGAACCCCGCCCGGTCCACCGGGCCCGCGCATTCGAGCCCTCGGTCGTGCAGTCGAACTCGATGGCCGGCCGCATTCTCGGCTTCCCGGTCTTCCTCGCCCTGTGGTTCCGGAGGCGGAAGCAGACCTAAGCCGGCCACCTCCGTCCCGTCCGCGTCATGCATGCACCTGGAACCCGCCCCTGCGGTACGGCGTCCTGTAGCTGTCAAGCGACTTTCGCACTTTCCCGCTCAGCGCGTACACCCCGATCACGTTCGGCAGCGTCAGCCGAGGAACATGCGGTCGCAGGGGTAAGGGGCGTGGACTTGCTATACTG